>NZ_MCSD01000060.1:0-323794 GCF_002872555.1 Vibrio sp. 10N.286.55.E10
TTAACTGACTGGCATTACGCACGAGGCGGTCTTTATAAAAGATAGCGTAGGACTCTTTAACTACAGAACCATAGCTGCAATCCAACCGAATACGATCAGTGGGATGTTGTAGTGCAAGAACGTCGGTACTACGGTTTCCCATACGTGCTCATGTTGACCATCAGCATTTAGACCAGACGTTGGACCTAATGTTGAGTCAGAAGCCGGAGAACCTGCATCACCAAGTGCTGCTGCTGTACCTACTAGAGCGATCGTTGCCATTGGTGAGAAACCAAATGCTGCTGCTAGTGGAACGTAGATAGTTGCAAGGATTGGAATCGTAGAGAACGAAGAACCAATGCCCATTGTTACCAGTAGACCAACCACTAGCATAAGTAGCGCTGCTAGTGGTTTATTGTCACCGATGCTAGTTGAAAGAGCTTCAACCAGAGATTCAACGCCACCCGTTTGCTTCATAACTGCCGCGAAACCTGCCGCTGCAATCATGATGAAACCGATCATTGCCATCATATGAACGCCCTTGGTGAAAACATCTTGTGTCTCTTTCCAAGCAATGACGCCACCGAAGGTAAATACCATGAAGCCCGCTAGAGCACCGATGATCATAGAACCCGTCGACAGTTGAACTGTTAGCGCTGCTACGATACCAGCCGCTGCAACTAGGATGTGCTTCTTGTTGATCTCTTTCACTTCTGTTGAAACAACAGTGTGAGAGGTTTCTTTGTATTGGCGAGGCTTACGGTAAGTAAAGAATACTGCGGTAAGAAGGCCGAAGATCATGCCTGCTGCTGGTAACAACATTGCCATAGGTACTTGGCTCGCTACAACGTTTTCAAGACCATTGTCGTGAAGGTTTTTAAGCAGGATGTTGTTTAGGAAGATGCCGCCAAAACCAATCGGTAACACCATGTAAGGCGTAATCAGACCAAAAGTAAGCACACACGCAACTAGACGACGGTCTAGGTTCATTTTTGCGAATACGCCTAGTAGAGGTGGGATTAAGATTGGGATGAAGGCGATATGTACAGGAATCACGTTTTGTGAAGACATGGTCACTAAGATCAACGACGCAAGGATGCCGTATTTAAGACCAGTCGATGCTGCACTGTTCTCTTTACCGTGAATGCGTTTGATAACACTTTGAGCAAGGAGATCTGTGATACCAGAACGTGAGATAGCAACAGCGAATGTACCAAGCATAGCGTAGCTAAGTGCGATAGTTGCACCGCCACCTAATCCACTTTCGAAAGCCGCGACTGCGTCGTTCAAGCCCATACCAGAGGCTACGCCACCGATAATTGCGCTGAACGTGAGAGCAACGACTACGTTTACGCGCATCAAAGCTAAAACAAGCATGATGCAAACTGAAATTACAACAGGATTCATATTATTCTCGGGATGTTGTGTTTTTTATGAAGGCAATACGAGTGAACGTTTACCGACTCTATTTTTTATTCTTCGTCAACAAGAGGCCAACCACCAAGGGCTTTCCATTTGTTTACAATGCCGCAAAATAACTCTGTGGTTTTTTGCGTATCATACAAAGCAGAGTGTGCTTCTTTGTTGTCAAATTCCATCCCTGCAGTGCGGCAAGCTTTAGCCAAAACGGTTTGACCGTAGGCAAGACCACTAAGAGCTGCAGTGTCAAAAGTAGCAAATGGATGGAAAGGGACGCGTTTAAGCTTACAGCGCTCACTTGCCGCATTAACGAAGTTCAAATCGAATGTAGCGTTGTGAGCAACCATGATTGCGCGACTGCAATCTGAAGCTTTTTGTTCTTTTCTCACTAGCTTGTAGATTTCTTTAAGGGCTTCTTGTTCCGACACAGCACCACGTAATGGGCTAAATGGGTCTTTAATTCCGTTAAAGTCTAATGCTGCCTGCTCTATATTTGCGCCTTCAAAAGGCTCAATGTGAAAATGAAGCGTTGATGCAGGGTGCAGATCTCCGTTCTCATCCATTTTTAACGTAATGGCACAGATTTCTAATAATGCATCGGTTTCAGCGTTAAACCCTGCGGTTTCCACGTCGATGACCACTGGAAAATAGCCACGAAAGCGTTTTTTTAGGGTCAGAGCTTCGTTTTCTACAGTCATGTTAGCCCAAATAAGTGTGATTAAGGCTGCATTATTGCAGATAATAGCAGTGATAAAAACTAGGGAAGGGCAATAAATCATAAATTACCTAATCCATTGCGGCTTGATAATTGCATATTTAAACGTGAGAGAAAAATGCGGCAATTGGCTGCATTGTTAAACGAATTGCTTAAGAGATACTCCACTTTATGAAGAAACAACTCATAACAGGTTCAATGCTATTTTCGCTACTTATGTCGTCACCAGTAATGGCACAAGAAAAGCGTTACGGAGCATCTCCTCAACAGTCAACGTGGGAGATGGTGGCCAACACGCCACTCGAATGCCGCTTGGTTCACCCTATCCCAAATTTTGGTGATGCTGAGTTCTCATCTCGCGCGAGTAAAAAAATCATTTTGGACTTTGAGCTTAAAATGCGTCGCCCGATGGGTGCTACGCGTAATGTCAGCTTGATTTCGATGCCGCCACCTTGGCGTCCGGGTGAAAGTGCTGATCGCATGACAACCATTAAGTTCTTCCAACAATTTGATGGCTACGTTGGCGGTCAAACGGCGTGGGGAATCTTGAGTGAGTTGGAGAAAGGGCGCTACCCGACATTCAGTTACCAAGAGTGGCAGAGCCGCGACCAGCGAATCGAAGTGTCGCTGTCATCGGTGTTATTCCAAGAAAAATACAATGTGTTCAGTGACTGTGTTGCTAACCTGCTGCCTTACAGCTTTGAAGATATCTCTTTCACTATTTTGCACTATGACCGTAACAGTGATCAGCTGAACAAGTCGTCGCGCAAAAGGCTGAGCCAGATCGCCGATTACGTTCGCTATAACCAAGACATCGATCTTGTGCTGGTGGCAACGTACACCGATTCTGTCGACAGCAAAGGTATTAGCCAAAACCTTTCAGAGCGCAGAGCGGAATCGTTAAGAGAGTACTTCAAATCTTTAGGCTTGCCAGAAGATCGTATCCAAGTTCAGGGCTATGGTAAACGTCGCCCGATTGCAGACAACAATTCGCCAATTGGTAAAGACAAGAACCGACGCGTTGTTATCTCTTTAGGTCGTACGCAGGTTTAAGCAGAATAATTGCTTGTTTTGAAATCAGATAGCCCGTCGTAATGACGGGCTTTTTTGTCTTTAAAATTTGGAGCCATTGTCTAAACGCAACTCGTTTAGTTCAAGCGGAAACGAGCGATCATTTCACAGTTGGTCGCGGTATCGATCTTTTCTACCATAGAAGCAATTTTAGGATTGGGATGGCGTTTCATGAAATCGATCAGCGCTTTCTTACAGCAACCAATAGAATCGATAAAGCTGGAACATTGAGTGTTTGGGCACTGCGGGATCAGTGTCAGCACTTTTTCTGAAGCCAATTGAAGATACTTGAGCTCGTATTCGGTATCACCAGCCCATCGCCAGAATTGCGCGAGATTGTGGCAAGAGATCACAGAGATCAGTAGGCGTTCGTCAGCCTGAATATCGGTACGCTCAGTGATTTCTTCGCTCAAGTTCAATGCTTGCTGATAGTGGAGAATACTTCGTACAGGATCGTCGAGCTGCAATGCAGTATCGGCAAGTAACGTGTGTTTTTCCCATTCGCTAATCATTGTGTTACCTCACTAATCAATAGGTGTTTAATTTAAATGATAATCATTATCATGTAAAGTTTCATTGGTGAGATTGTTAATAATAATTGGTGAAGGGTATTGTTCGTGCGTGGAAACATAAAAAAGAAGCGAGCACAGTGCTCACTTCTTTTTTTCATTTCATCAGGCGTTCAAGCCCAAATTCGCAAAGAGGTTGAGGAATTAACCTTCTAGACCGGCACTTGCTTGTTTGTTCTGAATAAGCTCAATCATGTAACCGTCAGGATCTTTAACGAATGCGATGTGAGTAGAGCCGCCTTTAACCGGGCCAGCTTCACGTGTCACATTACCGCCTGCTGCTTTAATCGCATCACACGTTGTGTAGATGTCATCAACACCGATAGCAACGTGACCAAAAGCTGAGCCAAGGTCATATTCAGTCGTGCCCCAGTTGTAAGTCAGCTCAATCACAGCACCTTGAGATTCGTCACCAAAGCCAACGAAAGCCAGTGTGTATTCGTACTCTTTGTTTTCGTTCTTACGTAATAGCTGCATGCCCATTACATTGGTGTAGAACTCGATAGACTTGTCTAGATCACCAACGCGTAGCATGGTGTGTAAAATACGACCGTTTGACATGATTTGCTCCTAGCTTTAATTATGTATACGTTTTTGTAATTCTGTTTTATGCCGCAGGATAAACGCGGTGCTTTTTTGGCCAATAGGCTTGTTAGCTTCTTTCGCTTAGGGCTAACAGCTTATGAGCCTAGACGTCCGTTTTCTCTTTGAACTCACACAAGTCTTCAATGATACAGCTGCCACAGCGTGGTTTACGCGCGACACAGGTGTAACGACCATGAAGAATGAGCCAATGGTGGACATCCAGTTTGAATTCTTTGGGAATAACTTTGAGCAGCTTTGCCTCGACATCGTCGACGGTTTTACCCATCGCTAACTTAGTGCGGTTTGATACACGATAGATGTGTGTATCAACGGCAATGGTTGGCCAACCAAAGGCTGTGTTCAATACTACGTTTGCTGTTTTACGACCAACGCCTGGAAGGGCTTCTAATGCAGCGCGATCTTCCGGTACTTCACCATTGTGTAGGTCAAGCAGCATACGACACGTTTTGATAGTGTTTTCTGCTTTTGAGTTAAATAAGCCGATAGTTTTGATGTACTCTTTTAAGCCATCAACACCTAAGTCGAAAATTGCTTGTGGAGTATTAGCCACAGGGTAAAGCTTATCCGTGGCTTTGTTGACGCTGACATCGGTTGCTTGCGCAGATAACAGCACAGCGATCAGCAACTCGAAAGGGCTGTTCCAGTTAAGCTCGGTTTCTGGTTTTGGGTTGTTTTCTCTTAAACGCTCAAGTATTTCTACTCGTTTTACATTGTTCATAGCGACATTACTTTCAAATAGTTAGGGCATGAAGCTTGGATTGCTTCTTCTTTATCATCGGTTACGCGCTCTTATGAGCGTCATTATTATATATAATGTTTAGATCTGATTTTCCCCGCTGAGTGATTGAGCTAGATCAGCGGAGTTTAAGCTAATTTAACTTATTAGGCATTGGTAACGCGAGCGCGTTCAATGACTGGTTTCTCTTGTTTTGGTTGTCTAGATTTTGCTTGGTTATCGATGATGTTTTTCAAAGCAATTAAGAAACCAACACCAATAAAGGCACCCGGTGGAAGCAGGGCTAACAAGAAGCTGTTATCAAATTGGAATATCTGGATTCGTAACACAGAAGCCCAGTCACCAAGCAGCAGGTCTGCGCCATCAAATAGGGTCCCGTTACCAATAATCTCACGCATCGCACCTAACACGACCAATACTGATGTCATGCCTAGACCCATCCAAAAACCATCTTGAGCCGCTGGTAGCACTTCATTTTTTGAAGCGAAGGCCTCTGCACGACCGATGATTATACAGTTGGTTACGATCAGCGGGATAAATATACCCAAAGATAGGTAAAGCCCATAGGCGTATGCGTTCATCAGTAGTTGAACACACGTTACTAGCGATGCAATGATCATTACGAATACTGGGATACGCACTTCTTTTGGTACATGGTTACGAACCAAAGAAACAGAAACGTTTGAGCCGACCAGTACAAGTAAGGTAGCAATGCCGAGCCCAAGCGCGTTAGTGACTGTTGACGATACAGCCAGCAGTGGACATAACCCAAGAAGTTGCACTAGGGCGGGGTTATTGGCCCACATGCCATTTTTGATCAGTGTTTTATGGTCACTCATTATTCACCACCACAATTTAGAGGTTGAGCAAGCAATGCTTGGTTGTTTTGGTTAACGTACTGAACCGCTTGTTTGACAGATTTCACGACCGCTCTAGGAGTAATGGTCGCGCCAGTAAACTGGTCAAAGTCACCACCGTCTTTACGAACCTTCCAACGGTCAAGATTAGAATCTGTTACTTGTTTGCCTGCAAACGAAAGAATCCAATCACTTACACGCAAATCAATCTTATCACCCAAACCTGGAGTTTCTTGGTGAGAAAGCACACGAGTACCTAAAATAGTACCGTCGATCTTCATTCCAACAATGACTTTAATCGCGCCATTGTAGCCGTCTGGTGCAATCGCTTCGATCGCAATCGCGCTTGGCTCACCGTTAAGTTTAGCGATGTAAGCTGGCATCGCTTGCTCAGTACCAAGCTCTTCTGCTTGTACTAAAGTACAAGACGAAAACAGTTCGTTGTCGTGAAGATCGTGCGGGATCACTTGGTTAAGAACAGACAGTAACTGAGCTTGTTCTTGCTGTTTGATCTGATCTTTTGTTAGGTAGTGGGTTACCGCCACTAAACCTGTCGATGCACACGCAAAAATCGCGAGTACAAGGCCGTTTTTCTTAATTGCATTTAGCATGGCATCCGCTCCTTAGTGACCGTATGTACGAGGTTTGGTGTAGTAGTCAATCAGTGGAACACACATGTTGGCTAACAATACAGCAAACGCCACGCCATCAGGGAAACCACCCCAACTGCGGATGATAAATACCAAACCGCCGATCAGAGCGCCAAACACTAAGCGACCTTTCACTGTTGTTGATGCTGAAACTGGGTCGGTCGCAATGAAAAATGCGCCTAGCATAGTCGCACCAGACAATAGATGAATGGTTGGAGAAGCAGTTTCACCTGGAGTTAAGATTAAGAACACTAGGCTAAACAGCGCAAGGCTGCCGATGAAAGCCACAGGAATATGCCATTGAATCACGCGTTGCTTAATAAGTACCAAGCCACCAATTAGGTAGGCAAGGTTCACCCACTCCCAACCCACGCCAGCTAGCCAGCTGAATTGCGGTTGAGACAGAGCTTCATAAGCGGTGTTGCCTGCCGTTAATGCGGTTTTAAATGCATCAAGCGGCGTCGCCATTGTGGTGCCATCTATACCTAAACGAGCTTGCTGTAGAGACAGCCCCTCATTGTTGAAGCCTGTAAAGATCATCAAAAATGAGTCAACAAAACTTGTTGCTTCAGCTGTTAAACTGCTCGGTGCATTCCAACTGGTCATTTGAACAGGGAATGAGATCAACAAAACAACGTAAGCGACCATCGCTGGGTTAAATGGATTTTGCCCAAGGCCGCCATATAGGTGCTTAGCGATGATAATTGCGAAGAACATACCTATCACTAGAACCCACCACGGTGAGTGTGGAGGAATAGCGACACTGAGTAGCCAAGCAGTAACAACAGCACTGTAATCACGTAGCGCCATTACTGGTGGACGTTTTCTCAACAGCATTACGGCAGCTTCAAAGGTAACAGCAAGTGCGATAGCAAATACTAACTGGATGAGCGTACCCCATCCAAAGAAGTAGGTTTGAGCTAGTAGACCTGGCAATGCACAAATAGCCACCCATTTCATGAGATCTGGGGTGCTTCTACGATTGTGTGCGTGCGGTGAGCTGGCGATAAAGAAGGCCACTACTCTTTCTCCTCATTGTTCTTTTTATCTTGCTCTTGCTGCGCTTTTCTTGCTTTAGCACGAGCAATTGCGGCAGCAATGGCTGCTTTCTTAGGGTCGGCGGGTTCTGATTGAGCCTCAGCTTCAACCACAGTCTCTTTTTCAACTAAAGGTTCAGCCACAGGTTCGGGAGCGACTTCTTGAGCTTCGACCTGCTTAGCTTGCTGTGCTTTCTTCGCTTTAGCGCGTGCGATAGCGGCAGCAACAGCAGCTTTCTTAGGATCGACAGCTTCTGGTTGAGTTTCAGCTACCACTTCGAGTACTGGCTTAGGAGTTTCTACTGTCTCAGCCTGTTTCGCTTGCTGCGCCTTCTTCGCTTTGGCACGAGCGATAGCTGCAGCAACGGCGTCTTTCTTAGCGTCGCCAGAGCTTTCAACCGGAGTTTCACTTTCTGTTTGAGTAACGGCTTCAGCTTGTTGCGCTTTCTTCGCTTTAGCGCGAGCGATAGTGGCAGCAACTGCATCTTTCTTGGCATCGCCAGTACTTTCAGCCGGAGCATCAGAAGCTGACTCCGCTTGTTGAGCTTTCCTGGCTTTAGCACGAGCAATGGCCGCAGCAACTGCGTCTTTCTTAGCATCGCCAGAGCTTTCAGCTGGAGCGTCAACAGCCGATTCAGCTTGTTGAGCTTTCTTCGCCTTGGCGCGCGCAATAGCGGCAGCGACCGCATCTTTCTTGGCATCGCCAGAGCTTTCAACCGGAGCGTCAGCAGCAGATTCCGCTTGTTGTGCTTTCTTGGCTTTAGCACGAGCAATGGCCGCAGCAACGGCATCTTTCTTGCCATCACCAGAGTTTTCGGCTTGAGTCTCAGCTGAAGCTTGTTGTGCTTTGCGTTCTCTAGCTTGTCGTTTACGCTCTTCGCGCAGTTTTGACATTTCAGAATTGTCAGGTTCAGTGCTATCCGCTTTCTGAGCCGCAGCTTGTTTCGCTTTTGCCTTCGCAATTGCAGCGGCTACCGCAGGTTTCACTGCGGATTCCGTATTAGGAGCTTGGTCTGCCGCAGCTTTTTGCGCTTTAACGCGAGCAATTGCAGCTGCAATCGCATCATCCCCATCCGCAGACTTCATATCTTTACGACGGTTGTCAGCAGCTTTCTTGAAGCGGTTTTCACGTTCTGCTTTGTCACGCTCCATACGAGCGTTTTTCTCTTCGAAACGAATCTTGGCGCGCTCTGCAGCAGCGGCTTCATCTTTTCGAGTTTTGATTTCGGCTTTCGCTTGGCGATAGTACTGAACAAGAGGGATTTCACTTGGGCAGACAAACGCACAAGCACCACATTCAATACAGTCTTTAATATTCAGCTCTTCACACTTATCCAACTCGTTGGCTTTGGCATGCCATTGCAGTTGTTGAGGAAGTAGAGACGCAGGACAAGCTTCAGCACACGCGCTGCAACGAATACATTCCATCTCGTAAGTGCTTGGTGAGATCTCACGACGCGTTGGCGCTAAAATACAGTTCGACGTTTTAGTGATTGGCACATTGGCATGCGGCAAGGTAAAGCCCATCATCGGGCCGCCCAAAATCAAACGTGGCAGTTTTTTATCCGCTTTGTAGCCAAACTCTTCTAGTAACTCGTGTACTGGTGTACCTAATAGTGCCCACACGTTACGAGGTTGCTTAAAGGTTTTACCGGTTAAAGTCACCACGCGGTTGACCACTGGTTCACCGTCGATTACCGCTCTCTTAATTGAGTAAAGCGAGCCGACGTTTTGAACCAAAACACCAATGTCTGCAGGAATGCCGCCAGCCGGAACCTCTTTGTTGGTGAGGATCTTGATCAGCTGTTTCTCACCACCAGAAGGATACTTAGTTGGGATAACACGAATGACGATATCTTTGTCTTTCGCTGCAATCTCAAGCGCTTTTATCGCGTTTGGCTTGTTGTCTTCAATACCGATAACCGTCAGCTTTGGCTGAAGGATGTGTTCAACGACTTCGATGCCTTTTAATACTTCGTCGGCATGTTCTTGAAGCAACTTGTCATCAGAGGTGATGTAAGGTTCACATTCCGCAGCGTTGACGATCAAAATGTCGGTACGACCAAGGCCTGATTGAAGCTTCTTAGCCGTAGGGAAGCCTGCGCCGCCCATGCCTGAAATACCGGCTTGGCGAATCACATCAAGCAGTTCGTCAGAAGTCTTTGTCGAGAAATCTTCAACTGGATTTTTTTCAATCCAAGTGTCTAAGCCATCAGGTTTAATAACTACGCACATTTCGCTCAAGCCTGAAGGGTGAGCGGTAGTTCTTGGTTCGATAGCGGTAATCACACCTGACGTTGGTGCGTGTACAGGTAACGTAAAACCAGTATCTAAGGCAGTAAGTTGTTGGCCTTTTAGCACGGTGTCACCCGCAGCAACCAATAAGTTACCTGGCTTACCGATGTGTTGTTTTACAGGAAGAACGATTTCCTCGGGAAGTCTGGCATGAACGATGTCAGTGGTATTGGACTGTTTCTTGTTTTCAGCAGGGTGCACGCCGCCCGGAAAGTTCCAAATAGAGCCCGTGCGAATTTGTTCAATTAAAGAGATCATACTAACCCTATGCCTTAGGCTCTGACGCAGTCGCATCAGTCGCTTGGTTAGTGATGTCAGTAACAGGAATGATGTTCATCTGCCATTTCCAATTTTCAGTCGTTGTTGCCACTGGAATCATTTCGATACAGTCAGTAGGGCACGGTGCGACACATAAGTCACAACCTGTACATTCGTCTTTGATTACTGTGTGCAGAGCCTTGGTACCGCCAACAATAGCGTCGACAGGGCAAGCTTGAATACACTTAGTACAACCGATACACATGTCTTCATGAATGAAAGCAACAGTTTTTACTTTGTTATCTAAGTCGTGAGCGGAATCTTCAACTTCTACGCCCATTAAGTCTGCTAGCTTCTCAATGGTTGCTTGGCCGCCAGGAGGACATTTGTTGATCTTGTCTCCGTTAGCGATCGCCTCTGCGTATGGGCGACAACCTGGGTAGCCACATTGGCCACATTGAGTTTGCGGTAAAATGGTATCGATTTGATCAACGATAGGATCGGCTTCTACTTTAAAACGGATAGAAGCAAAGCCTAAAATAGCGCCAAAAATAGCGGCTAAAACGGCTAGCGCAATGATCGCAATTAAAATGGTACTCATGCTTATTTCACCAACCCAGTAAAGCCCATAAATGCCAGAGACATTAGGCCTGCTGTGATCATCGCAATCGAAGCACCTTTGAATGGCATTGGAACATCAGCAACCGCAATACGCTCACGCATCGCAGCAAACAGGATCAGAACAAGAGAGAAACCCACCGCTGCGCCGAAACCATAGATGATCGACTGAATGAAGTTGTGGTTTTCATTGATGTTCAAAAGTGCCACACCTAACACCGCGCAGTTGGTAGTGATAAGAGGTAGGAAGATACCCAATAGGCGATAAAGAGTCGGGCTGGTTTTGTGAACCACCATTTCCGTAAATTGAACAACCACCGCGATAACCAAGATGAAGCTCATGGTACGCAGGTATTCAATACCCAGAGGGGTAAGGATGTAGGTTTCTACTAGGTATGCAGAGACCGACGCTAACGTCAGAACGAAAGTCGTCGCGAGGCCCATGCCAATCGCAGTCTCCAGTTTCTTGGAGACTCCCATGAAAGGACATAGCCCTAAAAACTTCACTAGCACAAAGTTATTGACCAGCACTGTGCCAACCAACAACAAAAGGTATTCGGTCATAATGGATTAATTCTTGAGATTCCGATCCCGATATTATCCTGCTTTGCTCACCTAATAACAACCAGTGAACGGTGTGGTTTTGTATGTCTGATGGAAATTTATACGCTTAATAAGAGGATAGCAGATGTAATCGCAACAAATCGGTTGGGCTAAAACCTACGACAAACGCTCGCGGCATGGAAGTACAACGGCTGTTGGGTATGGTTTTCTTGAGCATGAAATTAACAATTTTAACGAGTATGTTGTCAATCTTTCTTGTTTAAAGCTAGGAGTTTTACTTTGATTTAGGACTTATACGCATCAGCTTTTAAGAAATCGGTTTCACGATAGAGATGGTGGTGATAGCCAATATAGTCAGCCTAAAATGAGCCTAACGTGCGCAAAAACTTAATCTGTAAACATTAATTTGTTGTAAGTGAAACCTTTAGTGAACGTAGATAACCGGATGTGCTTATAAGTAAGAAAAAAAATTAAAAGACATTTCTTGTCATTATTAGTCAATTTTTGAACTAAGTTTAAATATTTCTTAATAATCCAATGTAATTATCTGTTATTTTTTTATGAATTAGTTGTCAATTTTTAAATATCTGTATTTTAGTTTTTTTTGTTTCATGACGGTGTTTTTTTTATATATAGTTGCGTTTACAAAAAAGTTACTTATTTTGCCTTTTTAAATAACCATTTAATTAATCCTGTTAACGTTCGGTTAGTGGTAAATGGTTGAATGAATCAAGTGACATATAAAAATTATTTTAAATAACCCCAATATTTATCCATGGAAAATATATTTGTATAAATATTATGGTTATTCATTTTTCAAGGCTAATTTATGTACAAAGTAAATGATTGGTTAATCCACTTAGACCACCCGTTAGTGACTGATTTACTCAAAAATGAAGAAAAGCGCATCGGCTATCACGATCATCTTGTGATTCTAATGTTGTGTGAAAACGCTGGAAAAATTAATACTAAAGAAGATTTGTTGAAAAGAGCTTGGCCAGGAAAACATGTCTCTGAAGGCTCACTGACACAATCGATCAGCGCGATACGTACTTTGCTTGAGGATAATGGGAAGCAACAAAAGTATCTAAAAACGGTCGCTAAGGTTGGTTATAAACTCGAAAGTGAGGCGGTGTTGTGGCTAGAAGACGATGATGATAAATCAGATAACCAAGACAACTTATTAGCTGGAGACCCAAGTTGTAAGACTGAGAGCTTTGAAGAGAGTTCCGAAAAAAACACACGATTCACATTCGGACGTAATCAAATCTATATTGTTCTAGGCTGCTTATTCATAGCGATTGCGGCATTGTTTCCGTTGGTGTTCACTGCAAAAGCCCCTAAGTTAACGAGCTGGCTTCCACTGACTAAAATGTTTTCTAGCGAAGCTTTAACTGTCTATTGTGATAATGAAGAAGAGGCCAAATTGGTTGCAAAAGGCGTTAAGCTTTTGGTTTCTCAAGAAGTTAAACAAGGTAGGTTAAGCCGATTGATCCTTGCTCATTCTCAAGAAAGTTTATCTATTGTAATACTCAAGCCACTGGCACCGCCTGTCAATTTAGTGGTTTTGTTTGAATCTCCTCAATCAACGGATGATCTGGTTGGTATGGTTAAAGCGGAGCTTAGTCGCTATGTTCACTAAAAATAAAAGTGTTTACTTTCTTCTGTGTTGTCTTTGTTTAATGCTGGTTTCCATTGCATATAGTCTACGTTCGAAAAATAATGTTTTGGTCAACTCTACGACCCTTTATATGACAATAGATGGTGACTATATGGCCACGGAGCACATGGACGTCGTGATCAGTGATGAAAATTTTGAGGCGGTTACGATTATAAAAGAAGCTGGACTCAATAACACCTTAGATATTTACACAAAAGGAAAATTTATTCGCAAGAGTAATGGGCTATTTAATGTAAGCTTGCGTGAAGAACGCGTTGATCATGGAGACATTGATTTTGAACATGATGACGACATGCTCGTTTATGATAAATATATTGAAGCGCGAAAAAAGCTATCGTTTTTTAAATCGGTTCAAGTTGTTGAAGAGTTGCCGAACCAATATATGCTTATCATTTCAAATAGTCCTGTAAAGAAAATGGTTGCTGTAAAAGTTGAGGATTTACCAATTGAAGGTTTTTATGATGACTATTAATATTTTAACTATGGTTTGATATTTTTTTTAGGTCTATTTCATTATTATCAATTGTGTCATTATGGGAGGATGCATCTCAGTTTAATAGGAGATGCACTAACCATGACTAAATATCTAATATCAGTCTTGCTCATACTGATCAGTCTTAATTCGCTAGCTGAGGAGATCAGCTCACCCCCCAAGATAATGAATTATAACATTTATATGCTGGATCATCGTCTCGGCGTTTTCGTTGGTGGGACTAATCCAAATAAACGAGCACAGTTATTGGCGAACTCTTCGGTTTTTGATGATACTGACGTGGTTATATTTAACGAAGTGTTCGACAACCAAGCGAGCCAAATACTTATCGATGCACTCGCTCAGAAGTTTGGATATTTAACTCCTGTCTTAGGCCGTACAAAAAATGGCTGGGATCACACTGAAGGTTGGCGATCGACATCTCTTGATGATGGCGGCGTGATTGTATTCAGTAAATATCCGATTGAGTACAAGTCACAAGTGATCTTCAGAGATGGGTGCGGTGCAGACTGGGCATCTCAAAAAGGTTTTATACATACCGTCATTAATAAAGGTGGAGAGAGATACAATATTATCGGCACTCACGTTCAAGCTGATGATGATACCTGCAAAACTCCTCCCTCTGTGGTTAGACAAGACCAGTTTGCACAAATAGAGAATTATATTTTCGGGGCAAATCGCTCAGCTGACGAAATGTTTTTTATTGCTGGTGATCTAAATGTAGCAAAAGAGTCACAAGAGTTTTCTTCAATGCTCGAGACCTTAAATGTAGCAGAGCCGACCAATTACGCCGGTGCGCCTTACTCATGGGACCCTGCAGTAAATGGTTTAGCACACGCAAACTATTCTGATCTAAAAGGGCAATTACTTGACTATGTTCTGGTCGAGCGTAGTCACAAGCAACCCAAGAACTGGCACAACCAAGTGTTAGATATCGCATCGGATAGAGTTGCTTTACCTGGCACACAGGAGCCGTATTACTTTTATGAGTATTCAGACCATTTCCCTGTCGCTGCGTTTGAGTATGCAGATGAAAGCACGCCAATTCATAGTGTGCGTCCAATCAATAAGCCATATAACTCAATCAGGCTAAAGCATCGATCGACTGGTGAATATGTTTACGCGGATCCAAATGTGCCTAATGGCTGGCTTACCTACGGTCGCGATGGAGAGCAATCCAACGCTAAGTTTAAGTTAGATAACTGGCATCCATATAATGGTACTTGTATTCACGACAATGACTATGTTCAGATCTCAAGGAAAGATGATTATAAAGATTACTACTGGACCTATAGTAGTAATACGTATTATACCGAAGATCACGACTCTTCTGACTTCATGAAGATCAGCCGCCCAACAGAATCCGAAAGCTGCATCCAGAATGGTGATGTCGTATATATTTATGATCATGCGCATCATTTTTGGACATCAGCGGACAAATATCTTGAGCCTATAAATACGTACATCAAAGCGACTAAGGAGCTGCCAGTTAGCGAAAATGGGCTGTTCATTATTGAGATGGATAACTTTGAATTCTCTGACTGGGAATTGAGTCTAACTTATAAATGAACATATTCTAAATGTTGATTTTTCTTGAAATTACTTGATTTTCAGTACTACTTGACTCATTTGGTTTATTGTAAATAGTGAAACATTAGAGTGTGTTTGGTGATAGTAAGCTGTGAGGTTGATTAGCCATCAATGCAGCCCAGAGGTCACCATCGTTAAATAAAAAGCCACTTTAGTGTGGCTTTTTACATTATAAAAAAATAATTCTCTCAATTATCGGTTGGTTAGTGATTGGCTAACCGAATTTTTGAAATTTGGTTTTTATAAGTACCTTAATTATAAAAACTAGTTGGTATGGTTTTTGGCTTTGGTAAGATGTTGAATTATGAACTTTGATGGATACTTTGAAAAAATACAAATTCAAATAGAGAAGGTAGATTCACTTGAAGACCTACTAATATGGCGGAAGAGAATTAACATAGGACATTCAGGCCTCTCGTATCGTGTAGAACAAGGTCGGCTTATTTCCCATTGTTATCGGAGGTTTAAGGACGAAGAATCTAAAATGAACGGTCTTAACTTCTCCTGCGATATATAAAATGTCCAATTTGGTATTTTCAGGTATATTCAACGATAAATAGATTTTTTTATTACAACTTTATTGTGAATATATTTTTTTTACTCGCTAATTTTAAAAGGCATCGATATTGGTGCAAATGCAGTTAAAAGGAACGAGTGATGAAATTAAAACACTTCAGTTTGAGCTTGATAACAGTCTCTATGTTATCTGGCTATGTTAATGCATCTCCTATCCCTGGAATTGATGATGCCTACTTCAAAGGGGCTGATGAGTATGTTGCGTACGATGATCCTGCGACAGCCTGTGATATCTTTAATGCCAAAGTAGAATACATTAACAATCACCTAGAGCAGCAGGGTTTACCTGGAAAAATTGCGAACCTCTGTCAGCATGCCAGAATAGAAGATGGTCAAATTGAAGAGCAATTTATTATCACTTCTCAGAATGGTGCTTATAGCTATGGTAAGGAGAAGTACAAAATTCATGAACAGGTTGATGTCGCACGTACCATCGATTTGTTGATGTTTTCTCAGTCAAATAAGACTAACTATATTATGGCGGTTGACGGTAGCATGAATGTCACGCGTCAAACCCTTGCCGACGGAGGCTATTTTTTCGAGTGGGAAGATGAGAAAGTTGCGCCACACTTTTATTACCCAGAAGGATACTTAGGTCAGATCTTCCATGGTAATTCTCAATTTAATTTCATGTCAGGTGACAATGCCTACAATTGGGCTCACAAGAAAGCCGTTGATGAGGCTCCTAATAATGCGAAAGAGCAATCAAGGCTGACTTGGAAGTACTTGTCTGAAGAGTGTGAAAACGATAAAAACAACGATTACTGTCTCCCTCAAAGACGACATGGAAATCTGTTTGTGAACCAGCAAAGCTTTCCAAGTTCGAGTAATTTGAACAAAGAGATTTCGTTAGCTGAGAGTACGTCTTTGAGTTTCGATATTACTGGCTCTTTTGAAGCGAGCAAATCAGATGGTCCGTCTGCTGGTCTGGGTGTTGGGTTTGGTTTTAGCCAAACTAAAGAATCGAGTCAGACACACAATATGTTGAATTACACCTCGGTTGATGAAGGCAATGATATCGGCCACTCGGTTGTCCAGACTATTAATACAAAAGCTGTGGGAGAAGCTGGGTATTACAGAGATGCTCCATCTGCAGAATTTTGGCATGTAAAGAACGCTGCTGAAATTTGGGGTGAAGACCTGTACCGAGTTTACGACCTAAAGAGCTATGAGACGTGGCAAGAAAACTACACTGCTGATTGGAATACTTGTGTTGACCAAAAACTGGTATTCGGCAATGCGGTGACGGTTTCGCGCGCCTATCTCAATATGTATGGCAGTAGTTGGTCAATTAATGAGAATGAGTCAACTTTATACCAAAGAGATTCTAACTACGGCATTACGATCGATACCGATTGCGATATTGACGATAAAGGTCAAACGTTCCGCATCATGAAAGAAACAATTCTTTAGTTATTAGAGGGTAAAGAGAATGAATTTTGTTAAAAGTACTGTTTTTGCTAGTACACTGCTATTGTCTTTGGCTTCTAATGCTGCGAGCCTATCTACCATTGGAACGCAAGATAATGGTGTGTTCAATGAGATGCAGCAAATCCAACTGAAGTCTGCTGGAGAGCGAAGCTCTGCGAAATCTGCGGATATCTTTTTTATTAATAGTAATGATGTTCAAGTTGAAGATCTGACTAAAGAGCTACTGAAAGATTTTAACTCTATCGTGATCGTTGGCGACTCATTCAAAAATAAAGAATTGATGATTAAGTTGGTTGGATTTGGTATTGAGAGAGAAGTGGTAGCCATCACTAATATCCACGATTCATCGAAGCGTCAGATCAATACCTACAGTAAAGGCGATCAAGCTGGCGATGATAAGGTAGCTGCGGTTTTGACGGACACGATCGCTCGTCACCTATAATGCAATATAAATGGATTCTACGAGATACCCATTACTTCTCGGGTAGTTTGTAGTCTCAAAAGTTAAGTGAGCCACGGATTAGTTCGTGGCTTTTTTGATCAACGATGAACGTGAGCGGCTAAGTTTGTGACATTAACTTGGAACAAGTTAGTCGCAGTTACATACGAAAAAAGCCCAATCGAAAGATTGGGCTTTTTTCTGAATTTGGCTCCCCTTGCAAGACTTGAACTTGCGACATACGGATTAACAGTCCGCCGTTCTACCAACTGAACTAAAGGGGAATTGCTTGTTAGCGACGCGAATTCTAATAATTGTCCGAATTTCTGTCAATAAAAAATATCAGAAAAAAGTAAGATAAAAAACTTTACTTTCTTGAACACCTTATTGGATTTAGCTTTGCTTTAGTTATCCACCAAAATTGTGGATAAGTGTGTGTGTGAAACTTTAACAACAATCATTGGGATAAATCGAAAAATGTAAAAATTTTATCTAACTCAATGTATTTAAAAGATTTATATCAAAATATCGCGATTGTATAACTTTTGTAGATTATAAACCGAACAGTAAAACAAGCGGTATTTTTAGATTTTTTGGGGAAAAGTAGTGGATTAAAAATCGAGTAATTTAGCTGAAGAGATCTTGCAGGGGCACGGATAATACCAAGTTCTAAAAATAAAAGCTATAACTGATATCTGATCTTAAGATGCATTTCTCTAGATAATAGTTGCAACGACACTCCACCTAGAGTGACAATGACCTGATTAAAAAAACAGTATGGAAATGGCGACCTATGAGCAAACTCTTTGACTTGGTATCGGACTACAGCCCGTCCGGTGACCAGCCGACGGCGATAACCAAATTATTAGATGGACTAGATTCTGGTTTGGCACATCAAACTCTATTAGGGGTAACGGGCTCTGGTAAAACCTTTACCCTTGCCAACGTCATTTCCCAATCTCAAAGACCTGCGATCCTATTAGCGCCTAACAAGACATTGGCGGCTCAACTTTACGGTGAGATGAAATCTTTCTTTCCAAACAATGCCGTTGAGTATTTCGTTTCTTACTATGATTACTACCAACCTGAAGCCTACGTTCCAACCACGGACACGTTCATCGAGAAAGATGCGTCTGTGAACGCTCATATTGAACAGATGAGGCTCTCGGCAACCAAAGCCTTACTAGAACGAAAAGACGCCATCATTGTGGCTTCTGTGTCGGCGATCTACGGTCTTGGTGACCCTAAGTCGTATTTGAAGATGATGCTTCACTTGAGTCGTGGTGAGGTGATGGATCAGCGTGATATTTTGCGCCGTTTGGCTGAACTGCAATATTCAAGAAACGACGTCGCTTTTGAACGTGGTCAGTTTCGAGTTCGTGGTGAAGTGATCGATATCTTTCCGGCTGAATCTGACCAAGATGCGGTTCGAATTGAGATGTTCGATGACGAAGTCGATTGCATTAGTATCTTTGATCCACTGACTGGTGCGATTAAGCAAAGAGACTTACCGCGCTTTACCGTTTATCCAAAAACTCACTATGTAACCCCAAGAGAAAAAATCCTCGAGGCGATTGAGAACATCAAGGATGAATTGCGAGATCGTGCTCAATACTTAAAAGACAACAATAAGCTTCTCGAAGAGCAGCGTATTTCTCAAAGAACTCAGTTTGATATTGAAATGATGACTGAGCTTGGCTTCTGTTCCGGTATCGAAAACTATTCACGATACTTGAGCGGCCGTGCGGAAGGGGAAGCGCCTCCAACGTTATTTGATTACCTGCCTGAGGATGGTTTGCTGATCATCGATGAGTCACACGTGACTGTGCCGCAAATTGGTGCGATGTATAAAGGTGACCGTTCTCGTAAAGAAACCTTGGTCGAGTTTGGCTTTAGATTGCCTTCTGCATTGGATAACCGTCCAATGAAGTTTGAAGAATTTGAGTCTATAGCTCCACAAACGATTTTTGTGTCGGCAACGCCGGGTAATTACGAGATTGAAAAATCAGATGGCGAGATTGCTGATCAAGTGGTGCGTCCTACTGGCCTGTTAGACCCGATCATTGAAGTAAGACCGGTCGCGACTCAGGTGGATGACTTGTTGTCTGAAATCAGAATCCGTTCAGTGAAAGAAGAGCGCGTGTTGGTCACAACATTAACTAAGAGAATGGCGGAAGACTTAACCGAATACTTAAGTGAGCATGGCGTTAAAGTGCGTTACTTGCACTCTGATATCGATACCGTTGAGCGTGTCGAGATCATCCGAGACTTACGTTTGGGCGAGTTTGACGTGTTAGTGGGTATTAACTTACTTCGTGAAGGTTTGGATATGCCGGAAGTATCGTTGGTGGCGATTCTTGATGCAGACAAAGAGGGCTTCTTGCGTTCTGAGCGTTCTCTGATCCAAACCATTGGTCGTGCCGCGCGTAACCTCGAAGGTAAGGCGATCTTATATGGTGACTCGATTACTAAGTCGATGAGAAAAGCGATTGATGAAACCGATCGTCGTCGTGAGAAACAACAGGCCTACAACGAAGAGCAAGGTATTACACCACAAGCGCTGAAACGTAATATCAAAGATATTATGGAGCTGGGTGACATCACCAAGTCGAAACAGCAGCGTCAATCTAAGCAAGTTCCACTATCTAAGGTGGCTGAGCCATCTGAAAGTTATGCAGTGCTTACGCCACAGCAGCTTGATAAAGAGATCAGTAAGCTAGAAGCTGCGATGTATCAGCATGCTCAGAATCTGGAGTTTGAGTTGGCGGCGCAAAAGCGTGATGAGATTGAACAGATGAGAAAGCAATTCATTACCAACAGCTAGTCTCACTTCTTACTCAAGAAGTTCATACCCTCAAGATAAGAATTGAGAGTGGTTCAGACAAAAAAACAGCCAGTAGTAATTGTTCTACTGGCTTACGTTTGTGAACACTCGGTTCACTAACAACGTCAGTTGGCTAGGTGACCCGAAGGTCATTTATATTACTGCATCGTTCGTGCCAGATAGATAAAACATTGATTGTTTGAAGTAAGTAAAAAAATACATCACAAATATTGTGGCTAATTTGCATAATGCAAAGCGGAATGCGACTATAATAAGAAATGCAAATTATAAATGGCTAGGATATGCAATCAAAAACGTTAGATAACAAATCAAAGTATTTGTTGATGGTGGAGGATACGGCTTCAGTCGCAGCGTTATATCGCTCGTATCTTACACCGCTCGAAATTGATATCAACATTGTCGGCACTGGCCGCGATGCAATTGAGAGTTTGAATCATCGAATCCCTGACCTTATTTTATTAGATCTACGTCTGCCTGATATGACGGGTATGGATGTGCTCTTTGCTGTAAAACAAAAGTACCCTGAAGTGCCCGTTATCTTCATGACAGCGCACGGCTCTATCGATACCGCCGTAGAAGCAATGCGTCATGGTTCTCAAGATTTCCTTATCAAGCCATGTGAAGCCGACCGACTTCGTATTACGGTGAACAACGCAATCCGTAAGGCTACCAAGCTTAAGAACAGTTCGGAACATCCGGGAAACCAGAACTATCAAGGTTTTATTGGCAGTAGCCAAACTATGCAGCAGGTTTACCGAACTATCGATTCCGCCGCATCGAGTAAAGCGAGTATTTTCATTACCGGTGAAAGTGGTACGGGTAAAGAGGTATGTGCAGAAGCGATTCACGCGGCGAGTAAGCGTGGTGATAAGCCTTTCATCGCCATCAACTGTGCGGCAATTCCTAAAGACTTGATTGAAAGTGAGCTGTTTGGCCACGTAAAAGGTGCCTTTACTGGCGCGGCAACGGATCGCCAAGGTGCTGCTGAATTGGCTGACGGTGGAACACTGTTCCTCGATGAGTTGTGTGAGATGGACCTTGAACTGCAAACCAAGCTTCTGCGTTTTATTCAAACCGGTACTTTTCAAAAAGTCGGCTCTTCGAAGATGAAGAGTGTGGACGTTCGTTTTGTGTGTGCGACCAACCGTGACCCTTGGAAAGAAGTACAAGAAGGTCGCTTTAGAGAAGATTTATACTATCGTTTATACGTGATTCCGCTGCACTTGCCGCCATTACGTGAGCGTGGTGAAGATGTCATCGAGATTGCGTACTCGTTACTAGGCTATATGTCGGTAGAGGAAGGGAAGGCGTTTGTACGTTTTGCTCAAGAAGTACTTGATCGCTTTAATCAATATGAGTGGCCGGGTAACGTTCGTCAGCTACAAAACGTGTTGCGAAACGTGGTGGTTTTGAATAACGGTAAAGAGATTACTCTAAACATGCTTCCGCCCCCATTGAACCAACCGATTGAAAACAGCCTGCGATTGAAAGAAAAGCAGAATGAAGACATCACGGTAAAAGATATTTTCCCATTGTGGATCACTGAGAAAACGGCCATCGAACAGGCCATTAAAGCGTGTGATGGCAATATCCCCCGAGCAGCAGGCTTCTTAGATGTGAGTCCTTCGACCATATACCGTAAGTTGCAAACGTGGAATGCGAAGCAGTAATCACCAAACAATAAGAAAATAATAATGACGAAAGTATTAAATCAGCAAAAAGTTGATGAACTTGCCGGCGAAATAGGGCAAGAGAATGTCCCAGTATTACTGGAAATATTTTTAGGTGAATTGAAGGGATACCACGAGCACCTAGAGCTAAACAAAGATACCGATACGTCTAAGTATTTGGCCGATATCAGCCATGCGTTGAAGAGCAGTGCTGCGAGTTTTGGTGCCGATTCTTTGTGTAGTTTTGCTATTAGCTTAGACGCAAAAGTGAAGCAAGCATTGCCTGTGACAGATATTGATTTTCAAGATATGCAGGAACTTCTACTATCGACTTATACTGAATATCAGCAGTTGATGACTGATCTCTAAAGCGGTTAATCGCTAAATCTACAGGTAGAGATACAGAGACTAAAAAAGGAGCATGATGCTCCTTTTTTGTTTTTACTGGTTTCTGTGGTTTAGCCTAGGCTGCAAGCATTAAGCGAGTTGAGCCCGAATTGCTTGTTGAAGTTTTAAACGGTCATGTCGCCAATCTCGGTTAGGAGAGGCAAGGTCAGTGGTCACGCAGTTCCAAAGACCTTCAAGTTCAGGGTGCGGCGCATTGCCCAGCACAACATCAATTTTTCTCGCTTTGCAGGTACGTTCACACCATTCAAGCTGTTCTTGAAGCGTCATTTTTCCTGCAGGACCGTGTTCTGGAGATAGGTTTTCAATGAAGATAACCTTAGCCTTGGTGTTCTCAGCGATGGCTTTCCCAATCTCTGGAAGGAGAAGAGGGGGCATCACACTGGTCAGGAAGCTGCCAGGGCCAAGAACGATACAGTCGGCTTGTTCGACGGCTGCAACGGCTTCTTTGGTTGCGGGCACTTCTGGAGACAGATCCATCATGCGCAGTTTTTCTGTCATGTCATCAACGTTGGTTTCGCCGGTTACCCAACGTCCGTCCATTGATAGGGCTGTGAGGTCAGAAGGGTGCTCGGTCATCGGCACGATATTGACGTCGACCTTGAGCATATTTCGAATTAGGTTAATCGCTTCTAGTGGGCGAACCGAGAGGTTGTCTAATGCTGTGAGCATCAGGTTACCCAAGTTATGACCGTCGAGTTCACCTTGGCCGCGAAAGCGGTATTCAAACATCATCGAGCTGATTGAAGGTTCAGTGATCAATTGGTTGATACAGTTACGAGTATCTCCCCAAGCGATACCACCTTGGCAGTCTCTAATTCGTCCGGTTGAGCCGCCATTATCCGTTGTTGCAACAATGCCAGTTGCGTTGTTACCAAAGTCTTTTAGTGCAGCAAGCATACGACCTAAGCCATGGCCTCCACCGATTGCTACGACCTTCTTTGAAGCGTAAATATTCATTTTTTGTTCTTGTTAGGTTATTACCAACTATAATTTAGGTTAAATGCTTCTCGCTATATACTCAACAAGAGTTATTTTGAGCGTTTGATACGTTTTTTTTGCCGATGTGACCCGTTTTTTACCATCAGAGCTAGATTCACGTACAAATATTAAGTATTTTATTACTCAGCTACTGCACGTATGAATATGACGTGCGGTTGCCATAACTCCGAGCTCTCGCATGCTAAGTCGCACAGTGGTATTTGCTGTACCGATACGCATCAAGAGCCAGTGACATGTTGTCACAAGGGCTTAATTGGAAATGATTATGCCTCCCGTGTTTGGAAAGGTGTTCCGTGGCGCAACAATTCGAAGATAGATTCCATCGCAAGTTTTATTACTTGCGCTTGTCGGTTACAGACGTCTGTAACTTTAAATGTACTTACTGCTTGCCGGATGGTTACAAACCGTCAGGGCAAAAAAACTCGTCTTTTTTAAGTGTTCCCGAGATCAAACGCGTTGTAAAAGCGTTTGCAGATTGTGGTACCTCAAAGATCCGCATTACAGGCGGAGAGCCGAGTCTGCGTAAAGACTTTCCTGAAATCATACATACCGTTGCTTCTACTCCAGGCATCGAAAAAGTAGCCACGACAACGAATGGCTACCGCATGGAGAAACAAGTAGGGCAATGGCGTGATGCTGGTTTAACCCATATAAACGTTAGCGTGGATAGTTTAGATTCACGTATGTTCCATCAGATCACTGGTGAGAATAAGTTTACTGAGGTTATGCGAGGCATTGATAAAGCGTTTGAGGTTGGCTATGAACAAGTCAAAGTCAACGTTGTATTGATGAAAGACCTCAACAGTCAGGAATTACCAGCCTTCCTTAATTGGATCAAAGACAAACCTATTCAATTACGTTTTATCGAGCTGATGAAAACCGGCGAGATGGACGAGTTGTTCGATAAACATCATGTGTCTGGCGTTGCGATTCGCAATCAGCTTATTGCTAACGGTTGGCTGTTAAAAGTCAAAGCGGTTAACGATGGTCCAGCACAAGTGTTTGTCCACCCAGACTACAAGGGTGAAATTGGTTTGATCATGCCTTACGAGAAAGACTTCTGTGAGAGTTGTAACCGACTGCGTGTTTCTGCGACTGGTAAACTTCACCTATGTCTGTTTGGCGACCACGGTGTTGAACTGCGAGATCTGATTCAAGAAGATCAACAAGAGCAAGAGCTCATTGATCGAATTCAGGCTCAGCTTCAAACCAAGTCTGTTAGCCACTTCTTACATGATGGCAACAGCGGCATGACTCCAAACTTGGCGTCAATCGGCGGTTAACCCGCTATATACTCTAAAGCATTTTATCGCTCAGCTTCTTTAGGCTGGGCGAATCAGTCTAGGGCGTGTTGCTCTTTCGAGCTGATTTTTGCAGCGAGTTGCTGGGTATTTATACAAGGCAGAGGCTTTGATGTGTAGCTAGCCTACATGAGAAGCCGATAACGTAGTAGAAATGACCAGCAAACGCTGCCCGAAGGGTTCGGCTAAAAGCGTTTTACTCTTTGTTGAGGGAGATTTGCTTAGAATGACTAGGCTACTTCCCCCTCGCCGCGATTAAAACGCTTTTATCTCGAACAAAATTTAATCACGAAAGGTCAACACGCCCTCACAATTGAAAAATTTATATAGGTGAACAAATGGGTCACGCAGAAAGCAAATTCCAAGCAGCAAACATCGCAGTACTAACCGTTTCAGATACTCGTACAGAAGAAAATGACACGTCCGGTGGTTACCTAGCTGAGCATGCTAAAGAAGCAGGCCACAACGTGGTTGATAAGCAAATTGTTATCGATGACATGTACAAGATCCGTGCGATCGTATCCAAGTGGATCGCTGATGAAAGCGTACAAGCGATCATGATCACTGGCGGTACTGGTTTTACTTCTCGTGACAGCACGCCTGAAGCGCTTAAGCCACTATTTGACAAAGAAGTAGAAGGCTTCGGTGAGCTATTCCGTCAAGTATCTTATGAAGAGATCGGTACATCGACAATTCAATCTCGTGCGATTGCGGGCTTTGCTAACCACACAGTTATCTTTGCGATGCCAGGTTCTACAGGTGCTTGTCGCACAGGTTGGACTAAGATCATCAAGCAACAAATGGATGCTAGTCACCGCCCTTGTAACTTCATGCCACACCTTTCTGTATAAGGCGGTTTGAGTATGAGCCAATTTACACACATTAACGCGTCTGGCGAAGCAAACATGGTCGATGTATCGGCAAAAGCTGAGACAGTACGTGAAGCGAGAGCGGAAGCTTTCGTAAAAATGTCTGCTGAAACGCTAGAGCTGATTGTTTCTGGTAGCCACCATAAAGGCGATGTTTTCGCAACGGCACGCATTGCGGGTATTCAAGCGGCTAAGAAGACGTGGGATCTGATTCCACTGTGTCACCCTCTGCTATTAACCAAAGTAGAAGTGCAGCTTGAAGCTATCGAGTCTGAAAACAAGGTTCGCATCGAATCTGTTTGTAAGCTTGCGGGTAAGACAGGCGTAGAAATGGAAGCGCTAACGGCTGCTTCTGTTGCTGCGTTAACGATTTACGATATGTGTAAAGCTGTTCAGAAAGATATTGTTATCGAGAATGTACGTCTGTTAGAGAAGACGGGTGGTAAGTCTGGTCACTTTAAGGTGGAATCATGATTACAGTTCTTTTCTTTGCTCAAACTCGTGAACTTGTTGGTGTGGACAGCGTTGAAGTTGATGCACAGTTCAAGACGATTGCAGCGATTCGCAGCCACCTTGTAACACAAGAAGGCAAATGGGATATCGCATTGGAAGAGGGCAAGCTTTTGGCTGCGCTTAACCAATCAATCGTACCTTTGACGACTGAAGTGAAAGACGGCGATGAAGTGGCTTTCTTCCCACCAGTGACTGGAGGCTAGTCATGAATGATTCTCGAGTTATAGATCTAAGAGTAGTAGTTACTGCAGAAGACTTTTCTGTGGGTGACGAATACGATTATCTAGCTCAAGGCACAGCTGCAGGAGCGGTAGTGACGTTTGTTGGTAAAGTTCGCGACATGAACCTTGGCGACAACGTGATTGGTTTGTCTCTAGAGCACTATCCGGGTATGACAGAGAAGTCGCTGAGCGAGATCTGTGATCAAGCTGAAGCGCGCTGGCCTATTCAGAAGATGCGAGTGATTCATCGCGTTGGTGACCTAGATATCGGTGACCAGATTGTTTACGTTGGTGTATCAAGTGCACATCGTGGCGCTGCCTTCGAAGCGTGTGAGTTTGTTATGGACTTTCTGAAAACCAAAGCGCCGTTTTGGAAAAAAGAACGTACCACTGAAACAACTCGTTGGGTTGATTCTCGCGATTCAGATACCAAAGCTGCGGAGCGTTGGGAGAAATAATTCTCGCAATATGATGTTGCTTCAAAAATTTGTTCTGTTGATTGAGACAGTAAAAAGCCGACTATTAAGGTCGGCTTTTTTGTGCGTGCTATAAAGCTATTTATAAATGAGTGGTGTATTAATAAATGATTACTCATTCAGGTTGCATATAAATTCGATACGTGATTTTGTCTGTCTTGGTGCATTTCTAAATCTGTTTTGGTGCAGTGCATTATGCTGTTTTGTATAAAGTGATAACCCTCACAAATAGTGGAGTCGATTTAGGGGATATGTGATGTGCAATTAGATTTCATGTGGCATTAATGTTAATTTGCCGACAGTGTTCTAGCATAAGATGCTAAAAAAAAGTATCAATACAGATACATCAACACTAAAGGCTGTTTTTTAATTAATCCCTATGTGTAACTAACTATTCATAAGGTTTTTATTAGAGATTTACACTATTACCTTGAGTAATTCGGAGAATTATCCGATTTTTTGCGACTTGTTTATGGCAAATTACTTCAATGGTTGATAGTGTGTGCCTCAATCTTTGTAAGGTTTTAGATTTTTGTGCTTAAATTTTGAGCTAAATAAATCTAAATCACTGCCGTTCAGTGAACCAAGCAAAGAAGTCATGGATGCAATACATAAAACTTGGAGTTTATTAAATGTACAAGAATAAAATCACTCAGGCCCTTCTTCTAGGTGCTGGTTTGGCAGTGGCTGCCTCTTCTACTCTTTCTATCGCTGCTGAAGTTCCAGCAGGCACAGAACTAGCAAAAGTTCAGGAACTTGTTCGTGGTAACGGTACTGAAGTTGCGACTATCGACCCACACAAATCTCAAGGTGTACCAGAATCTCACGTAATTCGTGATCTTCTAGAAGGTCTAGTGAACCAAGATGGCGACGGTAATACTATCCCTGGTGTTGCTGAAAGCTGGGAAACGACAGACAACAAAACATTCACTTTCCACCTACGTAAAGACGCAAAATGGTCTAACGGCGATCCTGTAACAGCTGAAGATTTCGTTTACAGCTGGCAACGTGCAGTTGATCCTGCAACGGCTTCTCCATACGCTTGGTACATGGAATATACCAAGATGGCGAATGCGAAGGACATCGTAGCGGGTAAGAAAGACAAGAGTGAGCTAGGCGTTAAAGCTGTAGATGCAAACACGCTTGTTGTTGAATTAGAAGCAGCGGTACCATACTTCGTAATGATGATGGGCCACACAACAATGAAGCCAGTACACAAGGCTACTGTTGAAGAATTCGGTGATCAATGGACTAAGCCTGACCACTTCGTTGGTAACGGTGCATTCTCTGTTGATAAATGGGTTGTTAACGAGCGTTTAGTTCTAAAGCGTAACGACCAATATTGGAACAACGATAAGACGGTTCTAAATAAAGTAACCTTCCTACCAATCGAAAATCAAGTAGCGGAAATGAACCGCTTCCTATCTGGCGAAATCGATTTCACAAACGAACTTCCAACTGAGCACTTCAAGCGTCTTCAAAAAGAGTACGCGGAAGATGTATCTGTAGCGGGTAACCTATGTACTTACTACTACATCTTCAACACGAAGAAAGCACCATTTGATGATGTTCGTGTTCGTCAGGCAATCTCTTACGCGATCGACCGTGATATCGTAACAGGTGCTATCCTAGCGCAAGGTCAAAAACCTGCGTATTTCCTAACGCCTGAAATCACAGCTGGCTTCGATCCTGAGCTGCCTGCTTACGGCAAGATGTCTCAGAAAGAGCGTAACGCAGAAGCGGAACGTCTTCTTGAAGAAGCGGGTTACGGAAAAGATAACCCACTTAAATTCAACCTACTTTACAACACTTCAGAGAACCACAAGAAGATTGCTGTAGCGCTAGGTTCTATGTGGAAGAAAACACTGGGTCTTTCTGTAACACTTGAGAACCAAGAGTGGAAAACGTACCTATCTTCTAAAGATTCTGGTGACTTCGAAGTAGCACGTGCTGGTTGGTGTGGTGACTACAACGAAGCGTCTTCGTTCCTAACGCTAATGAAGAGTAACAACACTACCGGTGGTGTTCACTACGACAGCGCGGCTTACGACCAAATCATCGATAAAGCACTTAACTCAACTTCAGAAGAAGAGCGTAAAGCACTTTACCTAGAAGCTGAGGCGCTAATGGCAAACGACATGCCAATCGCTCCTATCTACCAATACGTTAAATCTCGTCTACTTAACCCGCATGTTGGTGGTTTCCCAATCAACAACGCGGAAGATAAGATCTTCTCGAAAGACCTATACATCAAAGCTCAATAATAAGCTTCGATTCTAAAAAGTTAATATAACTATAACGATACAGACACTACATGCGCAGGGCGCGCATGTAGCGTCTTTCTAATTTTAATTGTCACAGACTGAAAGAGTGAGTTTATGCTTAAATTCATTATGAAAAGGATATTTGAAGCGATTCCAACCATGTTGGTGTTGATCACTATATCTTTCTTTCTCATGCGTTTCGCACCGGGTAACCCGTTTTCAAGCGAGCGTCCATTACCGCCAGAAGTTATGGCTAACATCGAAGCTAAATACGGCTTAGATAAACCAGTATTTGAACAATACACCACGTATTTGACAAATATCTTACAAGGTGACTTCGGTCCCTCTTTTAAATACCAAGATTACACAGTAAATGAGCTGATCGCGGTTGCACTTCCAGTATCTGCGAAGGTAGGTTTCGTTGCCTTTATCTTCACACTATTGATGGGGGTCACCGTCGGGACGATTGCTGCCTTGAAGCACAATACCTGGGTCGACTACACCATAATGTCGACCGCCATGCTCGGGGTGGTGATGCCATCCTTCGTGTTGGCACCGGCGCTTATTTACCTTTTCTCCCTGCACTGGAACATATTCCCAGCAGGTGGTTGGCATGGCGGTACATTCATGTACATCGTGCTGCCTGTTATCGCGATGTCTCTTCTTTACGTAGCAACCTTTGCTCGTATTACTCGCGGTAGCATGATTGAAACGCTAAACAGTAACTTTATCCGAACTGCACGTGCAAAAGGCCTAAGCTACCGTTACATCATTCTAAAACATGCACTTAAGCCAGCAATGCTACCTGTTGTTTCTTACATGGGCCCTGCGTTCGTAGGTATCATCACAGGTTCAGTTGTTGTTGAAACCATCTTCGGCCTACCAGGTATCGGTAAGCTGTTTGTTAACGCCGCGTTTAACCGTGACTACTCGCTAGTAATGGGTGTAACCATCTTGATTGGTTTCCTATTCATCTTGTTCAACGCAATCGTTGATATTTTGCTAGCGCTGATTGACCCGAAAATTCGCTACTAACAGGGACTGGTTATGTTGAAGAAAAAAGAAAATTTAGAAGCGATCGAAAAGTTCTCTGAGAGTTTAGAGATTGAAGGTCGTAGTTTGTGGCAGGATGCTCGCATTCGTTTTATGCGTAACAAAGCTGCGATGGTCAGCCTGTTCATCCTTACTATTATGGTACTGGCGGTTATCTTCTTACCGATGCTAGCTCAGTATACTTATGATGATACTGACTGGTACGCAATGCACGTGGGTCCTAATGCGGATCACTGGTTTGGTACTGATAGCTTAGGCCGTGACTTGTACGTTCGTACGCTTATCGGTGGCCGTATCTCACTGATGGTTGGTGTGATGGGTGCATTCGTAGCGGTACTGATTGGTACGCTTTACGGTGCCGCTTCTGGCTTCATCGGTGGTCGTACTGACCGAGTGATGATGCGTATCCTAGAGATCTTGTACGCGGTTCCATTCATGTTCCTAGTTATCGTTCTAGTAACATTCTTTGGTCGTAACATCATCCTAATCTTCGTTGCTATTGGTGCGATTGCTTGGCTAGATATGGCGCGTATTGTACGTGGTCAAACGCTGAGCTTACGTAGTAAAGAGTTCATTGAAGCAGCACACGTATGTGGTGTGAGTAAATGGAAGATCATTACACGTCACATCGTACCTAACGTACTGGGTATCGTAGCGGTTTACTCTACGCTGCTTATTCCAAGCATGATCCTTACAGAATCATTCTTATCTTTCCTTGGTCTTGGTGTTCAAGAGCCTATGACAAGCTGGGGCGCATTGCTTCAAGAAGGTTCGCAAACAATGGAAGTTGCAATCTGGCAACTGACGTTCCCTGCGGCATTCATGGTAGTTACGCTGTTCTGCTTTAACTACGTAGGCGATGGTCTGCGCGACGCGCTTGATCCAAAAGACAGATAAAGAAATAGCAATTAAAAGCTATAAAAGATTAAGGAAGCAATAATGAGCTTATTAGATGTCAAAGATCTGCGCGTCGAATTTACCACGCAAGATGGTATCGTAACCGCAGTAAACGATCTGAACTTCTCACTCAACCAAGGCGAAACGCTGGGTATCGTGGGTGAGTCAGGTTCAGGTAAATCACAAACTGTATTCTCTATCATGGGTCTGCTGGCTAAGAACGGCATCATCTCGGGTAGCGCGAAGTTTGAAGGTAAAGAGATTCTTAACCTTCCAGAGAAAGAACTGAACAAAGTTCGTGCTGAACAGATCGCGATGATCTTCCAAGATCCGATGACATCACTGAACCCTTACATGAAAGTAAGTGATCAGCTGATGGAAGTACTTATGCTGCACAAAGGCATGGGTAAAGCAGAGGCGTTTGAAGAATCAGTACGCATGCTTGAAGCGGTGAAAATCCCTGAAGCACGCAAGCGTATCACCATGTACCCACACGAGTTTTCAGGTGGTATGCGTCAGCGTGTGATGATCGCAATGGCACTATTGTGTCGTCCTAAACTGCTTATCGCTGATGAACCAACAACCGCTTTGGATGTAACTATTCAAGCGCAAATCATGGAATTGCTGAACGAATTGAAAGATGAGTTCAACACGGCAATCATCATGATCACCCACGATTTGGGTGTAGTTGCAGGTTCATGTGACAAGGTACTTGTGATGTACGCTGGTCGTACAATGGAGTACGGCACGGTTGATGAAATCTTTTACGAGCCAAGCCACCCATACGCAGAAGGCCTACTGAAAGCGATTCCTCGTTTGGATACAGAAGGTGAAATTCTACCGACGATTCCAGGTAATCCACCAAACTTACTTCGCCTGCCAACAGGCTGCCCTTACCAAGACCGTTGTCACCGTGTAATGGACCGTTGTAAGCAAGAAGCACCTATTTTGACGCCATTTGGTAATGACCGTCAGCGTGCTTGTTTTTCTGACTGGGAGACTTGGACAAAATGAGTGTAGATAAGCAGTTATTATTAGATATTAAAGACCTGAAAGTTCACTTTAGCATCGCAGCTAAATCAGCGTGGCCTTGGGCAAAACCGTCAAACCTGAAAGCTGTTGATGGCGTTGATATTCACCTTTACGAAGGGGAGACGCTGGGTGTAGTAGGTGAGTCTGGTTGTGGTAAATCGACATTTGCTCGCGCAATCATTGGTTTGGTTGAAGCGACAGACGGCGAAGTCATGTGGTTAGGTCAAGACCTAACTAAAATGCAGGAAGTACAGCGTCGTGAAACTCGTAAAGAGATTCAGATGATCTTCCAAGACCCACTAGCATCGCTTAACCCGCGTATGTCTGTTGGTGACATCATTGCTGAGCCTCTAGAGACTTTTTACCCAGAACTTTCTAAACAGGAAGTGAAGGACCGAGTTAAAGAGATGATGGCAAAGGTTGGTCTACTACCAAACGTAATCAACCGTTACCCGCATGAGTTCTCAGGCGGTCAGTGTCAGCGTATCGGTATCGCACGTGCACTTATCTTAAAGCCTAAAATGATCATCTGTGACGAACCTGTTTCGGCATTGGATGTATCTATCCAAGCTCAAGTAGTTAACCTTCTGAAGGAGCTACAAAAAGAGTTAGGTTTGTCTTTGGTATTCATCGCACACGATTTGTCGGTTGTTAAACACATTTCTGACCGCGTGTTGGTGATGTACTTAGGCAACGCGGTAGAACTTGGCGAGTCAGATGCCTTGTTCTCTGATCCTAAGCACCCGTACACCAAAGCGTTGATGTCTGCAGTTCCAATTCCAGATCCTCGCTTAGAGCGCAGCAAAACCATTCAGATGTTGGAAGGTGATCTACCATCACCAATAAATCCGCCATCAGGTTGTGTGTTCCGTACTCGTTGCCCACAAGCAACAGAGGCGTGTGCGCAAACTAAGCCAACGATTCAAGGCGATGACGTTCACGCAGTATCTTGCTTGCACGTACAAGTCTAGAGCCTATTTAAAACGGTTCAGCCTGTGACAGGCTTAAGCGCGACTAGTTATTAGAGTCGCGCTTTTTTTGTCTTAGGCTTATTGGTCCGCTCAACAAGCTTCATCAAAATATTCGAACAACTAAGCCAACTTCTTCTAGTTTTGAAAAAGTTGGCTTTTTTTATACTAGAGAAAAGTAAGCATCACAGAGGTTTGGATATGGGCAAGTTAGTTGAAGGTGTTTGGCACGATGTGTGGTACGACACCAAAGAAAGCGGTGGTAAGTTCGTTCGTGAAGATGCGGGCTTTCGCAACTGGGTTGAAAATAAAGCCGGAGCGCAATTTGAGCCAGAAAGTGGTCGTTACCACCTATACGTATCGTTAGCTTGTCCGTGGGCGCATCGCACGCTGATCTTCCGTGAACTGAAAGACCTAACCGATCATATTGATGTGACGGTGGTTTGCCCTGACATGATGAGTGAAGGTTGGCAAATGGGCTTGCCTGAGCCTCTGTTCGGTCACACTCGAATGCACCAAATCTACACCCAAGCCAAACCGGACTATTCAGGTCGAGTCACGGTTCCTGTTTTATGGGATAAGAAAACCAATACCATTGTGAGCAACGAGTCGTCTGAAATCATCCGCATGTTCAACTCAGAGTTTAATGAGCTAACGGGCAACACTGATGATTACTACCCATGGGAATTGGCGAGCAAGATTGATGAATGGAACGACTACGTCTATCCGAACATCAATAACGGCGTTTATCGTACCGGCTTTGCGACCACACAAGAGGCCTACGAAGAAGCGTATGACGCGTTATTTGAAGCGTTAGACAAAGTGGATGCCCATCTTAGCGAACACCGTTATCTGGCGGGTAACGAGATTACAGAAGCGGATTGGCGGTTGTTTACGACTTTGGTTAGATTCGATGCTGTGTATGTGGGTCACTTCAAGTGTAACAAGCAGCGAATTGCGGACTATGCAAATATCCAGGGTTACCTAAAAGAGTTGTATCAGATCGAAGGTATTAAAGAGACGACCGATTTTTACCATATCAAGCGTCACTATTACTATAGCCACACAGGTATTAATCCTACTCAAGTTGTACCCAAAGGACCGGAGTTAGACCTTGAATCAGCGCACGGTCGAGAAAAATTGGGCTAATTTCCCGATGACCAAACCGCCGTAAATCAAAAAAAACAAATCTGTCAGACATAAAAAAACCCTAGATAAAAATCTAGGGTTTTTGCTTTCTACAAAAGAAAAATTAGTTAATTACTTTTTCTTCAGCTTGTGCAGCTTGGTCTGCTTGGATAGCTGTTAGAGCTACTGTGTAAACGATATCGTCTACTAGAGCGCCACGAGACAAGTCATTTACTGGCTTGCGCATACCTTGAAGCATTGGACCGATAGATACAAGATCTGCTGAACGCTGTACCGCTTTGTAAGTCGTGTTACCCGTGTTTAGGTCTGGGAATACGAATACTGTCGCTTTACCTGCAACTGGAGAGTTAGGCGCTTTAGAAGCGGCTACGTTTTCCATGATTGCTGCATCGTACTGTAGAGGACCGTCGATCACTAGATCAGGACGTTTCTCTTGAGCAAGTTTGGTTGCTTCACGTACTTTATCTACGTCTGCACCCTTACCAGATTCACCAGTAGAGTAAGAGATCATAGCAACACGTGGGTCGATACCGAATGCCGCAGCAGAATCTGCAGATTGGATAGCGATTTCAGCAAGCTGTTCAGCTGTTGGATCTGGGTTGATCGCACAGTCACCGTATACAAGAACTTGATCAGGCAGAAGCATGAAGAAGATTGAAGATACGATAGAAGCATCAGGAGCAGTCTTGATGATCTGGAACGGAGGAACGATAGTGTTCGCCGTTGTGTGAACAGCACCAGAAACTAGGCCGTCAACTTCACCAGCTTCAAGCATCATAGTACCTAGGAATACTGAATCTTCTAGCTTCTCACGAGCTACAACTTCAGTCATACCTTTAGCGCCACGAAGTTCTACTAGACGAGCTACGTAGTTTTCGCGAACTGATGCAGAATCGATGATTTCAACGCCAGCGCCAAGCTCAACACCTTGCTGTGCAGCAACACGACGAATTTCTTCTGGGTTACCTAGAAGTACACAAGTCGCGATACCGCGCTCAGCACAGATAGCCGCAGCTTTAACTGTACGTGGCTCGTCACCTTCAGGAAGAACGATACGCTTAGCTGCTTTACGAGCGAATTCAGTTAGCTGGTAACGGAATGCTGGTGGACTTAGACGGCGGATGCCTTGAGTACCTTCAGATAGAGAATCAATCCAAGGGCCATCGATGTGGCTTGCAACGTGATCGTTAACGAACTCGATACGCTCTTTATCGTCTGCAGGAACTTCTAGGTTGAAGCTCTGTAGGTTTAGAGACGTCTGCCAAGTGTTACCTTGAGCTTTGAAGATTGGTAGACCTGAAGCGAATGCCGGCGCACAAAGGTTAGCAATGCTTTCTGGAATGTCGTAACCGCCAGTAAGTAGGATTGCGCCAATCTCAACACCGTTTTTCGCAGCAAGAGCCGCAGCAACGATAACGTCAGGACGGTCTGCAGAAGTTACTAGCAGTGAACCTGGCTTAAAGTGCTCAATCATGTGCGGTAGAGAACGTGCACAGAAAGTGATGCTCTTAATACGACGAGTCGCGATTTCACCTTCGTTGATGATTTCAGCGTTAAGGTGCTTAGCCATATCAACCGCACGAGTTGCGATTAGGTCGATGCTCCATGGCACGCAGCCAAGAACACGGATAGGGCTAGAGTTGAAGATTTGCATTACTTCAAGGTTCGCTTGCTGAGCGCTGTCTGCATCATCAAAGATTTCAGATAGGTCAGGGCGAGTACGGCCAGCTTCATCAACAGGAGCGTTAAGCTTGTTGATGATTACGCCTTTGATGTTCTTGTTCTTCGTACCGCCGAAGTTAGAACATGCTACTTCGATACGCTCTTTAAGTTGCGTAGGGTTGTCAGTACCAGGAGTCGCAACGAATACGATCTCCGCGCCAAGTGTTTTCGCGATTTCCGCGTTCACTTGGTTAGCAAATGGGTGCTTACGAGTAGGTACTAGACCTTCGATTAGCGTTACTTCTGCGTCTTTGTTGATCTTGTTGTATTGCTCAACAACAGACTCAAGAAGTTCGTCCATTTTTTCGCTACCGATCAAAGCTTCAGCTTTAGTCATTGCGATTGGCTCACCAATCTTAATGTCGCTGTTTGCGCTGATGATAGTAGACGTTAGATCTGGCTGGTTACCACCGCTGCGAGGCTGAGCGATTGGCTTGTAGAAAGAAACACTTACGCCCTTACGCTCCATAGCGCGAAGAACACCCATGCTAACACTAGTAAGACCAACACCAGCGCTTGTAGGGATAAGCATAATAGTACGTGACATTGACGAACACCTTTGACTATTGGAAATAAAAAAAGCTCAACTGCTATTCCCACCGATATTTAAATTGGGGTAGGAATAGAAGTTGAGCCCCATTTTCTTGATATGAAAAACTGACTAGCTTCGAGTGAAGCTAGTCAGGAAAATCAATTAAAGACCTGCTAGTTTCGCAGTGTCTTCAGCAATTACTAGCTCTTCGTTAGTAGAGATAACCATTGCAGGGATACGGCTGTTAGCTGTAGTGATAGTACCTTCGCCGCCGAAACGAGCTTTAAGGTTAGCTTCACCGTCAACTTCGATGCCGAAGATGCCTAGGCGGTTAAGAACCATTTCACGGATTGGGCCAGAGTTCTCGCCGATGCCGCCAGTGAAAGTGATTGCGTCTAGACGACCTTCTAGAGTTGCAGTGTAACCAGCAACGTATTTAGCTAGACGGTGACAGAACACGTCCATTGCACGAGTTGCTTCTTCTTTCTCACCGTAGTTGTCTTCAACGAAACGACAGTCAGAAGTCACTTCAGTTAGACCAGCAAGACCAGACTCTTTAGTTAGCATGTTGTTGATTTCTTCAACAGAGTAACCAAGAGCGTCGTGTAGGTGGAAGATGATCGCAGGATCTAGGTCACCACAACGAGTACCCATTACAAGACCTTCAAGAGGAGTAAGACCCATAGAAGTATCTACAGATTGACCGTTCTTGATAGCACATACAGAAGCGCCGTTACCTAGGTGACAGTTGATGATGTTAACTTCTTCAACTGGCTTGTTTAGTAGACCTGCAACTTCACGAGTGATGAATAGGTGAGAAGTACCGTGCATGCCGTAACGACGGATGCCGTGCTCTTTGTACAGGTTGTACGGTAGAGCGTATAGGTAAGACTCAGAAGGCATTGTTTGGTGGAACGCAGTGTCAAATACAGCAACGTTTTGTAGACCAGGGAAGTTCTGTTGAGCCGCTTCGATACCGATAAGGTGAGCTGGGTTGTGAAGAGGTGCGAAAGTCGCAGCGTCTTGAATACCCTTAAGTACTTCATCAGTGATAAGTGCAGAAGAAGTGAACTGCTCGCCGCCGTGTACGATACGGTGACCGATAGCGCCAAGGTTAGCTTTAAGCTCAGGCTTAGAAGCAAGAATAGTTTCTACCATGAAAGATAGTGCTTCTACGTGAGCTGCGCCCGCGCCTAGTTGTGCTTCATGCTTGCCATCAAGTTTCCACTTCATACGAGCTTCTGGAAGACCCAGACACTCAGCAAGACCAGTTAGGTGCTCAGCACCTGTTTCTGCATCAACCACAGCGAATTTAAGAGAAGAACTACCACAGTTTAAAACTAAAACTAGCTTAGACATTAATGACTACCTGTTAATTTTTCTGATCGAAATCAGTTAAGGATGAAAATTAATCTCAAGAATAGACGAAGCACGGTAGCTTGCGTACTAACCTTGGTCAAAAAAACGTTAATTTCCGTATAAAGTGAAAGCGCACTTTTTCAAAAAAAGAGGCTTGTGCATTCCTTGCAGAAGTCTTCTCAAAGTTGCTTAAATTGTAAATAAGGGCAACAATGAGATTGAGGTCTGCAAATAATAGCGATATTGTGCAAATATAACAAAAAAATTTGAAAGAATATTATTTTTCGTCAAATTTTTGTGTTTTTAGTTGATGGTTTCAACTTTTTTTTAATGGGAGACTCATATGAGCAATAGAGTTGGTTTAGCTAGCAGTTTAAAAGATGGCCAAAAGTACATGGATCTCTGGCCTGTTCGAAAAGAGTTAAACGCTATTTTCCCTGAGCAACGCATCATTAAAGCGACGCGCTTTGGTGTTAAGGTGATGCCCGCGATAGCTGCTATCAGCGTTCTTACGCAAATGGTCTTTAATAATTACCAAGCGATGCCACAAGCTGTGGTTATGGCTTTGTTTGCTATTAGTTTGCCGCTTCAAGGCATGTGGTGGTTAGGTAACCGCTCAAATACACAACTTCCGCCAGCGTTAGTATCCTGGTACCGCGAACTGCACGAGAAGATCACTGAAACGGGATTTGCGTTAGAGCCAATGAAGCCACGCCCTCGTTATAAGGAATTGGCGATCATTCTGAATCGTGCATTCCGTCAGTTAGACAAATCTTCAATGGAACGCTGGTTCTAAGAAAACCTCACTTCTCCCTATCTTCTGAGAACAGCTGTACATTGTGATGGCATGTTCTCAGATTCGTTCCTCTTGATCCTGTTGGTTCATCTTACTCTTTGTTGATCGTTTCATTTACCTCTTGTTATTCACTTCGTTTCTTACCTACGGATTCAACCCAACTAGCCTTTTGACGCATAATTCGAGCTTTGTTGTGTTTTTGTTAAATATCACTTCAAGTCATCAAAGCTTACTGGTAATAATGTCAATAGTGAGTTTAATGTTGTGTTCTCTCTAGAGCGAGCAACAACAATGAGCGCTTGATGAAGGAAGTATTGATGGGTTTTGTAAGAAAAGTATTAACGACGGCGTTGAGTGGTTGTCTGTTGTTGTGGGCTAGTAGTGCGGTAGCAAATATTGCCAAGGTATCGGTGTCACAGGTCGTAGACCATCCAGATTTGAATGCGACACGTCTAGGGCTTCTTGAAGGATTAAGAGCTAAAGGTTATGAATCCGGTAAGAACTTAGAGTTTTCTTATGAAATGGCGGACGGAAATCCAGCGCAAGCCGCCAAAATTGCCAGAGAGCTTGTCAGTGAAAATCCTCATGTATTGGTTGGTATTGCAACACCGACTTCACAAGCCCTAGTTTCGGCGACTCGCTCTATTCCTATCGTGTTTACTGCGGTTACCGATCCTATCGGCGCTAGGCTAGTCAAACAACTGGAAAAGCCGGGGCGCAATGTTACGGGACTTTCTGATTTATCTCCGATCACTCAACATGTGTCATTAATCAAAGAACTGCTTCCTGAAGCTAATTCAATTGGTGTGGTGTACAACCCTGCAGAGGCAAATGCAGTTGCCTTGGTTGGGCTGTTAAAGAAAGCGACGCGAGACTTTGGTTTTACTCTTTACACAGAAAGAGCACTCACCATTGATGATGTGGAATCAAAAGCAGAATCAGTGGCAAAGAAATCGGATGTTATCTACGCCTTAACGGACAATACTGTTGCGAGCGGCATGGAAGGTCTTATCAACGCGGCTAACCAAACGGATACACCCGTCGTCGCAGGTGCGACATCTTATGTCGGAAAGGGCGCGATTGCAGGTTTAGGCTTAGATTACTATGACGTTGGTGTACAAACCGCAGACTATGTGGCTGCCATTCTGAACGGACAGAAGCCCGGGAAGCTAAGTGTCAAAACTGCGCAGAGTTCTCAGCTGGTGGTGAATTTAGAAGCTGCTCGTGAGCTTGGCGTGACAGTGCCTCAGTCTGTGATTGATCGTGCAATCGTTAGCCGGTGAATTGAGTTTGGTGTTAGGTGAACTAATAGGTCATAAGTCATATTATTAACAGTATAGGAATGGGCTCAGATAAACAGGACTAACCTGCTCTATATGTTCGCGCTTCTCTATTTTATTCATTTGTAAGCGGTTATTTGACCGTTAGGTGTGTCGTTAATATCAATTTACATTATTTTACGTCGAGCGAATTGCCGATTAATGTAATAATATTAATGGGACAAATGAAAATAGCTGAACGCTAAGAGCACACTATATGAAAGTAAATAGGCACTTTAGCCTTACCTTTGTCTTCGGGTTTCCCGCAGTGATCGCCGCGATGTTACTTGGCCTAATAGGAAAGAATCATTTTGACGCGGTAGAAAAAGATATCAGTAGTGAGTTTCATCGTATTGAAGATGTGTTCAAAAGAACCACAAAAGTGGTGACTGCCCTAGACTACAGCTTCTCCAACTACTACAAATCTGGAAACCCTCTCTTTCTCGATCACAACAAACAAGTTGTGGATGGGCTTTGCCAAATCTGGCCTATTGATGTGTTACTCCTCGCAGATGGTAAAACTTCAGACATTCCTTCTGTCGATATCGACTATATGCTAATCGGTCAAGAGTCTCTTTGTTCTGAAAGCAGTGATAGTTATAAGAGCGCGTCAGAAAAAATAGCGTTAGCTCCTATTCTTTCATTTTTATCCCAGCTTGATGAATACCATGACGGCGTGCACTTTATTGATACGAGCGGCTATGTGATCTCTTCACCAGAAGATTTTGCCAAAGGGCTGAGCAAAGAGCTGCTCTCGACTATAAAGAGTCGTCCTTACTGGCAGAAAACAGCCAACAACCCTGACCAACTCACCCTTTCAGGCCCTGGTTATCGTTTTGATTCCCTTGACCGTATAATTAGTATGACGATCCCTGTATTCCATAAAGGCGTTCACCAAGGGATGCTGTCGGTGGATATTAATGTTGGCAGGCTGCTTGCTAATTCGAACCAACATCTAGCAGGTCGGATCGATATTATTGACACCACTTTAGCTACCCCGATAGATTCTGCAGCTTTCTACCATGAGATCAAACTAGATGGTGTCGCGTCTCACCATGCGATGTATTACGAGTTAGACATCGAGAAAGAGGTTGAGCACTTTTTCGTTTATGAGAAAGACAGTCTTATTGTTGCCATCATTGTCTATCTGTTCTCTGTAACTATCTTTTTCTACGTCAATTCCAATATTGAACGTGGTTACTTCAAAGATCTCGCGGCCAAAGACTCAATGACAGGTTTATTGAATCGTCGCGGTTTAGAAGCATTCTGGCGCAGCGTAGAGCACGATCAATTGTTTGCCTTAACTGTATTTGATATCGATGATTTTAAGTCAATTAACGACACCTACGGCCACGACAAGGGTGATGATGTGATTCGTTATATGTCACGTCAGATAGGTAACAGTGTACGAAGCAGTGACGTAGCAGCACGATTTGGCGGTGAAGAGTTTGTCGTTTATATGAGAGGCGAAGATCGTGAAACTTTGATGAGAACTTTAGAGCGGGTGAAGAATGCGATTTGTTCCACTTCAGCCGACATTATTCCAAATGGATTTACGGTATCTGGCGGTGTCTGCATTGTTGAAACTGAGCAAAGTAAGCTTAACTTCGATGAGATATTTAAGTACGCCGATGAAAAGCTGTACGTGGCTAAGACGACGGGTAAAGATCGTCTCGAATTTTAGCCACGTTGTTAAATCATTAAGTGCTTCGTCTTAAACAGGTTGACGGCGTTCTTCTTGATAACGTTGAAGACGTTCTACAATCGGCGGCGCCTTCTTGAAAGTGCGAATTTCTTTAAATAGTTCGTTCGCTTCAGGGTAGCCTTTGCTTAAATAAACAAACCACTGCTTCACTCTATTGGGGTAGTACATACCTTTGTCCCCTTTAATTTGAAACTCTGAATAGCGCAGCAAAAGTTCAATGACTTTATCCCACGGCATTTTCTGGTGGTTGTGCTTAACGACGTTACCAAGGTTTGGAATATTGAAAGCACCACGGCAGACCATCAAGGAATCGACGCCTGTTGCTTCTATGCAATCTTGACCATCTTGATAGTTCCAGATTTCCCCGTTAGCAATCAATGGCAGAGATGTTTTCTCTCTTATTTGATTGATGTAATCCCATTTAATTTCGCTGGCTTTATAGCCGCCAACTTTGGTTCTTGCGTGCACGGTGAGTTCGTCAGCTTTAGCTTGTTCGATGGCGTCGACAATTTCAAAGCACTCTTCCGGATGCTCCCAACCTAATCGGATCTTTGCGGATACAGGAATGTGTGCAGGTACCGCTTCTCGACAAGATTTCACCACTTGATAGATAAGTTCTGGTTCTTTTAGCAATGAAGCGCCACCATTACTTTTGTTTACCGCCTTTGCTGGGCAACCAAAATTAAGATCGATGCCTTTAGCGCCTAAGCTAGCAGCTTGAAAAGCATTCTCGGCCATCCAATTTGGGTGTTGACCTAGAAGTTGAAGATGGATTGGCACACCAGCCATGGTCTGAGAACCTTGGTGCAGCTCTGGGCAAATACGGTGGAACACATGCGGAGGAAGAAGTTGATCCACGACGCGCACAAACTCTGTCACACAGAGATCGTAATCATTTATCTCTGTGAGAATTTCACGCATTAGGTGGTCTAGAACGCCCTCCATAGGGCCAAGTATTACGCGCATGTTGCTTTACCTAAACTGAGTGAACCGAAAAAATCGAGGCGTGATTGTACGGTTTGCTTACAGGATTGTCACTATGAGTGTGGTGTGTCTACCTTAATGATGGTTTCGTCTCTTAATAGCGACATCTTGGAGAGTATGGCGTTATAATATCGAAAATGCCCAAATATCCAGAGCTTTCATGACATACCAATTATTAAGCCTACCAGAATCTATTTCAGACATTACGCCGCAGTTTATTGAAGGTGCAATCCTTGCGTCTAACTTAGCGACCAAGCCACTCGATCCTGAAGAATGGATTGCTATCGTAGCACCTGAAGCGGGCAAAGAGCTTGTAACATTAGTGACGGAACAGATTAACCGCCAGCACAATCTGATTCAGCGTAGTGAATACTTACTGACTGATGTGTTTGCAGAAGGCGACTTCAATGAGCAGTTCGCAGATTTTGCGGAAGGTTTTATGATGGTTTGGCCGACAGTGGAAGAGCAGTGGCAAAGCATTACGGTTGCGGACGGCACTCTGCGCATGCTGCAAGCTCTGCTGACTACATTAATGCTCGCGATTGATGAAGAGCAAACTCAACAACAAATGGTTGCGGCTGGGCTTCAAACCCCACCATCGCTTGCTGATTTAGTGGGCCAGGTCGATCTGATGATCTCAGAAGTGGCAATGGCAGCGGATGAAGCTATGTTGGGCAATAAGTCCCAGAGCGTGAACCCGTTTAAAGATATTGGTCGAAACGACCTTTGTCCTTGTGAAAGCGGCAAGAAGTTTAAACAATGCTGTGGTAAAAACAGCTAATCACGGCTTGTTGAGTAACAGACTTTCTTTAAGTGATAAAAAGTTTAAGTAATAAAAAGTCGACCTTTGGGTCGACTTTTTTGTTTCTGAAGATGATGAGCTAATTGTTAGTCATTTTTTGATTTAACGAATTGAGAAAGCGCTACAAAACCGAAAGCAACTAAGTTACCCGCGAAGATAATCACAAGCCATTGTGGCATCGAAAGTTCTAAGAACTGCCACACAACCTTGCTACAGTCGCCGTAAGCTTCAAACATCCACGGAGCCCATTGGTTTAAAGGTGCCCAACTTGGGAAGGTCACGAACAGGTCACAAGTAGCAAAAGGAGACGGATTAAACTGGTAGTCAACGTGCTCTAAAGCCAGCGTCAAACCTTTGTATGCGCCAAATCCCCAGCCAGCAAGGCCTAACCAACGTGATATTGGGTTATTCGGGGAAATAGCACCAATCATGGCTGCAACACCGATAGCAAGCATCGCAACGCGCTCATAGATGCACATTACGCAAGGGCCAAGCATCATCACGTGTTGAAAGAAGAGAGCACATGCCTCAAAAAAGACAATAAAAGCCAGCAGTAAAAGCCAAGATAAACGTCCCTTAGAGAAGTCTTTGATCATTGCTAAAAAGTTCACGAATTTAATCCCGTCTATAAAATAAAAAAGCCCTGATTACTCAGAGCTTTTTATCTTGGATAAGTTTCCTAATCAACTAATATTTTTGATTAGTTAGTTATAGTTATTTTGGTTTGCGACACAGTGTTTAGCTTAGTGACCACCAGAGATAACTGGAGCAACGACTTCACCAGTGCGTTGAATGATCCAACCTGCGTCGTAGAACCATGCTGTCATTGGCTCTACGAAGAACACGATACCTGCAAGGCCAACCAGTGCTAATACGATGGTGTATGGCAGTGCCATGATAACCATGCGGCCGTAAGACAGTCGAATTAACGGAGCAAGTGCTGATGTTAATAGGAATAGGAATGCAGCCTGGCCGTTTGGCGTAGCAACAGAAGGTAGGTTAGTACCTGTGTTGATAGCAACAGCAAGTAGGTCGAACTGGTCACGAGTGATGATGCCTTCTACTAATGCAGTTTTCACTTCGTTGATGTAAACCGTACCGACGAATACGTTATCTGAAACCATCGATAGAATACCGTTGGCAACATAGAAGAGAGCGAGTTGTGCACCTTTATCTTCAACGTGAAGTACTGCATCGATTACTGGCTTAAATAAAGCTTGGTCGATGATTACAGCAACAACCGCGAAGAAAACGGCAAGAAGTGCAGTAAATGGCAGAGCTTCTTCAAAGGCTTTACCCATAGAGTGCTCTTCTATAACACCAGTAAATGCAGTTGCTAAGATGATTACAGAAAGACCAATTAAACCTACTTCAGCAACGTGAAGTGCAAGGCCAACAATCAGCCAAACTGCGATTGCACTTTGAACCCATAGCTTTGCTACGTCTTGCTTTGTACGGTTTGCACGTTCTTTGTTGTCAAATTCAACCAAGATTTGGCGAACATTCGTTGGTAGCTCTGCGCCGTAACCAAACACTTTGAATTTCTCTACAAGTGCACAAGTTAGAATGCCGCAGAAGAAAACAGGCAGTGTTACTGGCAGCATACGGATGATAAATTCACCGAACTCCCAACCCGCTTGCTTAGCAATTACCAAGTTTTGTGGTTCACCTACCATGGTCATTACACCACCCAGTGCAGTACCAACACCGGCATGCATAAGCAGTGAACGTAGGAAAGCACGGTAGTTTTCTAGGTCATCACGAGTTAGCTCAGAGATCTCTTCATCATGAGTATGATCGTGTGCAGACGTCGTGCCCTTGCCCGATGCAACCTTGTGGTAGATAGAGTAGAAGCCTACCGCAACGCTAATAACTACAGCGATTACTGTCAGCGCATCTAGGAAGGCAGACAAAAACGCTGCAGCGACACAGAAAGCGACAGAGAGTAAGATTTTTGATTGGATGCCGAGCAGGATCTTCGTGAAAATGAACAGAAGTAGTTCTTTCATGAAGTAGATACCAGCAACCATGAATACAAGTAAGAGTAATACTGGAAGGTTTGCTTGTAGCTCGTGATAAACCATTTCTGGTTTGGTCATGCCAATGGCGACGGCTTGAATTGCCAATAAGCCACCCGGTTGAAGAGGGTAGCACTTTAGAGCCATAGCTAGAGTGAAAATAAACTCAACCACCAACAGCCAGCCCGCAACAAATGGGTCAACTAGGAAGAAAACAAACGGGTTGATGATTAAAAAGGAAATGATGGCAAGTTTATACCAATCAGGAGCTTTACCAAGGAAGTTCTTGATAAAAGCGTTTCCGAGAGACATCGGCATGTTAATACTCTTTTATGTTGATTATGAATAGACAAGCAATACAACATTTTGAGAATCGAGCTATAGAAATTGTTAAAAACTATAACTAACAGTGACTTAGAAAAACTACATTCCATGTAATGTTCTGTGGTCTTGCCAAGTCACTCCCTTAGAAACTCAAGCACTGCTTATTTTTGAGCGCAACTCTACTCTTCGATAACATTTAGTCAACAGGAAAAGCCCTGTAGCACTAAAAATACCTCTTTTTTGTTGAGAAACGCGATCAAAGTAGCGCAAGCATACCACTTAAAATGTGATAAAAACCGACTAGAATCAATATTTCAGCGAAATGATTGAAATTTACAGAATAACGACGGTTTATATATGATTATTACAACTTAATATTGCAAATTAATAACTTTGAAAATATGAATAATCTCATTGATTTAAAAGAAAATTTATTGTGTTAATGGTTTGTTGAAATGGTGATTTATAGTCGCTTGCTTTCCAAACCTAGGGTGCAAACGTGTGCTGAACTTTAGAGTTTTAACTCTACTGCTATTTTGAGTGAGTAAAATTTTTGCGGGTGTTTCCGCTAGGTGTGAACTAGTGGTATGATGAGTAAATTAGAACAGAATAATTAAATTGGATTGAAGTGTAGATGGTCATTAAGGCGAAGAGCCCGGCAGGATTTGCAGAAAAGTATATCATTGAAAGTATTTGGAATGGCCGTTTCCCTCCAGGTTCTATCTTGCCCGCAGAGCGTGAGCTTTCTGAGCTGATTGGTGTTACACGTACTACGCTTCGTGAAGTACTACAACGTCTTGCTCGTGATGGTTGGTTGACAATCCAGCACGGCAAACCCACTAAAGTTAACCAGTTTATGGAAACCTCAGGTCTTCATATCCTTGATACGCTAATGACGTTGGACGTTGATAACGCAAGCAAAATGGTAGAAGACCTACTTGCTGCCCGTACTAATATCAGCCCGATCTTTATGCGTTATGCATTTAAAGCAAACAAAGAAGCTTCAGAGCGTACTATCAGCAACGTGATTGAATCTTGTGAAGCGCTACTTGCGGCACCGACTTGGGATGAGTTCTTAGAATCGTCGCCATACGCTGACAAGATCAAGCAAGCGGTAAAAGAAGATTCAGAAAAAGATGAAGCGAAACGTCAGACGATCTTAATCGCGAAGACTTTCAACTTCTATGATTATATGCTTTTCCAACGTTTGGCATTCCACTCAGGCAACCAGATTTACGGCCTAATCTTTAACGGTGTGCGTAAACTGTATGACCGTATCGGTAGCTACTACTTCTCTAACCCAGAAGCACGACGTTTAGCGATGGACTTTTATAAAGAGTTGTTCATTATCTGTGAAAGTGGTGAGCGCGAAACTTTGCCATTAGTGATTCGTAACTACGGTATCGCAAGTGCACAAGTTTGGAATGAAATGAAAACGACATTGCCAACGAACTTCACTGAAGACGACAGCTAAGCTATAGGTTTACTATTGTTGCTCCTGTTTAGTCAGTGACGTAAAGAAAACGAAAAAGCGGCGAGATAATTCAATTATCTCGCCGCTTTTTATTTATCTGTCGTTGCTAGAAAATTACCCGTGGGGCATTAGTTTACCTACGAGTAGTTACTTACCTATGACGAGTAATTTATCTATGAGTAGCGACTTAACCCGCAAACTCTTCTGAGTCTGGACGGTTGGTAAATTGCACACCGTTTAGAAAATCGCAAAGTAGTTGGTCTTCACACACTTTGTAGTTTTTGTTTTCTGGCTTGCGGAAGTAAGCGCCGATTTCGTACTTGCTCAAGCTAATGCCAACCACTTCTAGTACGTCCAAAACATCTTCTGCTTTCATGTTTAATGCGATGCGAAGCTTCATGAAGATCATGTTGTTCGTCAGTGCAACTTCAGGTTTAGGTTGCTCGCCTTCTTTTTTGCCACGCTTAAGGTTGATGAAACCATTTAGGAATACCGCTAACTCTTTGTCTTTCATCTTAGAGCATGACTTGTCGTTGTCGTCTTTTAGCCAGTTAATCACTTGGTCATGAGCAACGGTCACATCAGCTTGTTCGATAGCTTTGATGATTTGTGCATTTTTAAGGTTTAGTGCGTGTTGAATACGACGCAAGATTTCGTTGTTAGTCACTGGGGATTCCTAAAAAGGGTTTTAGAGTAAAGAGGTGTTGGTTAGTCCATTATCGTCGACAAACCAATTTCTACTCTACATAGCATAGTTGACGGCGACTCTAACAGAGAACGTAAATTTTCGGTAGATATAAAAAATCCCCAATGCTTATTAACTCTTTCAAGTTATAAGTGCATTAGGGATTTAGCGATGAGTGCTTGTTATCTGACTGAAATCAGAATTACATTACACGCATACCAGGTTGTGCACCTTCGTGTGGCTCAAGGATCCATAGGTCGCTGCCGCCAGGGCCCGCGGCTAGGATCATGCCTTCAGACATACCAAACTTCATCTTACGAGGTTTTAGGTTTGCTACCATTACAGTTAGCTTACCTTCTAGCTCTTCAGGTTTGTATGCTGATTTGATACCAGAGAATACTTGGCGAGTCTCACCACCGATGTCCAGTTGGAACTTCAGTAGTTTGTTCGCTTTTGGTACTTCTTCACAAGAGATGATACGAGCAATACGCATGTCTACTGCAGCAAAGGCATCGAACTCAATCTCGTCTGCGATTGGCTCTTTGTCTAACTCAGTTTGGCTTGCTTGTTCTTTTTCAGCTTCTGCTTTTTCTTTCGCTGCTACTTCAGCGGCTGCATCTTCTTTAGAAGACTCAACCATTGCTTCCACTTTCTTAGGATCAATACGGCTGAATAGCGCTTTGAACTTAGTGATCTCGTGATCAGTTAGCGGAGTAGCAATCGCTTCCCACGTTAGCTCTTCGTTTAGGAAAGCTTCAGTGCGAGCCGCAAGCTCAGGCATCACAGGTTTCAGGTAAGCCATTAGTACGCGGAATAGGTTGATACCAACAGAAGAAACTTCTTGAAGTTCTTTCTCTTTACCTTCTTCTTTTGCAAGAACCCAAGGTGCTTTCTCATCGATGTACTGGTTAGCTTTGTCTGCTAGTGCAGTGATTTCACGGATAGCGCGGCTGAACTCACGAGTTTCGTATAGCTCACCGATACGCTCAGCAGCAGCAACGAATTCGTTGTAAAGTTCTGGTTCGGCAAATTCAGCAGAAAGCTTGCCTTCAAAACGCTTAGTGATGAAGCCAGCGTTACGCGAAGCTAGGTTAACAATCTTGTTTACTACGTCAGCGTTTACACGTTGAGTGAAGTCTTCAAGGTTAAGGTCTAAATCATCGATACGGCTGTTTAGCTTAGCTGCGTAGTAGTAACGTAGACACTCTGGGTCTAGGTGGTTTAGGTACGTGCTTGCTTTGATGAATGTACCTTTTGACTTAGACATTTTCGCGCCGTTTACAGTCACGTAACCGTGTACGAATACGTTGTTTGGCTTGCGGAAACCTGCGCCGTCTAGCATTGCTGGCCAGAATAGGCTGTGGAAGTAAACGATGTCTTTACCGATGAAGTGGTAAAGCTCAGTTGTGCTGTCTTTCTTCCAGTATTCGTCGAAGTTTAGATCGTCACGCTTGTCACATAGGTTCTTGAAAGAAGCCATGTAGCCAACAGGTGCGTCTAGCCATACGTAGAAGAACTTGTCTTTTTCGCCTGGGATTTCAAAGCCAAAGTAAGGTGCATCACGTGAGATATCCCACTGTTGCAGGCCAGACTCAAACCATTCCTGCATTTTGTTTGCAGTTTCATTCTGTAGAGAGCCAGAACGAGTCCACTCTTTCAGCATGCTTTCGAACTGAGGTAGGTCGAAGAAGAAGTGCTCAGAGTCTTTCATTACTGGAGTTGCGCCAGAAACCGCCGATTTAGGGTTAATCAGTTCAGTTGGGCTGTATGTCTCACCACAGTTATCACAGTTATCACCATACTGGTCTTCTGACTTACACTTAGGGCAAGTGCCTTTTACGAAGCGGTCTGGTAGGAACATCTCTTTCTCAGGGTCGAAAAGCTGAGAAATAGTACGGCTAGAAATGAAGCCGTTCTTTTTAAGTTCTAGGTAGATGTGAGAAGCCAGTTCACGGTTCTCTTCGCTGTGTGTGCTGTGGTAGTTATCAAAGCTGATATCAAAGCCAGCGAAGTCTTTTTGGTGCTCTTCACTAACAGCAGCGATCATCTCTTCTGGTGTGATACCCATCTGTTGAGCTTTAAGCATAATTGGCGTGCCGTGAGCATCGTCAGCACAGATGAAGTTTACAGTGTTGCCACGTAGACGCTGGTATCGAACCCAGATATCAGCTTGGATATGCTCAAGCATATGGCCAAGGTGAATAGAGCCGTTAGCGTACGGAAGCGCACAAGTTACCAAAAGTTGTCTTGGATCAGTTGCCATACTTAATAATTCGCTTTTTTGATAGGTATAAATTTTGAGAGGTAATACTACTTTATAACGTGTGATACGCCAAGGTATCAGACAAAGGATTCCCCTAGTTTTTTAGGGGTTCAGTCTTCATCTCGTGGTTGATAGCATAAATAAAAAAAGGAGCCTCAATGCGTAACTTTACTTCTAAGCAAGATTTCTGTTCATGGTTGAATGAGTTCGAGTCACCAATCCTCATACCAGAGTGGGCGCTACACCAAAATATTGTATCGGTTGATCCGCGTGGATCATTTGTTATTACCTTGCCTTTTGCTGCCAATCAGCTTGCTGTTGATCTTGAAGATTGGATTAATGCCCAGATTGAGCAAAAGCTTGTGAGTGCTTTCCAATTTGAAGTGAAGGTGAAGCCATCTGCGTTAGAAACAACCGTCACGACACCTTTGAAGGGCGTTAAGAACATTATCGCCGTGACGTCGGCAAAGGGTGGGGTAGGTAAATCCACAACCTCTGTAAACCTTGCGCTTGCTTTATCTAAGTCTGGTTCAAAAGTGGGCTTATTGGATGCAGATATCTATGGTCCATCAGTGCCTATGATGCTCGGCCAATTAGACGCAAAACCAGAAGTACAGAACAATAAATGGATGATGCCAATCGAGGCTCATGGCATTTTCACTCACTCTATTGGCTATCTTGTGTCGAAAGACGATGCTGCAATCTGGCGTGGCCCTATGGCAGCGAAGGCTTTGGGGCAGCTAGTTAATGAAACTGTATGGCCAGAGTTGGATTACCTTGTTATCGACATGCCACCGGGCACCGGTGATATTCAGCTGACGTTGTCGCAACAGATCCCAGTGACGGGCGCAGTAGTGGTGACCACCCCTCAAGATTTGGCATTAGCGGATGCGCGTAAAGGCGTAGCGATGTTTGATAAGGTGAGTGTGCCAGTCGCAGGCTTAGTTGAAAACATGAGCTATCATATTTGTAGTCACTGTGGTGAGAAAGAGCATATCTTTGGTGCTGGTGGTGCAGAAGCTATGTCAGAAGAGTTTTACCTCGATATCTTGGCCCAAATCCCTCTTCATATTGACGTGCGAGAAGATATCGATGCTGGTTGCCCGACGGTGATTCGTCGTCCTGATAGTGAACATACACGTCACTACCTAGAGCTCGCAGAAAATGTGGCTGCGAAAATGTTCTGGACAGGGAAAGCAAGGCCAGAAGCGATTAACTTCTCTATGGTTGAATAGCGCAAGTTAATTACTGGGTCGTTTAAATACAGTTTGGATTAGATAAACAACGGTTGGATTGGGCAGATAGCCATTGGGCTTGTGCAAATAGTTGTAGGCAAGTTATTTGAAAGCAAACGATTGTTTTAAGTAAATGTATTGAGATCATCAATTTGACTGCAATTAGCTAAAATCGCGACTAGAATCTATGTGCTTTAGCCCCTATAATCAGGCGGTTTATCTCTTCCCACCACCAAACCATATCGGGTGCAAAATTAATGTCTGATAATAATCAATGTGTCATCGTAGGTATCGCTGGCGCTTCAGCTTCAGGAAAAAGTCTGATTGCTAGTACAATTTATAATGAATTGCGCGAAAAAGTAGGCGACCATCAAATTGGTGTTATCACGGAAGATTGCTATTACAGCGACCAAAGCCACTTGAGTATGGAAGAGCGTGTTAAAACTAACTACGATCACCCAAATGCACTAGATCATGATCTTTTATGTGAACATCTACAGCAGCTAATGAGTGGCAACGCCGTAGAAGTTCCTGAATACAGCTACACAGAGCACACACGTACTTCTGAAACGACTACACTTACTCCAAAGAAAGTGATCATTTTAGAGGGTATTCTGCTTCTAACAGACCCGCGTCTTCGTAAACTAATGCACGCAAGTGTGTTTATGGATACACCATTAGACATCTGTCTACTACGCCGTGTTAAGCGTGATGTAGAAGAGCGTGGCCGTACAATGGACACTGTACTTAAGCAATACCAAGAAACAGTACGTCCAATGTTCATGCAGTTTATCGAGCCTTCAAAACAACATGCAGACATCATCGTTCCTCGTGGTGGTAAAAACCGTATTGCGATTGATGTACTAAAAGCGCACATTGCGAAGTTGTTGAAGTCTTAATCGAATAAAATTTTGCCTAAGTGACTCACTTAGCTTTATTTTTTACCGAATCAGTGGCACTTTTATAGTGCCACTTTCTTTTGGAATCTAAGCAAGGAATATGCGGATGAAGAAACTACTCATTTTCATAGCTGTACCAGTGTTTGTTGTCGTTGCAGCAATTCTGGCACTAGTGCTGTTAGTGAATCCCAATCAATTTAAGCCATTAATTGTCGAACAAGCTCAAAAACACACAGGCCTAGAGCTTGTGATTGAGGGGGATATCAGCTGGCAATTCTTCCCATCTATTGGCTTCGAACTTGGTCAAACTGAATTACGTAACCCTGAAGGGTTCACCCAACCAAACCTATTTAAGGTTGATACCGTTGGCGTTGATGTTTCGGTTACTCCGCTATTTAGCAACCAACTAGAGATAGGCAACATTACTCTAGATGGTGCAGAATTTTACTTAGAAACGCTTAAAGATGGTCGTAAGAACATTGATGCGCTAACGCAAGCGTCAGCGCCTCAAGAGTCTGAGCCTGTCGCTGGCGCAAGTTCTGAATCAACACCTGCACCTCAAGAGCAAAGTGCTACAGACGCATCTGCTTGGACGATCAACCTTGCAGGTGTAACTGTCTCAAACGCATTGTTTGAAATGGACGACAAGCAAGCGGGTTCATTCACTAAGCTATACGATGTGTCTTTGAACCTTTCTGAGTTTGCCGTTGATACATGGACAACCGCGACATTTGCGGCTTCTGGTGAAAACAACCAACAGAAGTTCTCAGCGGAGGGCAGTGCCGAATTCAAATTAGCTGAAGGCTTTGCAAGTTACGCACTTCGTAACATTGATTTAAACGCTAAGTTCAATGATCCAGCGACGTCGATTGAGTCAGCAAAAATTGGCTTGAATACGTTTGAGTTCGATAAGGTCAACCAACTGACTTACGCTGTAATCGGTAATGCAGCGGGTCTTGACCTTGATCTTAAAGGTGGCGGTGAACTTACGGTTGATAGCGCGATCTCAAAAGTAACGTTGAACAAATTGACGTTAGACTCAACATTCAAAGGCGACACGCTTCCTCAGTCTCCAATGAAAGTCGACATGCTGTCTGACTTAAGCTTTGATCTTAACAAGAGCCACCTGAGCTTTGTGTTAGAGAAGCTACAAGCTAACGCTATTGCATTAGACGGTAAAGCAGACGTAACCCTATCTGAAATACCAAAGGTGCGTTTCTCTCTTCATAGTCCGAACATCGACCTTGATGAGTTCTTAGGCTTAGGTAATACAACAGAAACGGCGAGCACGGCTCCCTCTGAGTCTGCTGGTGGTTCAACGTCAAACTCAGGCAGCTCTGCACCTGCGAAAGAAGTAGAACCTGATCTGTCGGCACTGAAAACATTAGATGTGAAAGGTGACATCACGATTGATAAGTTTAAGGCGAACAATGCGAAAATGCAGAATGTTAAAACAGCATTCTCGGTTAACCGTGGTATCGCAGAGCTTACCTCATTCACATCGAACCTTTACCAAGGCTCTATTTCTGCGACAGCTAAGTTAGACGCACGTAAAACACCAGCGACTTACACAGCTAAGAAGAAAATCAAAGGTGTGAAAGTTCAGCCGTTACTGGTTGATGTTGCAGATAACGATATGCTGGAAGGTACCGGTAATATCGATGTCAACGTGAAAGGTAAGAGTCTGACTCCGACGGGTATCAAGAAAAACCTAGTCGGTACTATCGCGATTAACTTTGAAGATGGTGCAGTTAACGGCATCAACGTAGCTCAACTGATTCGTGAGAATTACGCGAAGATCAAAGGCGAAAAAGTTGAAAGCACAAATGAAGCTCAAAAAACGGACTTCAGTGCAATGAAAGCGACGCTGAAGGTCAACAAAGGTTGGGTTTCAACAAACGACTTATCAGCACAGTCGCCACTGTTACGCGTGACAGGTCAAGGTAAAGCAAACTTCATCAATGAGACGGTCGACTTCCTTGTACGTACATCAATTGTGGGTTCACTTGAAGGTCAGGGCGGTAAGAGCATTGACGACCTGAAAGATGTGACCATCCCAATTAAGGTAACTGGCCAGTGGGCTGACCCGAAATTCGCACTTGTTTTTGATGATGTGTTGAAACAGAAAGCACAGAAAGAAATTGACCGTGGTGTGAACAAGCTAACGGACAAGATCAAAGACGAGAAAACTAAAGAAGCAGTCGATGGTTTATTGAAAGGTTTCTTTAACTAAACGTTTCTAACTCGTATATAAAAGAAGCGCCATTCCTGTTGTAGGAATGGCGCTTTTTTTTGGATGCTTATAATACTTTCGAGAGATTCCCTATGACACTCGGCCCTCGTTCTAGGGAATGACGACAGGTACTCGTCCTTTGTTTAAGGGCGTGCCAGTCTAGTGGTCGTCATCCTCGAGAGGGAAGAGTGGCCGAGTCGGGGATCTCTGGTTGCATGTGATTACCAGTCAACGCCTTGAAGCGCTTTAACACCAGATTCGAATGCGTGCTTCACATTACGAACTTCAGACACGGTATCGGCCATGTCCGTTAAAGTGCGGTGCGCTCCACGGCCAGTAATGATTACTGATTGCATTTTCGGACGGTTGTTTAGAGCTTGTACCACTTCATCCAGTTCAATGTAGCCATAACTCACCATGTAAGTCAGCTCATCAAACAGAATTACATCAATCGACTCATCGGCTAGCATGCGCTGACACTCTTTCCACACGCGCTGTGCGGCTTCGATATCTTGAGCCTTGTTTTGAGTTTCCCAAGTAAAGCCGGTACCCATCACTTGGAACTCTACGTCGAGCTTTTGGAGAACGTTCTTTTCGCCGTTATCCCAAGTGCCTTTAACAAACTGAGCGACGGCACACTTTTTACCATGACCGACTGCACGTGTAATCGTACCAAAACCGGATGTTGATTTACCTTTACCGTTACCCGTGATGACCAACAATAGGCCTTTGACTTCTTGGGCAGCAGCCACACGTGCATCGACTTGTTCTTTTACTTTCTGTTGTCTTGCTTTGTGGCGTTGTTCTTTGTTGTCTTCAGTCGACATAACAAATCCTTTTAAGTTGTGATTGCGCCTATCATAGCCTAACTTAACGATAGCAAAAACCATCGGAAGAACAGGTGATTAGGGATGAAAAAGATACTCGTAGTTTGTATGGGGAATATTTGCCGTTCGCCAACAGGTGAAGCGGTGCTAAGGAAGAAAGCGCAACAGCTGGATATTGACGTTGTGGTTGACTCTGCAGGGACGATTGGTTTTCATCAAGGCAACCCGCCAGACTCGCGTTCGAAATCTGCAGGAGAGAAGCGAGGCTACAGCTTTAAGGGGATTACTTCTCGTAAAGTGGTTGGTCATGACTTCGAAGAATTTGACCTGATACTTGCGGCAGATAGGGACAATTTAGACGACTTAATGAGCCAGTGCCCCGCCCACCTCCAATACAAGCTAGCGTTATTTTTAAGCTTTGGAGAGTCACAATATCAAGAGATCCCCGATCCATATTATGGTGAGGGAAATGGTTTTGAATTGGTGTTGGACTTAATCGAAGAGTCTAGCGAAGCGATATTACGTTCAGTGTAGTGTGGAAACAATGTACGTCGTTGGGTTATAAGTCTAAGGGCTGAGCGACAGGTATAAAAAAGGCCGACATTGAATGTCGGCCTTTCTAAATCTAACTTAAAGCTACAGCTAAGATTACTTAGACATTACTTTGTAGATTGGGTCTTCTGCAACGTTCGCTTCAACTAAGCTACCTGCTTTGTGCAGCATAGCAACACAGTCTTGGCTTAGGTGGCGAAGGTGAAGTGTTTTACCTAATGCCGCGTAACGTTCAGCAATCGTATCGATCGCTTCAATTGCAGAGTGGTCGGTAACGCGTGAGTTTGCGAAATCAACGACCACATCTTGTGGATCGTTGTATGCGTCAAACAACTCTAGGAAGTTAGCCGTTGAACCAAAGAAGATTGGACCGTTAACTTTGTACTCTTTAGAGCCTTCAGCGTTTACAGACGTGTCGGCGTAGATGTGTTTAGCATGTTGCCACGCAAACATCAGCGCTGAAGCTACAACACCAACGCCCACTGCTACAGCAAGGTCAGTCAGTACTGTTACTACGGTAACAAGAACGATAACGAAGAAGTCTTGCTTAGGAACGCGACGTGCAAGCTTGAAGGTTGCCCACTCAAATGTACCGATAACAACCATGAACATTACGCCCACAAGTGCTGCTAGAGGAATCATTTCAATCAGTGCAGAACCGAACAGGATGAACATCAGTAGTGCAACTGCCGCTACAATACCTGAAAGGCGACCACGACCGCCTGAGTTTACGTTGATCATCGATTGACCGATCATCGCACAACCACCCATCGCGCCAAATACTGAACACGTTACGTTAGCCATACCTTGACCAACACATTCACGGTTAGATTGACCACGAGTGTTTGTCATTTCATCTAGTACTGTCAGTGTCAGTAGAGACTCGATCAGGCCGATAGCCGCAAGGATAATTGCGTACGGTAGGATGATCTGTAGTGTCTCAAAAGAAAACGGAACAGCAGGAATAGAGAACGTTGGTAGAGAACCCGCTAGCGTTGCAGCTTCGTCACCAGACATTGTACGTAGGAAGTCGACAACAGTTCGAGTTTCAAGGTCAAGACCGACAACCAAAGCCGTTACTGTAACAATAGCAACCAGTGAAGATGGTACCGCTGTTGTTAGCTTAGGTAGGAAGTGGATGATAGCCATTGTAAGGGCTACTAAACCCAGCATGAGTGTCATTTGACCGCTTGGTAGCCAAGTTAATGCACCTGTTACGTCTGGCGCTTTAAACTGACCAAGCTGAGCTAGGAAGATAACAATTGCCAAACCGTTCACGAAACCAATCATTACTGGGTGTGGAACGATACGGATAAATTTACCCAACTTGAATACACCCGCCGCAATTTGCAGAAGGCCCGCGAGCATGACTGCTGCGAATAGGTATTGAACGCCATGGGTTGCTACTAGGCTAACCATTACAACGGCCATTGCACCGGTAGCACCAGAAATCATACCTGGACGACCGCCGAAGACAGAAGTGATTAAACCTACGATGAATGCTGCGTAAAGACCAACCATTGGGTCAACGCCAGCAACAAAGGCGAATGCTACGGCTTCAGGTACCAGAGCTAGGGCTACTGTAAGACCTGAAAGCACGTCATTCTTTACAGAGTGCTTTGAAAATTGTGGGAATTCGAACATGTTTGCTCAGCTATGCTTAAGATGGATTTACCGACACGGGTGTATTGCGTAGCCAAACAGTGATGGAAAAGAGCGGCAATAGCGAAGTGTCGAAAAGATAAGTGCGCGAATGCTACCCAAAAATGTGATTAAGTTCAAGGTTGAACCTAACTTTGAGTAATATATCTGTTAATTTTTATTCGATTAGTAGATATGAAAAAGGCTGCTTTAATAAGCAGCCTTTGATTCTATTTACTTGCGATTATCTATCAGTAATCACTAGTAGTTTGGCTTAGTCATCGCCGCGCCAGCCTTGTTCGACGCTGCCTGACTGCCTGCACCTTTCGATACAAAACGTTCAGTGCGGAACGGAGCTGCAATCACTTCAATCTCTTTGATCTCTTGAGGACCAGGAGCTTTAGTCATTGGTGAACTGGCTTGCTTCTTAGCAACTGCTGCCTTTGGTGCCGCTTTAGGAGCTTCTGCTTTTACGACAGGTGCTTCTTCAACTTTTGCACTTTCAGCTTTAGGAGCTTCAACTGCTTTTGTTGGTTCAACCACAGCAGTTTCAACAACTGGTGCTTCAACTACGACTTCTTCTGCTTTCACAGTTTCAACCGGAGCTTCAACTTTTTGTGCTTCAACAACTGGTGCTTCTGCAACTACAGCAGGAGTCTCAGTTACTTGAGCTTCAACAGCAGCATCTTCACGGCGGATGATAACTTTACCCATTGCAAGTTCAGGACATGCGAAACCGCCTGCCATTACTACTGTGCTTTGTGGTGCCGTCTCGAGAGCAACATTCTGATCTTGAACAGATGTTTGAGCTTCAGCTGCTACTTGAACTTCAGTCACTTCAGGTTTTGCCTGCTTGTGGTGAGGTTTTGGAATGAAGCGAGGCATCACTTTACCCATAGCCATCTCAGGAGAAGCTACACCACCTTTACGTAGGCGGAATGGGTTAGGGCGACGATCACGACCGCGACGACGACGCTGACCACTTGCACGTAGGTGACGTGGAGAACGACGGTTACGACGTTGTTTCGGCTCTTCCTGTTCAGTTTGCTCTGCATTCGCTTGAGTTGCTTCTACTTGTTCCGCAACTTTTTGCTCTTGAGCTACTGACTGTTCTTTTGAAACAGATAGTTCTTTAGCAACAACTTGCTCTTTTGAAGCGTTATCTTCAGCTTGAGCTTGTTGGTCTTTAACGCGAACTTGCTTGTTCAGTTTACGACGCTGACGACGCTCTTTAATCTTAGCTGCTTTCGCTTCAGGCTTAGCCTTAGGCGCTTCCGGTTTTCCAGCTTGTGCTTCTGCCGCTAGCTGTAGACCTTCTTCTGCTAATTTAGATGGAGCTTGCTCTTCGCGTTGCTTCTGCTCATCACGTGGCTTGTTGCGACGGTCTTGCTTTGGCTTACGAGGCTGACGAGTTTGCTGTGGAGCTGTTTCTTTTTGCTCTTCAGGCTTCTCATCACGAGCTGGCTTACGACGGCGTTTGTTGTCGCGGTTTTCGTTACGATTATCACCACGTTCGCCACGTTGGTTACGACGACGGTTATCGTTACGATCACGGCGTTGACGGTTGCCGTTGTTGCGATTGTTCTTAGGTTTTTCTTCTTCTTTCTTCTCTTCTTCTTTCTTCTCTTCTTGAGTTGAAGAGCCGAATAAGAAGCTACCGATAGCTTTGAAGAAACGACCAATTAGACCTGGTTCTTGAGTCGCTGCTGGCTCAGCTTTCTTCTCTTCTACAGCTTTAGGTGCTGGAGCAGGAGTTGGTGCTGATTGAGCAGGAGCTGCAAAGCCTTTCAGAGCAGGTTCTTCGATCTTCTTAGGACGAATAGTCTGTTCAGCTGGCTCTTTGCTTTCCGCTTCTTTTAGAGCTTCTAGCTTGTTCGGCAGCAAGTAAGACAGTAGATCGAACTCTTCACCTTCACGAACACGGATAACCTCAAAATGCGGCGTTTCCATGTCTGAGTTAGGAACAACAGTGATCTTAACTTCTTGGTTCTTCTCGATGTGGTTTACTGAGCGACGTTTTTCGTTCAGAAGGTAAGAAGCGATTGGCACAGGCACAACTGCAAGTACTTGCGCTGTGTTGTCTTTCAGAGCTTCTTCTTCGATCAAACGTAGAACAGACAGTGCTAGAGATTCGTTATCACGAACAACACCAGTACCTGTACAACGAGGACAAATGTGGTGGCTTGCTTCTGCTAGTGATGGGCTCAAACGTTGACGAGACATCTCTAGAAGACCAAAGCGAGAAATACGACCAATCTGAACACGTGCGCGATCTAAACGAACGGCATCACGTAGACGGCTTTCTACTTCACGTTGGTGGCGAACCGGAGTCATATCGATGAAGTCGATTACAACAAGACCACCTAGGTCACGTAGACGTAATTGACGTGCAATTTCATCGGCAGCTTCTAGGTTAGTATTAAGTGCTGTTTCTTCAATATCGCCGCCCTTTGTTGCACGAGCAGAGTTGATATCGATAGAAGTCAGTGCTTCTGTTGGGTCGATTACGATAGAACCACCAGATGGAAGGCGAACTTCACGTTGGAAAGCAGATTCGATCTGGCTTTCAATCTGGTAATGGCTGAATAGTGGTACTTCACCATCGTATTTCTTAACGCGATTCATGAAATCTGGGCGTATTAATTGAATGTGCGCTTGTGCACGTTCAAAAATAGTATTGCTGTCGATTAGAATCTCGCCAATATCACGACGTAGGTAGTCACGAATCGCACGAACGATAACGTTACTCTCTTGGTGAATTAGGAAAGGAGCCGCATTTGAATCAGAAGCTTGCTTGATAGCGCCCCAGTGATTCAATAGAACATTCAGGTCCCACTCTAGCTCTTCTGCACTTTTACCAACACCCGCTGTACGCACGATTAGGCCCATACCTTGAGGAAGCTCAAGAGTGCTTAATGCTGCTTTCAGTTGAGTGCGTTCATCACCTTCGATACGACGAGAAATACCGCCAGCACGAGGGTTATTAGGCATAAGAACTAAGTAACTACCAGCCAAAGAGATGAAAGTTGTCAGTGCAGCACCTTTGCTACCACGTTCTTCTTTCTCTACTTGCACGATTACTTCTTGGCCTTCTTTTAGCACTTCTTTAATGCTAGGACGGCCTTGGTATGTATAACCTTCAGGGAAGTATTCGCGGGCAATTTCTTTAAGAGGGAGGAAACCGTGACGTTCTGCTCCGTAATCAACGAATGCCGCTTCTAGGCTTGGTTCAATACGGGTAATACGTCCTTTGTAGATATTCGCTTTCTTTGACTCGTGACCTGGACTTTCGATATCTAGATCGAACAGTCGCTGGCCATCAACCAAAGCGACACGCAACTCTTCTTTTTGAGTTGCGTTAATTAACATTCTTTTCATTTAGAAATTCTCATTGTCTTTTCTTATTTTCATCATTGTTCTTATCGCTTTATTTCGTTTCTCATGGTGCCAGATCCCATGGCTTTATCGGTGCAGCCTCCCGGCTGGAGAGGGATGCTCTGGGGCACGTCAGTCATCATAGGGAGTTAGCCTATGATCCGCGATGTGGCGGTGAATACTCAACATGAGCGTACGTGAGTAGAGCGATAAGGAACTCAGTTGACCGTGTCTTACGCCGATTGCAGCACTGTCTAATCTGAGTTATCTACTCATTTACTTGCTTATGAATGGTTAGCTGTTTAAATAATAGTCAAACCACTAATAGCAGCTGTGAACTATAGCAGCGGTCGGTAAACACAGCAATCTGCTTTGTCGGAATGCTGTAAAAAAAACAGTTTTTGTTTGGGTTTTGATAGCTCTAACTCACTGTCTATAAATAATTTATCAATTGATATTTTAATTTGCAGGAATCTTGGTGCTTTTTTGTTCGAAGAATCAAAGAAATATAGAACTTCATTGAGCATTTGAGGATAGATCGGCAGGGATTATGAATAAATAAGTTCGGAATAGAGCTAAGAAAATCTCAATTATCAAAAGTGACAGTGATACAATAGCCCAATGAGCGAAATTAGAACCCAAGTCCAATTCGTCGACATTGACGAAGATATGGCTGGTCAGCGTATTGATAACTTCTTACGCAACCAATTAAAAAACATCCCGAAAAGCATGATTTACCGAATCGTGCGTAAAGGCGAAGTCCGCGTTAACAAAAAACGTATCAAGGCTGAGTACAAACTAAAAGCTGGCGATTTAGTTCGTATCCCTCCGGTTACTATTGAAGAGAAAACAGAAGAGAACGTGCCAAGCACGAAACTCAACAAGGTCTCAGAATTAGAACAGTGCATCATTTATGAAGATGATCACATGCTGATTCTAAACAAACCTTCGGGTACTGCCGTTCATGGTGGCAGTGGGCTGAAGTTTGGCGCAATCGAAGCATTGCGTGCACTTCGTCCTGATGCTCGTTTTCTAGAGTTAGTGCATCGTATCGATAGAGATACATCTGGTATTCTGCTTGTTGCTAAGAAGCGCTCGGCGCTAAGACACCTTCAAGCACAGTTCCGTGAAAAAACGGTTCAAAAATATTACTTCGCTCTAGTCATGGGCGAATGGAAGAACAGCTGTAAGGTTGTTAACGCTCCATTATTGAAAAATGAAGTGAACAGTATTGTTCGCGTGAACCCGAACGGTAAAGCCTCTGAGACGCGTTTTCGAGTTTTAGAAAAATTCAAAGATGCGACGTTAGTTCAAGCAAGTCCAATTACGGGGCGTACACACCAAATCCGTGTACATACTCAATATACTGGCCACCCAATTGCTTGGGATGATCGCTACGGTGATCGTCGTTTTGATGCTTACACGGGTAAGGTTGGTCTGGATCGTTTGTTCCTACACGCAGCAAACATTAAGTTCACGCACCCAGGTAGTGAAGAGAAGATGGATATCTCGGCGCCAATGGAAAGAAGGCTAGAGAAAGCCCTAACTGGTTTACGTAAGCTTTAAGAAGATACGAGATACGAGATACGAAGGCATAGAGTGCCTCTAAATTTGTTCTTCAGTATCCATAAATGAGAAAGGTTGACGAATATCGTCAACCTTTTTTGTTTTCATCTGTTGTTGAAGATCCCCAAGTCGCTCGTTCCTCGCTCTTGAGGATGACGACTTTTTAAAATCACGTTCTATATCATTAGCTGGTTAGATAAAATTGCGTGTTCCGTCATTCCCTAGACTGACGAAGGAAGGAGTAGGGAATCTCTAACAAAGAGAGCGTATCCGTTACAGCACATTCATTCCTTGCGCTTCTAACATATCGACCAGATCGATCAGCGGTAAGCCGATCAAAGTATTCGGGTCTTTTCCTTCCATCTGTTTAAACAACGCGATACCTAATCCTTCACACATAAAACTGCCCGCGCAGTAATAAGGTTGTTCCTTCTCAACATAAGAGATGATCTGCTGTTCGGTTAAATCACGGAAATGCACAATGAAGGTGTCGAGACGCGTGTCAGCTTTGTTGGTCTCGCTGTTCCAAACAGAAAGGCCAGTATAGAAAGTGATGCTCTTACCGCTTTGGCGCGATAACTGCTCAATTGCTTTTTCTCGAGTATGAGGCTTACCTATGATCTCTCCATCAATAACACAAACCTGATCAGAACCAATGACCAAGCTTGGTTGTTGTACCATGCACGACTTAGCTTTGGCCTCGGCAAGGCGCATCACTAACTGTTGAGGTGTCTCTTCTGGAAGCGGCGTTTCATCGCAGTCTGGCTTGGCTGTAATGAAGCTTAACTGTAGTTTTTTGAGGATCTCTTGCCTAAATGGTGATGTAGAGGCTAAAACTAGTTGGTAATTTCTCATTTTAATTTACAATTCAAGGAAGCATTTATCTCAGGATAACGTAACTTGTCCTGCTATTCATAATGCTCTGAATAGGAAAGGCAGGAAAGTACATTTTTTTTGCCATTTCCTTTGACTAAACATGATTTGGAAGATAAGATTCGCGCCCTATGCAAAAGGAAAAAATACCGCGTACAGTTGATCCGGCAAGAACGGCTCAAAAACGACTCGATGTGAATGGTATCATTCAGGTCAGTCTTTTAAAGCGTTTAACCGAAGCAACTGAAGGCGTAAAACGTGACGCGCAAGTCTCAATGTCATTTGGGCTTGATGAACAACGATTAGTCGTTATCTCTGGTAAAGCTAACGTCGAAGTCGATTTAGAGTGTCAACGTTGTAATGAGGTTTTCGCACATGAGTGCGATGTCCAATTTACTTATACTCCTGTTTACAGTGAGAAAAGTGAAGAGGAAGCACCGGAAGAGTACGATTTGGTAGATCTGAACGAGTACGGTGAGTTAGACCTGATTCAATTAGTTGAAGACGAGTTCATCCTTGGATTGCCACAAATAGCAATGCACGACGATGCGGACTGTAGCGTTAACTCAAATAATTTGGTATTTGGTGAACTTCCTGAAGAAATTGAGGAAGATAAAAAGCCGAATCCATTTGATGTTTTAAAAAGCTTAAAGAAGTAATTGCTTCTTTAAGAATTTACATAGGAGTAGGGTCAATGGCCGTACAAAAGAGCAAGAAATCACGTTCAATGCGTGGCATGCGTCGTTCACACGATGCACTAACTACAGCTGCACTTTCTGTAGACGCAACTTCAGGTGAAACTCACCTACGTCACAACGTGACTGCCGAAGGTTTCTACCGCGGCAAAAAGGTTATCAACAAGTAAGGTTGACCTTTGCAAAATCTAACCGTTGCGCTTGATGCAATGGGCGGGGACTTCGGTCCTCGTGTAACAGTGCCTGCCGCCGTGCAGGCACTGTCGTATTTCCCAGAGCTAAAAGTCATTCTCATAGGTGATCGAAACGCGATCACATCTCAATTATCTTCATTAGGTCGAATGCCTGATTCTCGTTTGAGTATCCAGCATTGTGATCGAGTTATTTCCAATTCTGAAAAACCTTCACTAGCCTTACGTAATAGTCAGGGTAGCTCTATGCGTGCCGCTATCGATCTAGTTGCCGAATCACAGGCTGATGCTTGTGTGAGTGGTGGTAACACTGGCGCACTGATGGCTTTATCCCGTTTCCGACTCAAGCTCCTCCCCGGTATTGATAGACCTGCATTGGTTTCAGCTTTGCCTACCGCATCAGGGAATCGCACATGGATGCTTGATTTAGGGGCAAACGTGTCTAGTGACGCGGATTCACTCTTTCAGTTTGCTGTCATGGGCAGTGCATTAGCGGAACAACATTTAGGTCGCGCTCCACGTGTCGCTATCTTGAATATCGGTGCAGAAGAAATCAAAGGTAATGACCTTGTAAAACGATGCGCTGAAATGTTGTCGAACACTCAGTCTGTGAACTTCATAGGCTATATTGAAGGTAATCAATTACTTCAAGATGCTGCTGATGTCGTCGTATGTGATGGTTTTGTGGGCAATGTCTGCTTAAAAACGTGCGAAGGTACAGCTCAGCTCTTTATTGATAAGCTAAAAACGCGCATGATGGCTTCAACAATAAAGGGTTGGATAGCCAGAATGTTGTTTTCTGAGCTATTTACTGAATTAAAAACCTTGAACCCCGACCAGTATAACGGCGCAAGTTTGTTAGGATTGCGCGGCATTGTCATTAAAAGTCATGGAAGTGCTGATGTGTCTGCAGTCGTCAACGCGATTGGTGAAGCAGTACACGAGGTCAAACGACAAGTCCCCAGCCGCATTAGCGATCGTTTGGAAGCGGTTTTACTCGAGAGGCATTATTAGTCTTCATGTATAGCAAAATTTTAGGTACTGGCAGCTACTTGCCATCTCAGGTGCGTACAAACGCAGACTTAGAGAAAATGGTAGAGACTAGCGATGAGTGGATTGTTGCTAGAACAGGTATTAAAGAGCGTCGCATTTCAGCGGAAAACGAAACCGTTGCTGATATGGCGTTTTACGCTGCTGAAAATGCCATTGAAATGGCAGGTATCGACAAAGAAGATATTGATTTAATCATCGTTGCGACAACCAGCAGTAGCCACACATTCCCGTCTTCGGCATGTCAGGTACAAGGTAAGCTTGGTATTAAAGGCTGCCCTGCGTTTGATTTGGCTGCAGCGTGTTCTGGTTTTGTTTACGCACTGTCTGTTGCTGATCAACACATCAAGACTGGCATGTGTAAGAACGTTTTGGTAATTGGTGCGGATGCACTGTCAAAAACCTGTGATCCGACTGACCGCTCTACTATCATCCTATTTGGTGATGCAGCAGGGGCGGTGGTTGTAGGCGCAAGCGAAGAGCCAGGTATTTTGTCTACTCACATTTACTCTGACGGTAAATACGGTGAGCTTCTAAGCCTAGAAGTACCAGAGCGCGGCGGTGATGCAGACAAATGGTTGCACATGGCGGGCAACGAAGTATTTAAAGTGGCGGTAACTCAGCTTTCTAAGCTAGTTAAAGACACATTAGCTGCGAATAATATGGATAAGTCAGAGCTTGATTGGTTAGTTCCACACCAAGCGAACTACCGTATTATCTCGGCAACGGCTAAAAAGCTGACGATGTCGCTTGATCAAGTAGTTATTACCCTTGATAAGCACGGCAACACTTCAGCAGCGACCGTACCAACGGCCCTTGATGAGGCTGTTCGCGACGGGCGAATTAAACGTGGTCAAACGCTTCTTCTTGAAGCCTTTGGTGGCGGCTTCACTTGGGGTTCTGCGTTAGTTAAATTCTAACCTCAAGCGATAATCAACAAACAAGGCACATAACTTATGTGCCTTATTCAATTTTTTGCTTTGCTTAAAGGATAATTACAATGAGCAAGTTTGCTATCGTATTCCCAGGCCAAGGCTCTCAAGCTATCGGTATGCTTGCTGACCTAGGCGAACAGTATGATGTTGTTAAACAAACATTTGCTGAAGCTTCAGAAGCACTTGGTTACGATCTATGGGCATTGGTTCAAGATGGTCCAGTAGAAAATCTAAATGAAACTTTTCGTACTCAACCGGCTCTACTAACAGCGTCTGTTGCAATTTGGCGTGTATGGCAAGAGCTTGGTCTAGAGCAACCTGTAAACTTAGCAGGTCACAGCCTAGGCGAATACTCTGCACTCGTATGTGCGGGCGTTATCGACTTTAAAGAAGCGATCAAGCTGGTTGAACTACGTGGCCAACTGATGCAAGAAGCGGTTCCTGCTGGTGTTGGTGCAATGTACGCAATCATTGGTCTAGACGATGAAGCGATTGCTAAAGCGTGTGAAGAAGCTGCGCAAGACGAAGTTGTGTCTCCAGTTAACTTTAACTCTCCTGGCCAAGTTGTTATCGCGGGTAACAAAGCGGCAGTAGAGCGTGCAGGTGCGCTTTGTAAAGAAGCGGGCGCTAAGCGTGCACTTCCGTTACCTGTTTCTGTGCCGTCTCACTGTGCACTGATGAAGCCAGCAGCAGACAAGCTAGCAGTGGCTCTAGAAGCTCTAGAGTTCAACACGCCAGCATTGCCTGTTATCAATAACGTTGATGTTATTGCTGAAACAGACCCTGCAAAAATTAAAGACGCACTTGTTCGTCAGCTATACAGTCCAGTTCGTTGGACTGAAGGTGTACAAGCGATGAATGAACAAGGTGTCGAGAAGCTACTTGAATTAGGCCCTGGTAAAGTTCTTACTGGTCTAACAAAACGAATCGTAAAAACTATGACAGCTGCTGCAGTTAATGACACTGCATCACTAGAAGCTGCTAAGTAATAACCACTTAATAGAGAAGTTATGATGAATTTAGAAGGCAAAGTTGCACTAGTTACAGGCGCAAGCCGTGGCATCGGTCGTGCAATCGCTGAACTTTTAGTTGAGCGTGGTGCTAAAGTTATCGGTACTGCTACATCTGAAGGCGGCGCTGCTGCAATCAGCGAGTACCTTGGTGAGAACGGTAAAGGTCTTGCTCTTAATGTAACGGATACTGACTCAATTGCTGCTACACTGAAAACCATCAACGATGAATTCGGTGCGATTGACATTCTAGTTAACAACGCAGGTATCACTCGTGATAACCTACTTATGCGTATGAAAGACGACGAATGGAATGACATCATCGACACTAACCTAACGCCTATCTTCCGCATGTCTAAAGCTGTATTGCGTGGCATGATGAAGAAGCGTCAAGGTCGTATCGTAAACGTTGGTTCTGTAGTAGGTACTATGGGTAACGCTGGTCAAGCTAACTACGCAGCTGCAAAAGCTGGCGTAATTGGTTTTACTAAATCAATGGCTCGTGAAGTTGCGTCTCGTGGCGTTACAGTGAACACTGTAGCTCCTGGTTTCATCGAAACTGACATGACTAAAGCGCTAAATGATGACCAACGTGCAGCAACTTTGGCGAATGTACCAGCAGGTCGACTAGGTGACCCTCGCGAAATCGCTGAAGCTGTGGTATTTTTGGCGTCACCTGCGGCAGCTTATATCACAGGTGAAACACTTCACGTCAATGGCGGTATGTACATGGTGTAAATTATGTGCAACATTTGTGCATGATTTAAGTCAAGATCATACGTAATTTCGGTTAAAATCGTGAAAATTGTGGTTTGACCAGAAAAGTTGACCTTGCAACTTTCAATAGATTGAATAAACTACGGAAAACATCGCATAAAGCGAACTCTGTAAAGGAAAAGAAAAAATGAGCAACCTCGAAGAACGCGTAAAGAAAATCATTGTTGAACAGCTAGGTGTAGACGAAGCTGAAGTTAAAAACGAAGCTTCTTTCGTTGATGACCTAGGTGCAGATTCTCTAGACACAGTTGAGCTAGTAATGGCTCTAGAAGAAGAATTCGACACTGAAATCCCAGATGAAGAAGCTGAGAAAATTACTACTGTTCAAGCAGCTATCGATTACGTAACTAGCGCTCAGTAATAATCTCTCCCAGGCGGTCACCTCGACCGCCTGTGTTTTATCTAACTCATCTATCCTCATCTTAAATCACCTCAATCCCCGGAGTGTAAAATCGTGTCCAAGCGTCGTGTAGTTGTCACTGGCATGGGTATGTTGTCACCGGTAGGCAACACTGTAGAATCTTCTTGGAAAGCCCTGCTAGCTGGTCAAAGTGGTATCGTTAATATCGAGCACTTTGATGCAACCAATTTCTCAACTCGTTTTGCAGGTCTAGTTAAAGACTTTAACTGCGAAGAGTATATGACTAAAAAAGATGCTCGTAAGATGGACTTGTTCATCCAGTACGGCGTCGCAGCAGGTATTCAAGCTTTAGATGATTCAGCCCTAACTATTACTGAAGAAAACGCTCCACGTGTGGGTGTTGCTATCGGTTCTGGTATTGGTGGTCTTGGTTTGATCGAAGCCGGTCACCAAGCTCTAACTGAAAAAGGCCCTCGTAAGATCAGCCCGTTCTTCGTACCGTCGACGATCGTGAATATGATTGCTGGTCACATGTCTATCATGCGTGGCCTACGCGGTCCAAACATCGCGATTTCTACTGCATGTACGACTGGCCTACATAACATTGGTCACGCGGCTCGTATGATTGCATACGGCGATGCAGACGCAATGCTAGCGGGTGGTGCTGAAAAAGCATCTACACCACTAGGTATGGGCGGTTTTGGTGCGGCTAAAGCACTGTCTACTCGTAACGATGAGCCTCAAAAAGCTTCTCGTCCATGGGACAAAGGCCGTGATGGTTTCGTTCTTGGTGACGGTGCCGGCATGATGGTTCTTGAAGAGTACGAACATGCAAAAGCGCGTGGCGCTAAGATTTACTGTGAGCTAGTTGGCTTCGGTATGTCGGGTGATGCTTACCACATGACATCTCCAAGTGAAGATGGCTCTGGTGGCGCACTAGCGATGGAAGCGGCTATGCGTGATGCTGGCATTACTGGTGAACAAATCGGTTATGTTAACGCACACGGTACGTCGACTCCTGCGGGTGACGTAGCGGAAGTTAAGGGCATTAAGCGTGCTCTTGGCGAAGCAGGCAGCAAGCAAGTATTGGTTTCTTCTACGAAATCAATGACTGGTCACCTTCTAGGTGCTGCAGGTTCTGCTGAAGCTATCATCACGGCTATGTCTCTGGTTGACCAAATTGTTCCACCAACAATCAACCTAGATGATCCTGAAGAAGGCTTAGATATTGACTTAGTACCTCACACTGCGCGTGAAGTTAGCAACATGGAATATGCTGCATGTAACTCATTCGGTTTCGGTGGTACAAACGGCTGTTTGATCTTCAAAAAGATTTAATCATCTTATTAAAGACATAAACACTCGTAGATAGTCACAATTAGACTTGTTTTTAAACGGCTTGATGCTTTAGCATTGAGCCGTTTCTTTTTATGGGGAAAAACATGTTTTGGGTTGATGGAGAAAGCCAGCAAACTGTCGATATATTGGATCGCTCATTTCAGTACGGAGACGGCTGTTTTACAACCATGCTTGTAAAAGGTGGCCAGATTCAACATTTTCACGATCATCAGCATCGTGTAGATGAATGCCTGAAAGCGCTACGCATTTCTGCTCTTGATTGGGATGTTGTTAGTCCTTGGCTCGATACTGCGCTTCAACACATCCAACATAACGCTCTTCATGGCACAAAGAACCTTTCTGGCTCAAAGAAGTTCCATAACGCAAACAAACCTCATAATGAAAAAGCAGGGATTAAGCTGCACGTTAGCCGTGGAGCGGGTGGGCGTGGCTACAGCACCAAGAATATCGCTAAACCTACGGTCACCATCAGTACTTTTGATTTCCCAAGCCATTATTCAGCGTTGCAAGATTCTGGTGTTGAACTCGGTGTTTGCCATCAAGCGCTAGGTTTGAGCCCACTACTTGCTGGCCATAAGCATAATAATCGTCTTGAGCAGATTTTGATGAAAGACGAAATGGACCAAACCAATGAAGTGGATGGTGTGGTTCTTGATATTTCAGGCAATGTGATTGAAACCACAATGGCCAACCTGTTTTGGCGCAAAGGTCAGGCGATATACACACCTCAACTCACTCAAAGTGGTGTAGCAGGGGTTATGCGTAAGCAAGTGTTAACCGCGCTGAATCAAGCTGAACTTTCCGTTACAATTAGTGACTACTGCTTATCTCAACTCATGCAAGCTGATGAGGTTTTCATGACCAACTCCATTTTAGGGGTTGCCCCAGTTACCCGTATTAGTGATACCCAATTTAACATTGGAACCGTTACTCGTAGCCTTCAAGGACAACTAAACTCGTGATCAAAAAGTTATTTATTTTTATTATCTTGTGCTTAATCGCAGCTGGTGCTGCTGGTTTTTATGTTTACAACCAAGCACAAGATAACCTGAAACAAGTTATTCAATTAGAAAAACCACAAGTCGTGACTGTTGCTTCAGGTAGCAGCTTTAACCGCGTTCTAGCCCAGTTGATTAACGAGGGGCTTTTTGAGGCTTCTCCTTACGAGAAGTTAATTCGTAAATTACACCCTGAGCTTGTAGACGTAAAAGCGGGGACTTTCCTGCTTGAACCGGGTTTAACATTAGAGCAGGCACTACAAGTGCTTGTTGAGGGCAAAGAGCACCAATTCACTATTACCTTCGTTGAAGGCAGTCGCTTTGATGAATGGCTTGTCCAGCTAAAAGACAACGAATTCATTCAACAGACGTTGGACGGTGTTTCTGAAAAAGAGATCGCTGAAAAGTTGGGTATTGAAAACGAGAAGCTAGAAGGTCTTTTCTTAGCAGAAACGTATCATTACACCTACGGCACCACTGATTTAGATTTGTTGAAGCGCGCGCATCGCGACCTAATGAGCGTGGTGAATGAAGAGTGGGAAAATCGAGCGGATAAGCTTCCTCTGAAATCGCCATACGAAGCGTTAATTCTTGCGTCTATCATTGAGAAAGAGACCGCTGTTGCGTCAGAACGTGAGCGTGTCTCTTCTGTCTTTATAAACCGCTTAAACAAAAGAATGCGTCTTCAAACAGACCCGACGGTTATCTACGGCATGGGTGACAGCTACGATGGCAATATCCGTAAAAAAGACTTACGCACGCCAACGCCATACAACACCTATACAATGAGTGGCTTGCCACCGACACCTATCGCTATGGCAGGCAAAGCGTCTATCAACGCGGCGTTGAATCCAGAGAAAAGTAACTACTTGTATTTCGTTGCGAGTGGAACAGGTGGTCACGTATTTTCAAAGAGTTTGACTGAGCACAACCGTGCAGTACGAGCTTACTTAAAACAATTAAGAAAAAACAGATAAAGAAATAATTATGAATCAGTCGAAATTTATCGTGGTTGAAGGCCTTGAAGGCGCTGGCAAAAGTACAGCGATCAATGCCATCGTTGAGACATTAAAAGCATCGGGTGTTGAGGATATTGTTAATACTCGCGAGCCGGGTGGTACTGTCTTAGCTGAAAAGATGCGTTCATTGGTTAAAGAAGAGCACGAAGGTGAGAAGCTTCAAGACATGACTGAGTTGCTGCTGATGTACGCAGCACGTGTTCAATTAGTAGAAAACGTTATCAAGCCCGCACTAGACAGTGGTCAATGGGTATTGGGTGATCGTCATGATATGTCTTCACAGGCATACCAAGGTGGTGGTCGCCAGATCGCACGCACTACTATGGAATCACTGAAAGCAACCACGCTAGGCGGCTTTAAACCCGATCTAACGCTATATTTGGACCTAGACCCTAGAGTAGGGCTAGAGCGTGCTAGAGGTCGTGGTGAGCTAGATAGAATTGAAAAGATGGATATCTCGTTTTTTGACCGTACGCGTGAGCGCTATCTAGAAATTGCAGAACAAGATGATTCTGTACTTGTGATTAACGCGCAGCAAGAAATTGAGCAAGTAGCCGCTGATATTAAAGTCGCGCTAACTGCTTGGCTCGATAAACAGTAGGTAGTCATGGCTGAAGTGTATTCTTGGCTCACACCGGTATGGAGTGAGTGGAAAAAAAGTCTCGATGCGGAGCGTTTTCCTAACTCTGTGATTGTTAATGCGCCGGAAGGGCTTGGCGTTGATGCGTTGATTAGCCAACTTACCGACGCATTGATGTGTACGAACTATGAAAGCGAGTCGTGCGGGTTTTGCCACAGCTGTGAATTAATGAAGTCGGGCAATCATCCTGATTTTCATGTGATTTCACCAGAGAAAGAAGGTAAGTCGATCACGGTTGATCAAGTGCGTGCCAGTAACCGCTGGGCTCAAGAGTCTTCTCAGTTAGGTGGTTTGCGCGTTATCTTGCTTAACCCTGCTGAAGCAATGAACGAATCGGCTTCTAACGCACTACTGAAAACTCTGGAAGAGCCATCAAGTAAGTGCATCTTCATTCTTTCTACTCGTAACAGTAACCGTTTGATGCCGACTATCATTAGCCGTTGCCAACAATTTAATGTGGTAAGCCCACAGTTGGAGGTGGGGTCTGCTTGGTTAGATGGTGAAGTTGGTAAGGCTGTCCCACAATATATTTTAGCGCTTAATGACAACGCGCCTTTAAAAGCGAAGGCGATGTTCGAGCAGGGTGGAGTAGAGGCTTCGACCAAAGCGCTCGATGGCTTTGTTAATGTCATCAAGGGCACTCAACCTGGCATGCTAAAATTCTCGACAGAGCTTAGCAAAGACCCTTTGATTCAATTGGGTTGGCTATGGCACTTATTGTCTGACGTACAGAAGCTGCATTTTGGCTTGTCGAATCAGGCTATCACTCCTAGCGCGAAAGCACTGGTTGAGGTGATGTCTTATCAAAGTGCTTACGCAGCATCGAATAAACTGCTGATATTGATTGAGCAGTTAAAGCAACACCCTGGGCTCAATACGGAGCTACTCATAATGAATTGGCTGATAGCCACTTGCGAGGAAACATGTTCGTAGATTCCCACTGTCATTTAGACAAACTGGATTATCAAGATTTACACACAAGCGTAGAAGACGTTGTGAACAAAGCGAAGGCAGCAAACGTAGACCAGCTGTTGTCTGTTGGTGTGACACTGAATTCGTTTGAAAATATGCTCGAGATGATCTCGCCGTTTGATAACGTTAAAGCCTCTTGTGGCGTTCACCCTCTCGATGTTGAAAGTGATTTCTGTCTAGAGACAATGCGTGAGTACGCGAGTAACCCTAAAGTGGTGGCGATTGGTGAGACAGGTTTAGATTATCACTATCAACCAGAGACTGCAGAGCTACAACAGCTACGATTTAAGCAGCATGTTGAATTGGCCGTTGAGCTTAATAAACCTTTGATCATCCACACTCGTAACGCACGTGAAGACACATTGGCTATTTTACGTGATGGCGGAGCTGAGATGTGTGGTGGTGTTATTCATTGCTTTACTGAAGATCAAGCGTTCGCTGAAGCGGCAATGGAGTTAGGTTTTTATATCTCAATTTCAGGTATTGTGACCTTCAAACAAGCTACAGAACTCAAAGAAGTTGTTAGGAAGCTTCCTCTCGATAGGCTATTGATCGAGACAGATTCTCCATATTTAGCGCCAATTCCATATCGTGGCAAGCAGAATCAGCCTGCATATGTCGTAGAAGTTGCCGCCTATATTGCACAATTGAAAGGCTTGTCAATGAAAGAGGTTGCTGAACAAACGACCAAAAATTACCAGAAACTTTTTTTGCGATAAAAATCTAACTAAGCAAATAAAAGGGAGCGAAAGCTCCCTTTTTGTGTTTTTGATCACCAAAAATGCGTTTTTTTTTAATGTTTACGAATTATGTTGAACTTGAGAGCGCTAATTATAACATTTGTAATTTTGTTACTAAAAATAACATTAACTCCTATTTTATTTACCCAGTAAAATAATAGGGCTCTTGAAAAATATCCATGTATTTCAATGAATTAAGCAGTTGTAAAGCATTGCATTTTCTAGATTTGACATGTGATCCAAGACGTGTTTTGAAACTAAATTTCGTAAGTGACTAGAAAGTTAGTTCCCCATCAATATATATTTAGCGGCAGAAAATATAATGCAATACATGGTTACATTTTCGCAGGGTGCTAACATATAGGCTACGGGGGTGTGCCGTTAGAACCCATATAATTATTTTATCTTTATCAGGAGCATAAACATGTTTAAGAACCTTTTTGCTAGCCTGCAGAAAGTTGGTAAGTCTCTGATGCTTCCAGTATCAGTTTTACCAGTTGCGGGTATTTTGCTAGGTGTCGGTGCAGCAGATCTTCCTTTCATTCCAGAAATCGTTTCAAACTTAATGGAACAAGCTGGTGGTTCAGTATTTGGTCAAATGGCACTACTGTTCGCAGTAGGTGTTGCACTTGGCTTTACTAACAACGATGGTGTGGCTGGTCTAGCTGCTATCGTTGGTTACGGCATCATGACTGCTACACTTGGCGTAATGGCTGGTGTAATGGGCGTTGATAAAATCGATACTGGTGTACTAGGTGGTATCCTAGTCGGTGGTGTTGCTGCTTGGGCATTCAACCGTTTCTTCCGTATTCAACTACCAGAGTACCTTGGCTTCTTCGCTGGTAAGCGTGCTGTGCCAATCATCACAGGTTTCTCTGCGATTGGTCTAGCAATCCTACTATCTGTAGTATGGCCACCAGTTGGCGGCGCTATCTCTGCGTTCTCTGATTGGGCTGCTCACCAAAACCCACAAGTGGCGTTTGGTATCTACGGTATCGTTGAGCGTTCTCTAATTCCATTTGGTCTTCACCACGTTTGGAACGTACCTTTCTTCTTTGAAGCTGGTACTTGTGTAAACGCTGCTGGCGAAACTCAAAACGGTGTTCTTACTTGTTACCTAGTTGCTGATGACGCATCTCGTGCAGCGGGCAATGGCTTCGGTCAGCTAGCTGGTGGTTACATGTTCAAGATGTTCGGTCTACCTGCTGCTGCAATCGCGATTGCACACTCAGCTAAGCCTGAAAACCGCGCTAAAGTAATGGGCATCATGGCTTCTGCTGCGTTGACTTCATTCCTAACGGGTATCACTGAACCAATCGAATTCTCATTCCTATTCGTTGCTCCTGTTCTGTACGCAATCCACGCTCTACTAGCTGGTTCTGCTTACGTTCTTGCGAACACTCTAGGTTTTGTACACGGTACATCTTTCTCACACGGTCTAATCGACTTCCTAGTTCTATCTGGCAACGCGTCTAAGATGGGTCTAATGGTTGTATGTGGTATTGCTTACGCTGCAATCTACTACATCGTATTCCGCACTGTGATTAAAGCTCTAGACCTTAAAACTCCAGGCCGTGAAGACGAGACTGAAGAAGAGTCAGTTGCGACTGGTTCTGAACTTGCTGGTGAGCTAGTTGCTGCATTCGGTGGCAAAGCGAACATCACAGGTCTTGACGCTTGTATTACTCGTCTACGTGTTGCAGTAGCTGATACAGCTCTTGTTGACCAAGACAAACTGAAGAAACTAGGCGCTGCAGGTGTTGTTGTAGTTGCTGGTGGCGTACAAGCTATCTTCGGTACTAAGTCTGACAACCTTAAGACAGACATGGATGAGTGGATCCGTAACAACGGTTAATTCACTGATTCAATAAATTGAAAGGAGGCCGAAAGGCCTCCTTTTTTATTTTCAGCTCTATGAAAGACCTATTATGCTTTAATCTCCATTAACTCAGATACTTATCATTCAACTCGATCAGTTGATGGTTGCTCTTAAATTTTTCGTGTCTTTTATCTTTTACCTAGCGATGACACCTTTCGTTATTATTCCAGTAAACTACCGCTTTTAAACACAGTCTGAGAATATTATGAAACATCGTTACTTGATCGGCCTTATGTGCTGCAGCGGAGCCCCGTTTGCTCACGCTTCTGAAGCTCCAGCTTTGGAAGTTGGACTTGCCATTGACCAAGACCTGAGTGTCGTTGTGGAATTTGATCAGAAATACCGTGCTACGATTGGTAATGACGGCGCTGCATTTGACTACATTTGGAAGCGTGGTCAGTTCGAGACTGAAGCTCCATTGAGTTGGTACGTCGGTGCTGGTGCTTGGGCTGAATGGAATGACGACTTTGGCTTACGCTTGCCGTTAGGCGTAAAAGTGAACTTCTACGAAGGTTGGAATGCTTACGCACAAGTGCACCCTGAGCTCGATATGTATAAAGGTGTTGAGTTGCAAGTAGGTGGCGCTTTAGGTGTTACCTATAAGTTCTAACCTGAACTAAAACCGTTTTAATAATGAAAAAACCAGCACTTAGCTGGTTTTTTCATTTGGGCCGATCTTAAATTTTTGCTTCATTGAGCCGCCTAGAAAGTAAAACTGAGTCCGATATTGGCTTGGAATTGGTTCATCCAGTCGGTATCAAAGCGAATAATGCACTCTTGTCCATTGCTTGGGATGTTACACACGCCAGTTGTGTCGTTATCCACGACGGTACCTAACCAACGTACTTGTGTGTTCAACGCTAATCGATCACTAAATTTGTACTCTAAGCCACCAAAGATTGAGGTGGAGAATCCATACTTGTCTTTCGCCCAGTCAACATCAACGTAAGAAGCCCCAAGACCTAACCCTAGATAACCCGACAACACGGGGGAGGCCGGGTAGTAGATGCTACTTTGAAAGTGTAGGTATTGGATGGAGGAGCTTAGGTTGAGTGTTTCTAATTCCGAGCTCTGATTGGAATAGAAGAAGCCGATGCGTCCTTTTTCAAGTGGCGTTTCAATTGCAAAGGTGTAGTTTTCAGAGCCTTTCATGTCATAGGTTTTACCGTCCTGGTCTTCGACACTGCCACCGCCGGTATAACCCACCATCGGAGTAATGATGATCTCCGGCGAAGCATGTGCGCTTGAAACGGAGAGAAACGCAATCAGTGCCATCATATTTGCTTTGTTATTCATGAGTATATCCTTATCCATACACTTACTAATTGTGATGGTTACATCAATATTGTGCGACTAATTTCGACGATTCTTGAAGATACTTCACACACCTGATAGTACTTAAATAGAGACTCGACAAATTAATAATAAGCCAGAGGTGTCTATGGACCATAATCTGAAAAATGCCCTACAAATAACAGCGTTTATCTACACAGTCATTCTTTCATTTGGCTTTATTGCGATTGGTAGTTAATACCTTCCAATTCGAGGCTGAGTTTTTATACTCAGGGAATAATGAATAGTGGGATTATAACCAATCTTGATACAGCAATAGACTTAGACTATTACGCTAAGTTTATTGCTGGAAAAACAGCACTGGTCGCTCAAGGTGGCGGACAGAGAAGTATTTTTACTTCTGGAGTGCTGGATGCCTTTCTTCTTTCTAATTTTGACCCCTTCGACGAATTTTTTGGCACCTCAGCAGGCGCTCTTAATTTATGTGCTTATCTGTGCCGCGATAAAGGCCTTGGTCGTTCTTTCGTTCTCGACCTCACTACTGCACCGGAGTTCTTTAATCTCTTTTCCTATATACGCCACAGAAAGAACCTTGGATTAGAGTGGGCCTTAGAACAAATCATGGCTTATCCATACAAACTCGATCTGGATTTGGGACGACAAACGCTAGGTGATCGCCACTTCTATGCGGCTGTAACGGATTCTAAAGATCTGCGAGATCACTACTTTCCGTTATTGGGCGAAGATTGGTATAAGGTGATGATTGCGACCTGCGCCATTCCTCGTTTGTACAATGATGAAATTTATATTGGTGACAGTGCTTATGTGGACGGTGGCGTATCAGCATGCATACCGGTCCAAGAAGCATGGCGCAGGCAAGCTCGTTCCATTGTTGTGATTCGTACTGAGCCCGTGCTAGAGGATGAAGATGTGGATTTAGCTGAAGCTCAGGTGACTAAGTCTTCAATTAAAGCACCTAAACCGATATCTGCCGAAGAATTGGAATGGTTCCGCGAATCTTTTGACAGTGTTCAAGGTCATTGGCAACAGAAAGTGGAACAGTGGAAAAACGACTGGGCCTCTTTCTTCCAACAACAAATTATGCGCTCAAAAGAGCAGAAGCGTGACCGTGGGCATTTGGACCTGCTGAACGGTGGTCGCTGGCTATTTGGAGCGGATGACATTTATCGTTTGAGTCATTTAATTGGGGATAAGTTTGATTCAGGCTTAGCTGATATGTTGATGGTGCATTACCAAACTTATTCATTAACTCAGGACTTTTTGAATTCGCCACCGGACGATGCGTTTGTGGTGCAAATAGCGCCAAGTCAGCCGCTAAAATCGAGTTCATTAATGAGTGACAAAGAAGATCTGTTGCACGATTACGAATTGGGCTTAGAAGCCGGTTACCGATTTGTAGAAACCTACACTTCAACGGAAAACGCTCGCAATTCACACATGCCACAGTTGGCCACCATTGCTGCTGACAAGTAGTACTCAATCTTGATGAGTTAGCATACCGCGAGTTAGCCGTGTCATTAACGAAGAATGTTCTGAAATGAAAAAGGGTTATTGAACGTGGTTCGATAACCCTTTTTTGCTTTTGAGACTAGGCAAATCGTTTCGCCTTACGGCCACACACTAAGTGACAGGCAAGATTCTCATACAGTTGGTTGAGCCTGCTACATCCATGATATCACCTTGAGTGACGATCACTAGGTCGCCAAACTTAAGGTGTCCTTTCTCCTTCAGGCAAGTGAGTGTTGATAGCGCAATATCAAAGCTGTCTTTGGCTTCTGTCTCAAAGTAAATAGGTGTAACACCTCGGTACAAGGTACAGCGATTGAGCGTTCCTTCGTTACGAGACAGCGCGTAGATAGGCATGTCAGCACTTAAGCGAGACATCATCAACGCAGTACGGCCAGATTCGGTGAGAGTGACTACACCTTTAATGCCTTCCATATGGTTTGCCGAATAGATGGTTGCCATAGAAACGGTTTCTTCAGCGGTAACAAAGGTGCGGTCAATACGGTAATTCGATTGGTTAACCCCCGCCATCTTCTCAGCTCCAATACACACTTCTGCCATCGATTTTACGGTTTCGACTGGGTAATCACCGGCAGCAGTTTCACCGGAAAGCATGACTGCGTCGGTGCCATCGAGTACTGCATTGGCAACGTCCATCACTTCGGCACGAGTGGGCATTGGCGCAGAAATCATTGATTCCATCATTTGAGTTGCGGTGATCACCGTTCGGTTAAGCGCTCTGGCACGGCGTATAAGCTGTTTTTGTACACCGACCAACTCAGGGTCACCAATTTCCACTCCGAGGTCACCACGAGCCACCATGACCACATCTGAGGCCATTATGATGTCATCCATGTTCTCAACAGTGGCGACTGTCTCTGCTCGCTCCACTTTTGCGACGAGGTGAGCTTCTAAGCCGGCTTCTCGTGCAAGCTGACGAGCGTAGTGCATGTCTTCACCATTACGAGGGAAAGACACCGCTAGGTAATCCACTTTGATTTGTGCGGCGGTGACGATGTCGCGTTTGTCTTTTTCTGTTAGCGCTTCTGCGGAAAGGCCGCCGCCTTTTTTGTTGATGCCTTTGTTATTTGAGAGTGGGCCGCCAATGATAACTTCGGTGTGAACACGGCAACCTTCGACCTTGGTTACTTTGAGTTGAACACGACCATCGTCAAGCAACAAGATATCGCCGGCGGATACGTCGTTAGGCAGTTCTTTGTAATCAAGGCCAACGGCTTCTTGATTGCCTTCGCCTAAACCTAGGCTGCTATCGAGAGTGAACAGGTCGCCTACGGCAAGTTGGATTTTGCCATCTTTGAATGTCGACACACGAATCTTGGGACCTTGTAAGTCTCCGAGAATGGCGATTTGAGTGCCGTGTCTTTTTGCTATTGCTCTGACTTTTTCTGCGCGTTGTATATGGTCGTCGCTGGTGCCGTGAGAGAAGTTCATACGGACGATATTGGCACCTGCTTTGATGATTTCTTCAAGCACGTTACCTTTATCTGTTGAAGGGCCTAGCGTTGTGACGATTTTCGTTTTTCTTAATTCGGCTGTCATGAATACTCCTAGAGTGAGACCAAGTAATCTTTTACAAGACTGAATTAAGTATATGCATTAATTGATAATTTATTGGGAGCTAGGAAGATATTTCTGTATTTACTGATATTTATTGTATTTAGCACTCAAGCGCGATGTTTTTTTATGAAAATTAAGTCTCGATTTATCGATGTGGGTGTTAATTTTCCTCGAACAATTTGACTCGATACACAAAGATTCATGTATATACGTGATACTGGTCACGGCGATATACCAAGTGACTTCACAATTACTTCGCAAAGTAAAAAAATTACCTCGTTGATGATTTCTGGAGCGTAAAATGTACATGGCTCAACCGGGCCATATTGATCATATCAAACAGGTCAATGCTGGTCGTGTATATAAACTAATTGACCTTAAAGGTCCTATTTCTCGTATCGATCTGTCCAAGCAAAGTGAGTTGGCTCCGGCGAGTATTACTAAAATTACCCGTGAACTCATTGAAGCTCACCTTATTCACGAAACCACGGTTCAAGAAGCCACGACTCGTGGACGTCCTGCTGTCGGTCTACAAACCAATAACGAAGGTTGGCAATTTTTGTCGATGCGTCTTGGTCGCGGATACTTGACGATCGCGCTCCATGAATTGGGCGGCGACGTGCTTATCGATACCAAAATTGATATTCACGAACGTGATCAAGATGATGTGCTGGCGCGTCTTCTTCATGAAATCGATGAGTTCTTCCAAACCTATGCTGAGCAACTCGACAGGGTGACGAGTATCGCTATCACACTGCCAGGCCTTGTGAATTCAGAGCAGGGTATTGTGTTGCAAATGCCGCACTACAACGTTGAAAATTTAGCGTTAGGGCCGGAGATCTACAAAGAAACCGGTCTGCCAGTTTTTATTGCCAATGATACCCGAGCATGGGCATTAGCAGAGAAGCTGTTTGGTAACTCACAAGATAACGACAACTCTGTTCTTATCTCTATTCACCACGGTTTAGGTGCCGGGATCATTCTCGATGGTCGCGTTCTGCAAGGGCGTCACGGTAATATCGGTGAACTGGGTCATATCCAGATCGATAAAGAGGGTAAGCTTTGTCATTGTGGTAACCGAGGCTGTTTAGAAACGGTGGCGAGTTCTCAAGCGATCCGTGAGCAAGTCAAAGAGCGACTGGCAAATGGTGAAGAATCAACGCTAACTGTGTTTGAAGACGTCACTATTGAACAGATCTGCGCTGCCGCTGCTGATGGTGATCCATTGGCTGTCGAAGTGATTGAGCAGTTAGGCCGTTATCTAGGCTCTGCGATTGCGATTGTGATTAACCTATTCAACCCAGAGAAAATCTTGGTGGGTGGTGTTATCAATCAGGCGAAGAGCGTGTTATACCCAGCGATTCAAAAGTGCATCGAAGAGCAGAGCCTATCGGTTTACCATAAAGACTTAGAGCTGGTGGAATCTCGTTTTTATAAGCAGGCAACCATGCCAGGTGCTGCTCTCATCAAGCAGGCTTTATATGATGGTCAACTGCTAATGAAAGTTATTGAAGGCTAACTCTTTTTCTCTTCTTTAAGCCTTACCCCGAACCTTTCCATGTACTTAAGCTTTGTATAACATCATTTGTTGTACTTAGTTTAAGCATTCTGTGCATTAGCGCTTTGCTTTAACCTATTGAAGTAGGCTATTGTAGCCACAGTTATTATTTGTCACTAAGGTGTTGTATGTCTGGCGTTTTAAATTCGGTTGATCAGAGAACCAAGCTAGTCGGTGAAAACCGTCTGGAACTCTTATTATTCAGCTTAAATAGTCGTCAACTATTTGCGATTAACGTATTTAAAGTGAAAGAAGTCCTAAAAGTGCCAGTACTTACTCGCTTACCGGGCTCTCACCACCATATTACGGGTGTTGCTTCTCTACGTGGTGAATCGGTACCTGTGATTGATCTGCGAAGTGCCATTGGCTTTCCGCCATCTCGTGCGGAATCTCAAGAGAGTAACCTGATCATTACTGAATACAACCGAACCGTACAAGGTTTCTTGGTTGGGCAAGTTCGTAATATCGTCAATACGACATGGACAGAAATCCAGCCGCCGCCAAAGACAACAGGCCGCGCAAACTACCTAACCGCTATCACGCATATTCAAGAAGAAGAGCAGCACAAGATCGTCGAGATCATCGATGTTGAGAAAGTGTTGGCTGAGATCATTGATTACGATGTATCGATCTCTGAAGGTGTGTTAGATCAGCAGTTAGCTCAGGAAATGATAGGACGTAACGTGCTTATCGTTGATGACTCTTCAACAGCGCGTAATCAAATCAAAGGCACCTTGTCGCAGCTTGGGTTGAATATTATTGAGTGTTGTGATGGCTTAGAAGCACTGACCTTACTTAAGGGCTGGTGTGATGAAGGCAAAGACATCAATCAAGAAATATTGTTGATGATCACCGATGCTGAAATGCCTGAAATGGACGGCTATAAACTGACACACGAAGTACGTACTGACCCTAGAATGCATGATCTGTTCATTACGCTAAATACTTCATTAAGTGGAAGTTTTAATGAGGCGATGGTGGAGAAAGTAGGGTGTAACCGCTTTATTTCTAAGTTCCAACCAGATTTGCTGGTTGAGGTAACTCAAGAGCGTATGCGTCAGATCCTGTAATTTATACCGACATGCAGTTTGTTTTGAGTGAACTTATAGAAAACGTTTGCTATTATTGATGCGGCATATTTCTCGTAACAAAATATGCTCAATTACTCACGTAACTTTTCACACACAATCTAAGGTAGTTCCTTTTAATGATATGGTTAACGTCTAAAGTCGTTATGACTTTGAGCTTATTACTATATAGGGAATTTAAGAAAAGACGTACGGAAGCTGACGTTGAGGTGTAACTCAACAATTTGAAATGAAGGGAAGCAGATGCTTCCCTTTTTCGTTTCTAGCGTTTCTAGCGTTTCTGGTAGGGCGATTGAATCGTTAATGAAAATCTCGTGATTTGGTTTTCAAACCAACAATTTCATCGGTAATATCGATAAGTTTCCCCGCGATAACATGCACGACCTCTCCTTCTTTTTCTAATATCCCTTGTACTTTTAACGCCTTGGCTGTGAGGTAGGCTTGCTGTTGAGCGCGCGCGGTTGCTCCCCATACCACGACATTAATATTACCAGTGCTATCTTCTAGTGTGACAAAGGTGACACCTGCCGCGGTTCCGGGAGATTGTTTTCCTGTGACTAATCCGACAACGGTGACCATCGATTTGTGTCTTTGTTGTATTAAATCTTTCATGTGTGTGAATCGACCTAATCGTCCCGCTTCAGCGAGCAAAGTGATTGGATGCTTGTTCAGTGAAACTCCGACACTGGTGAAGTCTTCGAGTAGATCTTGCATTTCGTTGGGCTTGTGCAGTGTGTGTTCGCCATGCTCATCCTCAGTATCGTCATAGACCTGGCTAAACAGAGGTAGATCAGACGCGGAATCCATTATCGCCCAGCGAGTTTGGAAGCGGTCTCCAGAGACGTTATGTAGCGCATTGGCCGATGCCAGTAGCTCGATATCTTTCTTATTCATCGATAACTGTTTCACCTGGCTAGGGTGGCGATAACCGGATGGTGGACGATTGGCGATCACGCTTTGAATCCCATGCTCGCTGAACCCTTTGATTTGTCGCAGCCCTAAGCGAATCGCTAGACCATTCTGATGAGAGACAACCGTGTGGTCGTTTTGAGAAGCGTTCACACATACCGGAAGTATCACCACATTATGTCGCTGTGCATCTTGTACCAACTGTGATGGGCTATAAAAGCCCATGGGTTGGCTGTTCAACAAAGAAGCGTAGAAACATTCAGGGTAGTAGCATTTCAACCAAGCTGAGCAATACGCTAACACCGCAAACGAAGCCGAGTGGCTTTCCGGAAATCCGTACTCGCCGAAGCCGCATATCTGTTTAAAGATCTGTTCGGCAAACTCTGTCTCATAGCCGCGCTTTTGCATTCCCTCGATGAGTTTGTTTTTAAACTTAAAGACGTTGCCATTTTTCTTCCAAGCGGCCATTGCGCGTCTGAGTTGATCTGCTTCACCACCAGTGAACCCTGCAGCCACCATCGCGAGTTTAATCACTTGCTCTTGGAAGATAGGTACACCTAAGGTGCGCGACAGTACTGATTCCACGTCTTTAGATGGATAACTGATTGGCTCAATGCCATCTCGACGCTTGAGAAATGGATGCACCATATCGCCCTGAATAGGACCTGGGCGTACGATAGCGATTTGAATCACCAAGTCGTAATAAGTTCTCGGTTTAAGCCTTGGCAGCATGCTCATTTGCGCGCGAGACTCAATTTGGAATATCCCGACCGTGTCTGCTCGCTGAATCATGCCGTAAACCTGAGGGTCGTCTTTAAGGCGAGTGATCTCAGCAATAGTCAGTGATCGCCCGTGAATGCGTTTGATCAGGTCGAAACATTTACGAATCGCAGACAGCATACCCAACGCGAGCACATCCACTTTTAGTAGCCTCAAGGTTTCAAGATCATCTTTATCCCATTGAATAATGGTGCGATCGTGCATAGCAGCGTTCTCGACAGGAACCAATTCATACAAGGGCCCAGAAGAGATCACAAAGCCGCCCACATGCTGAGACAGATGACGTGGGAAGCCGATGATCTCATTGACTAAGTGGATAAACTGTTGCCCTTTCAAAGAATCAGGTTGTAGCCCCAATTGAGTTAACTGAGCTTGCCAACCTAGGTTTTTGTCCCTGCGATTGGTATTCTTGATGAAGTAGTCGAGCTGAGTTTCTTGTAGTCCCAATGCTTTACCGACATCTCTGACCGCACTTTTGAAGCGATAAGAGATGACAGTTGCAGCAAGTGCAGCCCGTTCTCTGCCGTATTTCTGGTAGATGTATTGGATGACTTCTTCACGGCGTTCGTGTTCAAAATCGACATCAATATCAGGCGGCTCATCACGCTCTTTACTGATGAAGCGTTCGAACAGTACTGAGATCTGCCTTGGGTCAACAGAGGTGATTTCTAGGCAGTAACAGACTACAGAATTGGCCGCTGAACCTCGACCTTGATAAAGAATGCCTTGGCTTTTGGCAAACATGACGATGTCGTGAATGGTGAGAAAGAAGAAAGGGTAGTCAAGCTCACCAATCAGCCCGAGTTCTTTATCTATGATTTGTTGAATGTCATTAGGCACACCTTGTGGAAAGCGAGCCTGTTTCCCTTTCTCGACCAACATGCGCAGATAACTCATGGGTGTCTCACCCTGAGGAATCAGTTCACTTGGGTATTCGTAGCGTAGGCTACCTAAATCAAATTCACACAGCTCAGAAATTCGGTTGCTCTCTTCCAGCCACTCAGCTTTGAATATATGAGAGAGCTTATTGATGCTTCGTAAACAGCGCTCGGCATTCGCCAACAGATGGCTTCCCACTTCGGTTATTGGCTTTTGGTATTTAATCGCAGTGAGTGAGTGCTGTAAGGGCAGGCGGTTAGCATTGTGCATCAACACGCCACCGCAAGCTGTAATAGGCAGTTGGTGATGTTGTGACAGAACAACGCAGTAATCAATGTACTGTTGATCGGTCTGTTTCAGGTGTCGTTGTAAGCCAATCCATAACCGACCTGAGTGGTGCTGAGAAAGCCACTGTCCCCAATGTGCGTCTTCATTTTTTTGTTGAGGCAACCACAGGATGAAGCAGTGCTTAGCCGACATGATATCCCACTCAGAGAGCTGATAATGTCCCTTGCTGCTACGACGTCTAGCGTTGGTAATAATACGGCACAGTTCGGCATAGGCTTGTCTATTTGGACATAACAAGACAACTTGGCACTCTTCATTTAACCAAAACATGCTTCCGACAATCTGCTTGAGCGACAGTTTGTGTTGCTTGATTGCAGAGTGAACCTTAACGATACCCGCGACCGAGCACTCATCAGTGACCGCGAGTGCTTTGTAACGTAAAAAGTCGGCTTGTAAAACCAGCTCTTCCGCGTGCGAAGCTCCCTCAAGAAAGGAGTAATTACTTTGGCAGAAAAGTTCTGAGTATTGCTGAGACATAACGTAATCTCACTTAATCATTGTGAGTAAACATGATTGAAAAAGGGGCGTTTAAATGGAACAAGTGGTAAGAACGGCTTACCAAACTGCCTTACTAACTGAACAAACCGTGCAAGAACCACTGTTTATCGGGTGTTCTGTATACCCATAGCCATCGACCGTTCTCACTGTGAGCAATAAAGTAGTCACGAACGATTTTCTCGCCATCCCACCAGCCAGAAACAATGCGTTCAGGGCCTTGAGATAAAGTGACGCTTTCGGTTAGTGCTTCGGGCTCCGGCAGCAAAATACTGGGCCTGAGTCGTTGTTGATTGACGCTGAGATCTGTGGTTTGTTGCTCGCACTCTGAGGGAGTTTTACTCTTTGACACAGATTTACTCAGTGTTGGGATCGAGTACTGATTGGCTTTTTCTGGCCTTGGGTCATGCTGTATTTTCGGTGTTTGAATACTGGCCTGCCCAAGCTTCGCTTGTAACAGTGAAAGCAGGTCTAGCGCAGCAAGTGTTCCGGTATTGCCATCAAAAAGATCATGGTAGGCCATTTGAGGCTCACCATGACGAGTTAACGAGAGAGTGAGCCCTTGAACCGGCGCTGTGAGCTTTAGTGATTCTAAAGTTAGATGGGTAAGGTTCGCCCATTTTCCAGCAAGGTAATCACCTTGTGCCGAATAAAAAGAGACAGGGTGGTCGTCTTTATCTCTTAGGTGCAAAGTCAGTGTTAACTCGAAAGCCACTCGGTCGCGTAGCTTCAAAAAACACTCGAGTTGATTTAGTAATTTCAGTAACGGCTTTTCAATGAACAGAATATTTTCAATATCAAACAACAGCTCCAGATATTGTTGGAAATTCTCTGGCGGGTGATAAAAATCAATCGGGTGCTTGAACTGTCCATTAAGACGACCAACATAATTGACCAAGTCGATGTCAAAGCGACGCGCGACCTCTTGCAAAGGCAGCTTTAATAGGTCTTCAACGATATTGATACCGACACGGTTCAGGCGTTCAACTTGCTTGGTCGGTAGTTCACTGGAACTCAATGCTTGCTGATTGACCCAAGCTTTCATTTGCTCAACATTGTTTGTTGCTTGGTTGATCGCTTGCTTACCCAAAAGGGTCGCAGCAAGCGGCGAGTAACCTGTGGCAAAACTGAACTTAATGTTGAGGGCTGCAATATGGTTTTTGAGTTCATGCCAGTAGTTATCTAACCCGTCGTAAAGTGACAGCATGTTAGAGGCTTTAATCAATAAACCATTAGGTGGCAATAGTGCCATGTCGGAAGTGACTAGATAAGCCCATTGAGCGATCTCTTTGAGCTTACTTTTCTCCAGTTCAATACTGTAAGGGTGGACGTGTAAATTGTGACACAGCGCCGCCGCAGAGCCTAAGCCCATACCAAGCGAAATTCCCGATTGCAGCGCAGCTGGATTAGCTTGCAGCACACGATGATCTTTTTCATCCACGATGATAATAGGTTGTTCGCGTGAGTCTTCGCTCGAACCCAATTCATTAGAGTTAAACAAGGTATCCAGCTGCAGAGATGGAAAGTGAATATAAAGCCACAACATACGCTAGCCTTGCTTCGCAATAGGAAAAGCCAGCACAGTGTTACCAGACAAAGTGCGGTCTGAACTGTCTTCATAAACGACTTTCTCTGTGAGTAACGGCCAGTTGTGTGTCATGTCTAGAATAAAGCTGCCATATGACCAACTGCCTTTTCTTTTTGTTACCTCTACCTTCAATCCTTGGGCGTGAGAAGACAGCTTCATGCTCAAAGAAACGGGTAGGGATAGTTGATTATGGCTGGTGGCTTTAAAGTGAAACTGCAGGCACTTACCGGTTTCACTGGCTGCTTGTAAGCGCTTGGTTTGGTGGATTTCTAGATCGGCTCCCCATAGCAATACAGAGTGACAAGCGCCGCTTTTGAGGCACTGCTCAGCCGCCCACAACGCATCGAGTTCGCGTTGCGGCTGGATAATGAGAATGTTCTCTAATTCAATGCCTTGGCTGCTAAAAAACTCGGCACAAATCTTCCCTGGCGGGTTAATGAATATGGCCAGTTTTTGCGAGTTTTTCTGAGCTAAATAGGGCGTAAGAAGGCGAAGTTCACCGATCCCTTGCTGTGATTCAACTTCAATAACGCCGTGTGTCGGAAAGCCACCATCAAGCTGTTTATCCAATTGCGGATAGCCTGTAGAAGTGGTACTTCCTAGCGTTGTTGATTGTAGCCCTTTCCAGATTAGCTGGCGGTCTTGTAAGTTTTTTATGAGTTCATGCATAATTAAATACCTGTATATTTATACAGTATATTTAACAATGAAAAAGATGCAAAGCAAAATGATGAAAATCAGAGGAACTAAGTTTTAGGTGCTTGATTTAGATACAAAAAAAGCCGCTATTAAAGCGACTTTTTACGATTGGTTATAATATCAACTACTTAGGTTGAGCATCGATACATTGGCCATTAATGTCCGTCACACTTGGGTTCATTAAGTGTAGGTACAGCGGTATGATGTCGAGTGGCGTTTTTAGCTTATTCGCATCTTCTCCAGGGTACGCTTTTGCACGCATACGTGTTTGAGTGCCACCTGGGTTGATTGCGTTAACACGGATATTTGTGTCTTCAAGCTCGTCCGCTAGGATTTGCATCATACCTTCGGTAGCAAACTTAGAAATTGCGTAAGTGCCCCAGAATGCACGGCCAGAGTGACCAACCGTTGAAGAGGTAAATACGATACGACCCGCTTCTGCTTTCTTAAGTGCAGGCAGTAGTGCTTGAGTCATCAAGAACTCAGACTTCACATTGATCTGCATAACATCATCAAAGGTTTCTTCATCAATCTGCTCAAACGGGCTCAGAGTACCGAGAACGCCAGCGTTATGAAGTAGGCCATCTAAACGACCGAACTGTGACTCAATGGTTTCAGCCATATCAATGTAGTTCTGCTTTGTCGCGCCTTTTAGATCCAATGGGATGATCGCAGGCTGTGGGTAACCAGCACTTTCGATTTCATCGTAAATGAATTCAAGGTTTTTAACATTGCGGCCTAACAGAATGACAGTTGCACCATGTTGAGCGAAGCTTAGTGCTGCTTGGCGACCAATGCCAGCACCGGCACCTGTAACCAAAATTACTTTATCTTTGAGGGCATCTGTAGAGATTGGGTAATCCACTGTGCTTATCCTTCTTTCTTTTATTATGTTCGTCATTCCATTGATGTTTAATCACACAGATAACCGCAGGAATGATGAGAAATTCTTGGTAATCGTGACAAGATGGTTACAATACACTAATTCATACAATAGGGGATATGACATTGGAATTTTTGTTGGACTACGGCTTGTTTTTAGCCAAGATTGCGACCGTTGTAATCGCCATCATCGCAATTTTAGTGATTGCTAAATCTGTGGGTGGGAAATCAAACGCAATTAAAGGTGAGCTGGAAATCACGAACCTATCTGAACACCATAAACAGACGATTGAACAACTAGAGCACCATCTACACGATGATGCTTTCATCAAAGCCCGTGATAAAGCAGAAAAGAAAGCGGAAAAAGAGAAAGTAAAATCACGCGGTAAAGAAGTGAAGAAAGCTGCGAAAGAGGGTGAGCTTGATAGCAAGCGTGAACCACATCTATTCGTTCTTGATTTTAACGGCAGCATTGATGCGAAAGAAGTGGCTTCATTACGTGAAGAGGTAACGGCGGTTCTGGCTGTTGCTCGTGAAGGCGATGAAGTATTACTTAAACTTGAATCTGGCGGTGGCATGGTTCACGGCTATGGTTTGGCGTCTTCTCAACTTGATCGTATCAAAGCAGCAGGTCTGCCTCTGACTATCTCGGTAGACAAAGTGGCGGCAAGCGGCGGTTACATGATGGCATGTATTGCAGACAAAATTGTGTCAGCGCCTTTCGCTATCGTTGGCTCTATTGGTGTGATCGCTCAACTGCCAAACTTTAACAAACTGCTTAAGAAGCATGATATTGAGTTTGAACAGCTAACAGCAGGTGAGTACAAGCGCACACTGACTATGTTTGGTGAGAACAGCGATAAAGCACGTGAGAAGTTTAAAGAAGAGCTAGAAGAGACACATGGTCTATTCAAAGACTTCATTCGCGACCATCGTCCAGCACTTGATCTTGATAAAGTGGCGACGGGTGAACACTGGTTTGGTACGCAAGCTCATGAACTTGGGCTGGTGGATGAGCTCCGCACTTCTGATGATTTAGTTGTTGAAGCATGCAAAGACAAGACAGTGCTAGCGATTCACTATGTACAGAAGAAAAAGCTGTCAGACAAGCTCGCAGGCGTGGCAGGTAAATCTGCCGACAGCGTGCTGATGAAGCTGATTGAACGCGGTCAAAAACCGATTGTTTAAGCTTATTGAGTTCTAGTTCTAAGCTGAGTGCCTTACGTTCATTTACAGACGTTTGAGCTTTAAAAAGAAAGCGCATAAGTCATCAGACTTATGCGCTTTTTTATTGCTCCACTTCCGAGCGGGTGACCACTATGTTGTAGGGGGAGCGGAGTTTTATACCAATCATTTATTTACTGTGATTGATATTAAATCTTGGCTCCATAATCATTACGTTTTGGGCAAGTCGTCAGAATCTCTCTGTGTCCAGTGTCTTTGAGTTCTTCCAAAATCACATCAAAGCCCCATAAGCGATAGAGATGCTTCATCACTTCATCGTAGCCTTTGTCAAGCGGGATACGGTCATGAGGCACATACTGTAGTGTCATTGAACGATCACCACGAACATCGACGTTAAACACCTGAATATTAGGTTCAAGATTACTTAGGTTGTATTGAGCCGCAAGCTTTTCACGAATCAGGCGATAGCCCGGGTCATCATGAATAGCACTTACCTCAATGGTGTTTTTACGGTCGTCGTCGAGCACTGAGAACAGCTTAAAGTCTCGAATGATCTTTGGAGAAAGGTATTGGCTGATAAAGCTCTCATCTTTGAAATTGTGCATCGCAAAATGCACCGCTTCTAACCAATCACTTCCGGCCAGGTCTGGGAACCACTCTCGGTCTTCATCGGTTGGCTCTTCACAGATGCGTCGTATGTCTCTAAACATCGCGAAGCCGAGTGCGTAAGGGTTTATCCCGCTGAAGTAAGGGCTATTGTAAGCAGGTTGTGCGACCACACTAGTATGGCTGTGCAGGAACTCTAAGATGAACTTGTCACTCACCAAACCTTCGTCGTAAAGGTGGTTGAGAATGGTGTAGTGCCAGAAGGTAGCCCAACCTTCATTCATCACTTGTGTTTGTTTCTGAGGATAGAAGTATTGGCTCACCTTGCGAACAATACGAACACACTCACGCTGCCAAGGTTCAAGTAGTGGTGCATTCTTCTCGATAAAGTAGAGAATGTTCTCTTGAGGTTCGCTAGGAAAGCGGACTTTGGTCTCTTTTTCCTTGTCTTGATTTTTTGGCACAGTTCTCCATAGCTCGTTGACTTGAGATTGCAGATAAGCCTCTCGCTCTTCCTGCCTTGCGGTTTCTTCGGCAATGGAAATCTTCTCAGGACGTTTGTATCGGTCTACGCCGTAATTCATTAATGCATGGCAAGAATCAAGGAGTTGCTCGACCTCAGCGACGCCATACTTCTCTTCACAACCACTGATGTACTTCTTAGCGAACAGTAAGTAATCGATGATAGAACTAGCGTCTGTCCAGGTCTGGAACAGGTAGTTGCCTTTAAAGAAAGAGTTGTGGCCGTAACAAGCGTGTGCCATTACCAGTGCCTGCATCGTGACCGTGTTCTCTTCCATCAGATAAGCGATACAAGGGTCTGAATTGATCACAATTTCGTATGCCAAGCCCATCTGACCATGCTTATAGTTTTGCTCGGTTTGAATGAATTTCTTACCAAATGACCAGTGGTTGTAATTGATAGGCATACCAATGCTTGAGTATGCATCCATCATCTGCTCTGAAGTGATCACTTCAATTTGGTTCTGGTAAGTATCTAAACGGTAATGCTGCGCCACACGCTTAATTTCGACGTGATATTGTTCCAAGAGATTGAATGTCCAATCTGGACCATCAGGCAGCATCTTGTTGTTTTTCTTTTTTGCAGCTTTGTCTTTCTCTGCAACGTTTGATTTCGCTGTCATGGCAAACTCCCTTACGCTGTCTCTTTCTGGAACAGTTCTCTAAACACAGGAAAAATATCATCCACCGTTTTAATGTTTTTCATTGCGAAGTTGTCGAAGCTTGCTTCTAACTTCTCATACTCGTGCCAAAGCGTTTGGTGAGAGCGGCGTGTGATTTCGATGTAAGAGTAATACTGACAAGTTGGCAGAAGCGTATTCACCAATAGCTCTTTACAACGAGGCGAGTCATCAGCCCAGTTATCGCCATCAGAAGCTTGTGCCGCATAGATGTTCCACTCGTTAGCTGGGTAGCGATCTGCAACAATTTCTTTCATTAGTTTCAATGCACTAGAAACGATGGTGCCGCCGGTCTCTTGCGAGTAGAAGAATTCATGCTCGTCGACTTCTTTTGCCTGAGTATGGTGACGAATAAACACCACATCGACATTCTCATAGGTGCGATTGAGGAATAAGTAAAGCAGTACGTAGAAGCGTTTTGCAATGTCCTTGGTGGCTTGATCCATAGATCCGGACACATCCATCAAACAGAACATCACGGCTTGGCTAGATGGAATAGGGCGCTTCTCATAGTTTTTAAAACGTAAGTCGAAGGTATCAATGAATGGAACGTTTTCAATTTTTTTGCGTAGCTCGGCAATCTCTTCTTTTAAGCGACTCTCTTCGAAGGGTTGTGCCGGTTCCGTCATTTTAACTTGGTCAAGTTGCTCCATCAGTAGGTGAAGCTCGCGCTTTTTACCTGCTGTCATCGCGGTTCTACGAGCTAGAGATTGCTGAAGTGAACGAACGATAGCGATGTTGGATGGAATCCCCGCGCTTTGATAACCAGAGCGGTGTGTTTTCCATTCGGTGATTTTATTGACCTGATTCTTCTCTAGATTAGGTAGAGCTAAATCTTCAAAGAGAATATCAAGATACTCATCTTTTGAAATTTGGAAGGTAAATTCATCTTGGCCTTCGCCATCAGGGCTTGCGTCACCTTGGCCTGAGCCACCACCTTGCCCGCCCCCTTTGGGACGTTCGATTTTATCGCCAGTGATGAACTGGTCATTACCTGGGTGAACGCGTTCTCTTACGCCGCCTTGACCTTGGTGAAAGCTTGGCTCTTTGATGTCTTTATGGGGAATAGTGACGTCTTCACCAGTTTCAGTATTGGTGATTGAGCGTCGGTTAACTGCATCGGCCACAGATTCTTTGATTTGCTCTTTATGGCGTCGTAAGAAACGCTGTCTATTCACAGCACTCTTATTCTTGCCATTGAGCCTCCGATCGATAAATTGTGCCATAAGAACTCCCTCTCAGCTGATGTCACGATCCTACTTTTTATTAGGGTATAAGAGTTATTAGGATATAAGAGTTATTGCTTTGTACGAGCTGCTCACTTAAGCAGCTCAATACAGTTTGGTTATGAGGATTTACGAACTCTTAGGTACCACTCGGATAGCAGTCTCACTTGTTTCTCGGTGTAGCCTTTTTCCATCATACGAGCAACGAAGTCGTCGTGTTTTTTCTGATCATCCGTTGAGGTCTTAGCGTTGAATGAGATAACAGGAAGTAGCTCTTCTGTGTTAGAGAACATTTTCTTCTCAATCACAGTGCGCAGTTTCTCGTAGCTCGTCCACACAGGGTTTTGACCGTTATTGTTGGCTTTGGCACGAAGCACAAAGTTCACAATCTCATTTCGGAAGTCTTTAGGGTTGCTGATACCGGCTGTTTTCTCTATTTTCTCAAGTTCACCATTCAGAGAAGCGCGGTCAAATAGCTGGCCTGTTTCTGGATCGCGGTACTCTTGGTCTTGAATCCAGAAGTCTGCGTAGGTCACGTAGCGGTCGAAGATATTTTGACCGTACTCAGAGTAAGACTCTAGGTAAGCGGTTTGAATCTCTTTACCGATGAACTCTACGTAGCGTGGTACTAGGTATCCTTTCAAGAACTCTAGATACTTCTCGGCGGTTTCTTGAGGGAACTGCTCACGTTCGATTTGTTGCTCAATAACGTAGAACAGGTGCACTGGGTTAGCGGCCACTTCGGCTTGGTCGAAGTTAAACACGCGAGACAGGATCTTAAAGGCGAAACGTGTTGATAGCCCAGACATACCTTCGTCAACGCCAGCATAGTCTCGGTACTCTTGGTAGCTCTTCGCTTTTGGATCTGTGTCTTTTAGAGTCTCACCATCGTAAACCCGCATTTTTGAGAACAGAGAAGAGTTTTCAGGCTCTTTCAGTCTCGATAGGATGCTGAATTGCGATAGAAGGTCGAGCGTGCTTGGTGAACAAGGGGCTTTGGATAGCTCACTGTGTTCAAGCAGCTTCTTATAGATCTTAACTTCTTCAGAGACTCGTAGACAGTAAGGGACTTTTACAATGTACACACGGTCAAGGAAGGCTTCGTTGTTTTTGTTGTTACGGAAGGTCTGCCACTCAGATTCGTTCGAGTGAGCCAGAATCATACCGTCAAATGGCAGTGCAGAAAGCCCTTCGGTACCGTTGAAGTTACCTTCTTGTGTTGCCGTTAGTAGTGGGTGTAATACCTTGATTGGCGCTTTAAACATCTCCACGAATTCCATCACACCTTGGTTGGCTTTACATAGCGCACCAGAGTAGCTGTAGGCATCAGGATCATCTTGAGAGAAGTGCTCAAGTTTACGAATATCCACTTTACCAACCAGAGACGAAATATCTTGGTTGTTTTCATCACCAGGCTCTGTTTTAGCGATCGCAACTTGATCGAGAATAGAAGGGCGTAGTTTGATGACTTTGAATTTGGAAATATCACCGCCAAAATCGTGCAGACGTTTTGCAGCCCACGGAGACATAATTGAGCGAAGATAGCGTTTCTCAATGCCATATTCGTTCTTCAATAAGTCACCGTCTTCGTTGACATCGAATAGACAGAATGGGTGATCGTTTACTGGGCTTCGTTCACCGTCAGCAGACAATACATAGATTGGTAGTTTCTGCATCAGGGCTTTGAGTTTTTCAGCAAGAGAAGATTTACCACCGCCCACAGGGCCAAGTAGGTAAAGGATTTGTTTGCGTTCTTCTAAACCTTGTGCTGCATGTTTTAAGTAAGACACAATCTGTTCAATCGCATCTTCCATGCCGTAGAAATCTTTAAATTCGCTGTAGCGTGAGATGACACGGTTCGAGAAAATACGACTCAGTTGAGGGTCTTGAGCGGTGTCAATGACCTCAGGTTCGCCAATGGCTAGTAATAAGCGCTCGGCAGCATTCGCGTAAGCACTTTTATCGTCTTTACACAGCGCTAAGAACTCTTGCAATGTCAGCTCTTCTTCCTTGGCTGCTTCATAACGTGATTGATAGTGGTCAAAAATACTCATAGTCACATTCCCCTTGTTAACCAGTCAAAACTGACGAGCGATTGAAAAATAGGCTCTCCCTACATTTTAAGGTTAGACCCGCTTCGACAATTTTGCTTAACAATTATGTATTTATTTACAATTTTGTGTGTGAAAAACGTAGCGAGCTCAATAGGCAACTTGAGGCGTGTAGAATCAAATTATTTTACATTCGAGGGGATCTAGCCGTTTGTTTTGTGATTTTAGGTCGCTTAATAATACTCACACTGGATTTATGTGTATTAGATGTATAACTGGGCTCTATTGATTTTCCGGAACGAAGTACCATATAATGCGCGGCGTTATCAAAAATTGCTCAATAAATAGGTAGATGTAGTGAAGAACAATGGGTTAAAAATAGTGGCTATCAGTGCTGCGTTACTGGCTTCGACAGCAACACATGCAAAAATCTCGCAGTGGTCACTCGGCGTTGCTGCCTCTTATTCTCCTGCTGTTTACAAAGACACTCCGTCAAACCGTGCCGTGATCCCTATGATTGGTTATGAAGGTGAGCACTTCTTTATGCGTGGTTTCAGTGCAGGCTATCGCTTATTACCTGCAGGTTCACCGCAAAATATTGTGTTTCGAGCCGTTTATGATTCAAGAGCATTAAAGCCGGGTGACTCTGATAACGTTGATATTCAAAAGTTGGATGAACGTGATGCCTCTGTATTGGGTGGTATCAGTTATCAAGTGATTACTCTGGTTGGGATGTTTGAAGCGACAGCAGGTTCGGACTTAGGTTTTAAGCATAACGGTATTTACGCAGAAGCGGCATGGCGCCTACCTATTCGCCGAAATGGTTGGGCGATTACTCCTTCTATTGGTTACGCCTATAACAGTGAGCGTTTGAACAATCACTTATATGGTGTGAGTTCAGCTGAAGCGGCAAGAACAAACCTCAATGAATTCGACGCAGACTGGGATGGCCAGTACTTTATTGGTTTAGGTGGTTACTTGCATGTGACGCCAAATATCCGAGTGACGGGTGGCGTTCGTTATACCAATCTAGAAGGGAATATTGAGAACAGCCCAATACTTGAAAGTGGTATCAACATGGCTGCAAACGTCGGTGTTGCTTACGTTTTCTAGTTACTTTGGTTTTCTCTTTGTATACGAATATTAAAAAAGGGTTACTCGTGATGAGTAACCCTTTTTTGAAATTTTTTAAGCCAGCTGAGGCTTATCTTTTGATGCATTAAGCACTGAAGATTTGAGATAGCTCTGTCGCACATAGGTGGTACTGACGAGGGCAGTTGCGCCATGTTGTTAGCATGCGACGGTATTTGTCTAGCATTGGCATTTGGCTATTGAAGTGGTGATCCGCTTTGTCGAACTGAGGGTAAAGACCTTCAGAATCTACAAGGAAACGCACGTAATGTACGATCTGTGCTTCAGAAGCGATATCAAAACCTAAGAACTGTAGGCGACGTTGGTCTACTTCAGCACGTTCTTGCTCTGCAAGCATTTTGTTTGACTCTTGCATTGCATGATACATCTCCATGATGTCGATAATTTCGCGACATTCTGCTTCAGTCAAACAACCAAACTCTTTGTTAAGCTCACGCATTTGGAGTTCGTAACCGCGTTCTACAATCGTTTGTAGGCGTTGATATTTAGCGGAGTTCTCAGGATCCATTTGAGACATTAGGTAGTATTGATTTGATAGAATTAGACGCTGAGCATTGGTCATTTCCATGGGAGGAGCCTCACTAAAAAACTAAATGTTGTATTCTTTTGTTGCAGTAAGAGTAACAGCATTCCTACGAGTGGAAACATGATCTCAACACGGATTTAATATGATTTTTTGAATTGATAAACAAAAGTTGTAAAGAAAAGTGAAAGGGTTGTTTGGCTCGAAAAGAAAACGCCCCAATCGAAATTGAGGCGTTTGAAATCGCTATGGACGTAAGTCTAGATTAGTATTTTACGTTTGAATGGTACTGGCTTAGAACCTCAACAATCTCGTCCATTTTTTCTTTGCTTGGTGGGTTTGTTCCTTCAAGCGGGTAGTCAAAACCAAGCGCTTCCCATTTATGAGCACCAAGCTTGTGGTACGGAAGCAGTTCTACTTTCTCGATGTTATCCATATCTTTGATGAATTCACCTAGAAGATGAGCATCTTCAGGCGTATCGGTGTAGCCAGGAACAATCACATAGCGAATCCAAGTTTTCTTACCGATTTTGTGCAAGTAGCGCGCAAAATCCAGAGTACGTCGGTTTGATACTCCAATGAAATCGTGGTGAATTTCATCTCGCATGTGTTTAAGATCTAGCATTACTAGATCAGAGGCTTCTAGTACTTCATCGACCACTTCAGTGTGCTTACGAATGTAGCCATTAGTATCAAGACAAGTGTGAATGCCTTCAGCTTGAGCTGCGCGGAAAAAGTCACGAACAAACTCAGGTTGTAGCATCGCTTCACCACCAGAACAGGTGATACCACCGCCCGATGCTTTCATAAAATGACGGTATGATTTTGCTTCGTTGATGATCTCTTCGACCGTTACTTCCTTTCCGTCATGAAGATCCCATGTATCACGGTTATGACAGTACATACAACGCATTAAGCAGCCTTGAAGAAACACAATAAAGCGGATACCAGGGCCATCGACAGTACCACAAGATTCGAATGAGTGAATGCGACCAGTTGTAGACATGAGCTATTCTCGTAGAGGAATTTATACCCTTTATTTTATTACAAAAACGGTACATAAAATAGGGTCAAATGGTAACGAGGTCTTTAAAAATAAAGGCAATCACCCGTTAAGATGATTGCCTTTATTAAACTTGGAAAGTAAAGGACGAAAGCTCTTACTGGTGGCTAGAAGAAAGCAAACATTGTGATACCGCCAGTGGTGTACACTGACTCTTTTGCTTCTTCGTAATCTGGTGTTTTTGCTGTTAGTGCGAAAGAGGCACCAACGTATCGGTTATACCAAGCGACACCCAATACAGCAGTCGCTTGAATATTCTCTAAAGTCACATCGTAGATAGCGGGATCTTCGTTGTTTTTATGAGCGTACTCATCAACACCTGAGCGATCGCCTTCAATTGTTAGGTCGTTGAATCGGTAACGACCTTCAAGGCCTGCATAGGTAAACCAACCAGCGTTTGATGCGCCGATCATGCCAGGTTTGAATGGGTTTTCTGTGGTGATGTTGGCTGCACCAAAGTTACCGCCCAAGTCAGTACCCCAACGGAACATAAAACCAGTCGAGATATCACTTCTAAAGTTACCCACGTTGATTTCTGAAACGTTAGAGATTTCGTAGTCAGTATTCGCTAGAGCTTGATTACGCATTAAGTTGAAATGGCTTAGGTAGCCAACGCTTCCCGCCCACTCATCATCAACTTGATATTCCCAGCCCATAGGCTCATCTGATTTTGTGATTGAGTGAACCAGCTTTTGAGCATCTTCTGAAAGTGCACGCTCACCAGTCGTACCAAACGTGATGTTAAAACGCTGAGCTTGTTGTGGATTTAAGCTGATGTAGTTGAATTCGGTGTGTAGGTAACCTGCATACGGGCGATCATTGGCAGATGGTGTTTCCAATTCAATATCTGAAGGCGTATACATTTTGTGGCCAATGGTGATTTCCCACTTATCTAGAGAGCTTGCGCCCCAGTAAGAAAGGCTCAGTGGTTTTACCCAGTTGTATGGTGTAATACTTGATGATGTGTAACCCAGAAATAAGCCGTTGGTATAGTCTTGGTCGACACCAAAAATACCATCGTTATCTAAAGCGAAAGTTAACGTAGAACGATCAGATGCCAAAGATGAAAAAGAAAGGAGAATCAGGGGTAAACAACGCAGGTATTTCATGGAGCAGTTACTCTTAAATTATGAACCGAGATATTACCGTAATTTGACAGGATTTGTGGAAAAAAAGTGAATGGCAGGGTGCTTTTTTGCTCAATCTAACACTTCGAGGGATGGGTTAAGCTTGTGCGATTTACAACGGATATAAAAAAGCCCCGCACATTGGCGAGGCTAATATTATTTACTGTCTATTAAGCAGTGAGCTTATAGAGACTCAGTAAATGTACGTGCGATTACGTCAGCTTGTTGCTCTGCAGTTAGAGAGTTAAAGCGAACAGCGTAACCAGATACACGGATTGTTAGCTGAGGGTACTTCTCAGGGTGCTTAACTGCGTCTTCAAGAGTTTCGCGGTTAAGAACGTTAACGTTAAGGTGTTGACCACCTTCAATGCCAGCTTCGTGGTGGAAGTAACCATCCATTAGGCCTGCAAGGTTAGCACGTTGGCTGTCTTGTTCTTTACCTAGTGCGTTTGGCACGATAGAGAACGTGTAAGAGATACCATCTTGTGCATCAGCAAACGGTAGTTTACCTACAGACGTTAGTGAAGCTACTGCGCCTTTCTCATCACGACCGTGCATTGGGTTAGCACCAGGAGCGAAAGGAGCGCCAGCACGACGACCGTCTGGAGTGTTACCTGTTTTCTTACCGTAAACCACGTTAGACGTGATAGTAAGAACTGACTGTGTAGGGATTGAATCACGGTAAGTCTTAAGCTTACGGATCTTGTTCATGAACGTAGAAACTAGTTCACAAGCAATGTCATCTACACGAGAGTCGTTGTTACCGTATTTAGGGTAATCGCCTTCGATTTCGAAGTCAGTTGCGATGCCATCTTCGTCGCGGATTGGTTTAACAGTCGCGAATTTGATTGCAGACAGTGAGTCAGCTGCAACAGATAGACCAGCAATACCACAAGCCATAGTACGACGAACGTCACGGTCATGAAGAGCCATTAGAGAAGCTTCGTAGCTGTACTTGTCGTGCATGTAGTGAATGCTGTTTAGTGCAGTCACGTATTGCTTAGCTAACCAGTCCATGAAGTGATCTAGACGGTCCATTACTTTATCGTAATCAAGAACAGCGTCAGTCATTGGAGCTTCTTTAGGACCAACTTGCATCTTAAGTTTTTCGTCCACACCGCCGTTGATTGCGTAAAGCATTGTTTTCGCAAGGTTAGCACGAGCACCGAAGAACTGCATTTGCTTACCAACGATCATTGGAGATACACAACAAGCGATAGCGTAATCATCAGACTCAAGGTCAGGACGCATTAGGTCATCATTTTCGTACTGGATAGAAGAAGTATCGATAGATACCTTCGCACAGAAACGCTTGAAGCCGTCAGGTAGTTGCTCAGACCAAAGAACAGTGATGTTTGGCTCTGGAGAAGGCCCCATAGTGTATAGAGAGTTTAGGAAACGGAAGTTCGAACGCGTTACTAGCGTACGACCGTCGATACCCATACCACCCATAGATTCTGTTGCCCAGATTGGGTCGCCAGAGAATAGCTCATCGTACTCAGGAGTACGTAGGAAACGAACCATACGCAGCTTCATTACGAAGTGGTCGATCATTTCTTGTGCTTGGTCTTCTGTGATTTTGCCAGCAGCGATATCACGCTCGATGTAGATGTCTAGGAAAGTCGAAGTACGACCTAGAGACATTGCAGCACCGTTTTGAGATTTAACAGCAGCTAGGTAGCCGAAGTAAGTCCACTGGATAGCTTCTTGAGCAGTTTGAGCTGGCTCAGAGATATCGAAACCGTATTTCTCAGCCATTTGCTTGATTTGACCTAGAGCACGATGTTGCTCAGAGATCTCTTCACGCAATTGCATTGTTGCAGAAAGATCTTCGCCGTTCTCGAAACGCTCTTGTAGAGAAGCGAATTGAGCAGCTTTGTCTTTCATTAGGAAATCAATACCGTAAAGTGCAACACGACGGTAGTCACCAATGATACGACCACGGCCGTATGCATCAGGAAGACCAGTCAGAACACCAGACTTACGACATTTTAGGATATCAGGAGTGTAGATATCGAAAACGCCAGCATTGTGTGTTTTGCGGTATTCTGAGTAGATTTTTGAAACCATTGGGTCAAGAGTTTCACCGTATGCTTTACAAGAACCTTCAACCATACGTACACCACCGTTAGGGATGATTGCACGTTTTAGTGGCTTCTCAGTTTGTAGACCAACGATAGTCTCAAGATCTTTCTCAATGTAACCTGCATCGTGAGCAGTAATGGTAGAGATAACAGAAGTATCGAAATCTACAGGTGCTTTAGTTGCGTTTTCCTGTTTGATACCTTCCATTACCGAAGACCAAAGCTTGTTAGTTGCTTCAGTACCCTCAGAAACTAGGAAAGACTCGTCGCCTTCATACGGCGTGTAGTTCTTTTGAATGAAATCACGAACGTTTACTTCGCTTTGCCACTCACCTGCAGCAAAATCTTCCCAAGCTTTAGCAAATTGCTCTGCCATGACATACCTACCTTTTTAGTAGAAAAAATACGTACATTAACACTGTTGAGCCAGCGCCCCTCGTAAGGGTAGTACACTCTTATTAATAACAATATATATGAGCATATAAGCGTCATATGGTTATATATATTGTCACTACTTTTTATATGTTGTCTTTACTCTATGAATTCAAGACTACGCTAAAAAATTCCTGCAAACCTTAAACTAAATCAATAAATGCCAAAAAAAGTTGAAAAAATTTGAGTGACAGGGGTTGCCACCCAAACTTTTTTTTAATCTGATTACTACTTTTGTGTAGTAACGACCATTATAGCCAAGCTTTTAGACCATATTGGCTTTCTAGCATACCAACTGCAAGCATTGCTACTAGACAGATAACTAAAACACCAACTGGGATAACAATCTTGTCTACAAATGATAGACGCTTCGCACGCTCTTTATCACCAATTAGGCCGTTGTTATCAAGAAGCATAGTCAGTGCCCATGCTAGTACTGGGTTAACAACCGCAGAACCGAAGATACAGATACCAGCCGCTTGAGAATCTTTTGAATCCTTAACCATTTGCATACCCGCTTCAAGTAGAGGTAGAGATACACCTACAAGTAGCGCGACACGCATCACTGGTGGCCATACCGCAACGTCCATTGGGAAGCCAAGAATCGCAACAATAATACATAGAGAACCAAGCAAGATTGCGCCGCCAGGAATTGGACGTTTCGCGATAGCTGCTGGGATCATGTAAGTACCCCAAGAAGAAGTGATGTTACCACCACCAACCGCAGTACCCACCATTTGACGAACAGAACACATAGTCATTGTGTCATCTACGTCCATAAGAACTTTTTCAGACTTTTTAGGGTAGTTCAGCTCTTGGAAGATACGGTGACCTAGGAAGTCAGGTGACCACATCGCTACTGCAAGAATTGCGAATGGTAGAGAAGCGATGAAGTGTTCGACGTTTGGCAAGCCAAGCATCCAACCTTCAGAAGTAGAACCCCACCAGTAAACTGGGTTTAGGTTTGGAATGCCCATTTCAGTTTCGAATACGATGTCGAAGCCAGCGCCTAATACTAATGCAATAGCAAGGCCTGTGAATGCACACACTGGGATAGCCAACCAACGCTTGTTCACTTTTGCTAAGAAAGCGTAGATAGCAATAGTAATAGCAAGAACAATTAAACCAACGTAACCCATACTGCCCGCTTCAACAGTAGAAGATTGAAGACCAACCGCCCATGTTTGAATTGAGTTAATTTGGCTCATGGTGCCCGTTAGGCCTAAGAAAATGAGCAAGCCACCAGCGGTACCTTCCGAAGTTAGGTTAACCAGCTTGGAGCCGCCTTTTAGGAAACTTAGGATTAGACCGAAGACACCAATAAGAATTGCCAATGCAAGAGGGTGAGCACCAGCTAAAGCAATGGTACCGATAAGAGGAATCATTGGGCCGTGGTTACCGGCAAGGTTTGCTTTAGGGTTAAAGAAACCAGAAGCAAGGATACAGAACAGCAGTGCAGGGATAAGCATTTCTACACGAGCGACTTCAATCGCAAACTCTTTACCTAAGTTTACGTGATCCCAAGCTTGAGTTAGGCCATCAGCCCAAGACATCATTACTGCTGAGTACATCGCGATGATACCAATGGTACCAGCAAGTGCAGGAACAAGGTCTTCAAGTTCAAAGCGGAAGTCACGACCAGGAAGGTTTAAACCGAAGCGGCGAGGCTTCATGATTTGAAGCTCATGATCTAGATAATCTGAGCGGCTCTCAAATTCAGAAGCAGGGCGGTGTAGCTCTTTATAGCTTTTCTCTTCTACTTCAGAGTTCGCATTGTTCACAACGTCTGACATAGATTCCTCATATTTTTATGTTAGTAATTCTAAAATTGAATTCTATAAGTTCGCGTAATTGCGTTATTTCTTAGTTATAACTCATTAACATTATGTTGCACGGTCTTGATGTGCTTTATGCAGCTAAGTTAAAAGAAATGTTTGGCATTTTTAATGCCTTATTCTTTGCTGAGGAGTCTAACAAGCTTACCCTTTAGGGTGATTGATCTTGATCACTTTATGAGTGTATGTGAAAGAAAGCTACAAAACGCAGCGATTCATTAACTTTCCATTGATGAATCGTGTAATTAGTTTTCACAAATTGACGTTTTCTTATCTTCTCCGAGCCTTTACCGCTATGGCATTGGCTGAATGCTTTATGTTTACTGAGTTATCTCACTATTACTCGCTTGCCCACGCTCTGAGTAAAATACATTACAATGTAATAACCTTAAAATAATTGTGCATTATGGTGAGGATGGTGTGCTGAATGTTCGCGCTATATTTTGTGGGTCGCGATGTTTCTAAGTTCACAAAACCTGTTTTTCTTGTGAGACATCAAGCTACGAGAATCTCATTTTGGTTAACTTTATTTAAACAATGTAAGGGGTGTAATTACAGCTTATTGATAGAACTCATTCATTAAATTGAGGTGAAAACGCTACCTTTTGCATAATAAGTCAGAGTGAATCGCTATTTATTCCAATTTATTAGGTTAATAATTTGTTGCATGTTTTTTCGTGTGGTGCTAGTTTGTATCGCATGAAAAGGTCGGAGTACCTTGCATTTTCACAAACTTGGGAGAGAAAGCGCATGAAAGATGTACCAGCGCTGGACATAAAGGATCTACACAAAACGTTTGGTCAAAATGAAGTTTTAAAAGGAATTTCACTTTCTGCGCATAAAGGCGATGTTGTATCGATTATCGGATCTTCAGGGTCGGGTAAAAGTACTTTCCTTAGATGTATCAACCTTTTAGAGACACCAACCGCAGGCGAAATTTGGGTTAATGGCGAATTAATTCAAATGAAAAACAACCGCCAAGGTGTATCTGTTCCTGCTAATGAAAAACAAGTACAGCGAATCCGTTCTCGCTTAGCGATGGTTTTTCAAGGCTTCAATCTTTGGTCTCACCTGACCGTTCTCGAAAATGTTATCGAAGCGCCTGTTCACGTCTTAGGTGTACCTAAAGCTCAAGCGATTGAAAATGCAGAACTACTACTTAAAAAAGTAGGCCTGTATGAGCGTAAAGATTACTACCCAGGTCATTTATCAGGTGGGCAACAACAACGTGCGGCAATTGCTCGAGCGTTAGCGGTTGATCCTGAGGTGATGCTGTTTGATGAACCAACATCAGCACTTGACCCTGAGTTAGTAGGGGAAGTACTTGGTGTAATGCGTGATCTAGCAGAAGAAGGAAGAACCATGCTTGTGGTAACACATGAAATGGCTTTTGCTCGTGACGTATCAAACCATGTGATGTTCCTGCATCAAGGCTTAGTGGAAGAACAGGGCGATCCAGCTAAACTGTTTACTGAGCCTGAATCTGAGCGATTACAACAATTTATCTCATCGATTTACTAATCAGAATTGAAATGCTGTTGCTAAGGTAAATGGCGACAGTGTTAACAATGAAACACAACAAGTAAGTTAATAAGTAACAACAAACACAATATTAAAATTAGCAAAACATAAAAACCTAAATCACAGGAGTAGGGATATGAAAAAGTGGTTATTAGTCGCGGCACTTGCTGCAACTGCTGCAACGGGCGTAGCTCAAGCAAAAGAATGGAAAACAGTACGTTTCGGTATTGAAGGTGCTTACCCTCCATTTAGCTGGACAGAAGCTGACGGTTCACTAAAAGGCTTCGATGTCGATATGGCTAACGCACTTTGTACTGAAATGCAGGTGAAGTGTAAGATCGTTGCACAAGACTGGGATGGCATTATCCCTTCTCTACTTGCTCGTAAATATGATGCGATCATCGCGGCAATGTCGATCACGGAAGAGCGTAAGAAAAAGATCGATTTCACTGGCAAATACGCACTTATCCCAAACAAGTTCATTGCTAAAAAAGGTGCAGGTCTTAACTTCGATGATCTAAGCGGTCAAAAAATTGCGGTTCAACGTGCAACAACTCACGATAAATATCTAACAGACAACTACGGTGACACAGTAGAAATCGTTCGTTACGGTTCATTCGATGAAGCTTACCTTGATCTAGCTAACGGTCGTGTTGCTGCTGTACTGGGTGATGCATCTGCTCTAGAAGAAGGCGTACTAAACAAAGCTGGTGGTGAAGCTTACGAGTTTGTTGGTCCATCACTAACAGATCCTAAGTGGTTCGGTGAAGGTTTTGGTATTGCTCTACGTAAGCAAGACAAAGATCTGACTAAGCAATTAGATGCTGCAATCCTTTCACTACGTGAGAAAGGCATCTACCAAGATATCGCTGCTAAATACTTCAACTACGACGTATACGGTCAGTAATTTCTAGCGTCACTTCTTAAGGGAGAGGTTCTCCTCTCCCTGTCTTACCAACTTTTTCGCAGTTCTGTTGGAATTCATTATGTTTGATTTACAAGGATATGAAGCTTCGATCCTGAAAGGGGCGGTGCTTACAATCGAAGTTGCCTTGCTGTCGCTAATTTTAGCTATGGTTCTTGGTATGCTAGGTGCCTTAGCAAAACTAGCGCCTTATCGTTGGGCTCGTGCTATTGCAACCCTCTATACAACTGTTATTCGAGGCATTCCTGATCTCGTCTTGATGATGCTGATTTTCTTTGGTGGACAAATCCTTTTAAACAACAGTTTGTATTCCATCAATGAGTGGCTCAATGAGTGGTTCACCTCAAGTGATCCTAACCACGAATGGACCTCTTACTTACCAGATTATATTGATGTCAGCCCATTCATTGCTGGTGTCTTAACCATTGGCTTCATCTTTGGCGCTTACATGGCTGAAACCTTCCGTGGTGCAATCATGGCTGTTGATAGCGGTGAAATGGAAGCCGCAAAGGCCTATGGCATGGGACCCGTTTTAGCGTTTCGTCGTATTCTATTACCGCAAATGATTCGTCACGCACTGCCGGGCTTTGGTAATAACTGGTTGGTTCTGCTTAAGACGACTGCGTTGGTTTCGATTATCGGCCTAGAAGACATGGTCCGCGTTAGCGCATTAGCGGCAGGTTCAACCAAAATGCCATTTACCTTCTACATGACGGTGGCGCTGATCTTCTTATTCTTCACCAGTGTTTCGACAGGCTTACTTAAGTTGGTTGAACGTAAATTCAGTATCCACGCGAGGTAGTTATGGACTTTTCATTGATAATTGAAAGCCTGCCGATTTACCTTGGTGGTTTATGGACAACGGCTTGGATGGTTTGTGTCGCTTTGGTCATTGGCTTATTCGTAGCCATACCGTTAGCTATCGCTCGTAACAGTCCAAATATGATGATTAATGCTCCAGCTTGGTCGTTCATCTATTTCTTCCGTGGCACACCATTATTGGTTCAGCTGTACCTGATTTACTACGGTATGGATCAGTTTTTCCCAGTGAAAGACACATTGTGGGAAAACGCATGGTTCTGTGCTTTAGTGGCATTCATTCTTAACACGTCAGCTTATACTGCAGAGATCATTCGTGGTGCGATCAACGGGTTACCGAAAGGTGAAGTTGAAGCGGCAAAAGCGTATGGAATGAGTACACCGAAGACTTACCGTCGTATCATTTTACCAAGTGCTTTACGTCGCGCACTGCCAGCTTACAGTAATGAAGTCATCTTCATGCTTCACGGCTCTGCGGTAGCAGGTATCGTAACCATTATGGATCTAACTGGTGCAGCTCGTTTGGTTAACTCACGTTATTACGCTCCATTCGAGTCTTTCCTGACTGCAGGTCTGTTCTACATGGCGCTCACGTTTATCATCATCGCGATTTTTAAATTCGCAGAGAAGCGTTTTCTTGCTTACCTAAGGCCTCTTAGCTAATCGCACCCTGTACAAATCATATTAATAAAACGGCGCTTCTATAGCGCCGTTTTTTGTATCGAAAAGGTAACACAGTCATGGTTTGGGCAGAGACTCGTCAATACGAACTGTAGATTTTTAAAAACAGTTAACTTGCTTCAAATTGCGTTCACGCATTCATAAGAATAATTGCTTTAGACTTAACTATAGATAGACTCGGAAAAATTTTGTTCTTGTACGGAATGATGATGAAAAAGAGTAACTTACTAGCGAACTTGGTTCTTTGTGTTATCACGTTATCACTTTTAGGATGCGGAGGTGGTAGTGGCGGTGAAAGTGCCCAAACTGGTTCTGGAGGTTCTGGAGGTTCTGGAGGAGGAGGTAATGACGGTGATGGAAGCGGTGAGCCAGATATAAACCCAATTCCGCAAACCGCTGTTCAAAAAGCCTTGTCGACTGGTAATGCTTCTTATGTTGATAATTCCTTGGAGTTTATTGAGGCAAGCCAAGCATTAGTTGCTCAATACAACGAGGACTACAATCATATTAAGCAAGCTTTATCCCAAAACTCTGAAGGGGAACCTCTACGTAATCTTCATTGGGATCCAACACATGACACGGCAATTATCTTACCTACCTATGGCTTTAACGATGTCATCTTAAAAACCAATAAAGCGATGCAAGATGGCTATGCCAACCAAGAGCTTGTCATTGGTATTGCGGGTTATACGTCAGACGACAACCGCTATGCAGCATTAGCAAGTAACCCGTTTCGAACTAAGCAGCGCTTTCCTGATTCTGTCAACGAAGAGATGGATACTTGGTTGAAGAACTTAGTTAGGTGGACTTCTAGTACTGACTCGCCACAAAATGTTGTGTTAGCTCAGCTTGATCAGTCTCATTATTTTCCTGATGATCAAGCAACACGAAACTGGTTAACCGACAATGTTAATGCTTCTATGGTTATCAACGCTGACAATACTTGTGATGGTAGTAAATTAAGTCAATGTATTGAAGCCAATAACCCTGACTTGCTAGTTTTGTCTCAAAAGTTAAATGATGGTGATGACATTGAAGATGTGATTTCAGGGTTACGTTTGGCGTTCAGCAAAAATATTCCAGTGTTATATCTACATCTTGATGGCGGTCTGACGGACTTAGGTAATGCCTTGTTTGCTGAAATGCACATGACCTACGTTGGTGATAACTATTGGCGCAAGCTTGGCCTGTCTAATTGGGATTCTACACAGCTCATTAATCAGGTGCCGGATAACATTGTTCAACAACAAGCGCTTTTACAGAGACTGAAAGATGATAGTTTTACCGTTGACTTGACTACCTGCGATGACAAATCTTGCCCTGATGAATCCAATATGGATGAAGAGTTCTATACTGCAGCAAACAGTATTCGTTCGCACTTAACATCACTTGATAGTAACAAAGTTGACCTATTTTCAACCGATGATTACGAATATGAAAAGTTGTTACTGTTACTTGCGGATCGCTATCGCCAAGACGTTCAGTATCCAATGGGTAAGGGCGTGACAGAGAGAATTGATTTTCTTCGCTCTTATTACAGTGATTACGCGACCTACAACAGTCGCGTGTATAACGCGGCGCAACCAAGTCTAGGCAATTTCAGTACCAAGAGTTTTGAAAACGTACCGCTCGTCACCAAAACAATTGCCTTTGAGTCCAAGAGACACTTTCGATCAGCTGGAGTGTACGCATTGCCAGGTGAGACGATTAAGGTGACTCGCTTAGACAGTAACGAAGTGGCTACGTCTATTGCATTTAATACATTGCGTAGTGGCGCGACACACGAGTTTTCAGGCAATGACGGTTACGCTCGGCCGAAATTTTTAACCTCGGTAACTTATCCAGTGAAACCAGGCGAGACGATTTATCTCACTTCAGCCTATGGTGGAACATTACAGGTTCATTTTGATACCAATGATATCGATGTGGAGTTGCGTTTTGAAAATGTTGCTCAACACCCGGTTTGGCGAAGTGAGGCGGACAACGATAGTTTTGTGGCACAACTTGAAGAAGAAAAGTTTGACTGGGCAGAACTGGTAACACCTGGATTTGAAGTCCACTCTAAACTAGACAAAATGAAAGAGTCTATCAGTGCTGCTGATTGGGCTCAGCCTCATGATATGGCTCTTGCCACAGAGCGTTATGTACATAACTTTCCTCATGCACTTGCAGGCTTTAAAGGGCCGGGTATTGATGAAATTGCTGAAATACACCAATACGGGGAAGACAAGGGCTGGGAAATTGCAACCATTGACATTGTAAAGCATATGAATGCAGACCAAGCTAACTGTGGCTATGGTTGTTCAGGAAACCCGTATGATGCCTATTGGTCGTTTCATCCATTAGGGCATGGTGATCTTCACGAGTTAGGGCATGGTTTAGAGCGTGGTCGATTTAGGTTTAGCGGCTGGGATGGGCACTCTACAACGAACTACTATTCGTATTTTAGTAAATCAAAATATTATAAAGACACCGGAAAAGTATCGTCTTGCCAAGGCTTAGATTTTAAAGGGCAGTATGAACTTTTGCAGCAGAGCCGAGCTCAATCTGACCCAAATGCTTTTATGGCAGCTCAGAATCAAACCGGTTGGAGCTGGGGAGCGAGAGTCTTCATTCAAATGATGATGTTAACTGAGCAGCAAGGTGTATTGAGTTCTGGTTGGCATTTGCTAGGGCGTTTACACTTGATTGAGCGTGAGTTTAATCGTTTAAAGTCGAGTGACGAGTTGTGGGTTGCAAATAGGCAAACCATTGGCTTTGACAGCTATTCAAGAGAGGAAGCAAATCAGATCACGAACGACGATTGGCTGTTGGTTGCGCTGAGTTATGTCAACGAGCGGGATATGCGGAATTATCTAGATATGTGGGGCTTTAGTTTTACGGATAAAGCAAAACAACAAGTAGTGACACTGAATTTGCCACTAATGCCACTAACGTACTTCGCGAGCTCAAACCAAGGTTATTGTGTCGATGAGTTTGCCACAGCACCTATTAGTATCGACGGGACAACCCCTTGGCAATCAACTAATCTAAAAAGTAAATAGGGAGCATGAGCTCCCTATTTTCTACTTAAACGTCGACCAAATTGGTGCGTGGTCAGATGGCTTTTCAATGCCACGTAGTTCGTAGTCGATGCCTGCTTCAGTACACTTATCAGCAAGTTTCTGAGTTGCTAGGACTACATCAATACGTAGACCGCGGTTGTCTACGAAACCTTTTGAACGGTAATCAAACCACGAGTATTGATCATTCACTTCAGGGTGCAGTAGACGGAAGCTATCCACAAAACCCCAATCCATTAGAGTTTTTAGCCATTCGCGTTCTTCAGGTTGGAAAGAGCACTTACCGGTTTTCAACCAACGTTTTGCATTAGGTTCACCAATGCCGATGTCTGCGTCGATAGGGCTGATATTAATGTCGCCCATCACGATCACTTGTTCATCTTTGTTGTGGTGATCGTTTAGGTAAGTCATCAAGTCTTTGTAGAACTCGCGCTTGTACGGGTATTTGGTTTCATGTTTGATGTTATCCCCTTGAGGGAAGTAACCATTTAGTACGGTAACCTTTTCACCGTTTTCATCTTCAAACGTCGCCATGATCATACGCTTTTGATGGTCTTCATTGTCGGTTGGAAAACCTTTCTGAACTGAGATTGGCTCTTGCTTACACAGCATAGCCACACCGTAATGCGCTTTTTGGCCGTGAAAGTAAACCTTGTAGCCCATTGCTTCAACATCAGCAATAGGGAAGGCTTCATCGTGTACTTTTATCTCTTGCAGACCAATTACGTCCGGTTGGTGTTTGTCGATAACAGCTTGCAGTTGATGAAGGCGGGCTCTCAGGCCGTTGATGTTGAAGCTAATTACTTTCATTTGTTTTTATACCTCTCGTAAACCTTTGTCACTGCGAGTTTTCAAAGATTTTTTGATTTGGTGGATTTCATGGTTCATCGTATTTAACCATGCTTAGTAATTTCTGTCGCCATTTTGTCGAGACTAAATGGCGACGTTAAATTGTGTGAATACCTACAGTTACGCTGAGTCTACAGAGTTTTTAGTAAGTCTAAAAAGAAGGCGTATTCAAGAGCATCTTCTTTTAATCGCTTAAATCGACCAGAAGCGCCACCGTGGCCGGCTTCCATATCGGTTTTGAACACCAGTACATTGTTGTCTGTTTTCATTTCACGCAGTTTCGCCACCCATTTCATTGGCTCAAAGTACTGTACCTGTGAATCATGTAGGCCTGTTGTCACCAACATGTTTGGGTAGTTTTGTACCTTAATGTTGTCGTACGGTGAGTAACTCAGCATGTAGTCATAGTAGGTTTTATTGTTAGGGTTGCCCCATTCGTCGTATTCGTTAGTCGTAAGAGGGATCGACTCATCAAGCATGGTTGTTACCACATCGACAAACGGAACATGTGCTCCAATGCCTCTATATAATTCAGGAGCTTGGTTGATGATCGCTCCCATAAGTAGACCGCCTGCCGAACCGCCCACCGCAAATACTTTGTCTTTAGCGCCATAACCTTCTTCAACTAGGCCTTTAGTTACATCGATAAAGTCATTGAACGTGTTTTGCTTGGTCAGCTTTTTGCCGTCTTCATACCAAGGGCGCCCTAGCATTTCTGAACCGCGGATGTGAGCGATCGCAAAAACGAAGCCTCTATCAAGCAGGCTGAGACGAGTCGAGCTGAAGGTCGGTTCAATGGTTGAACCGTAAGATCCGTAGCCGTATTGGTAAATTGGGTTAGTGCCGTCTTTCTTGAACAAACCTTTGCGATAGACCAAAGAAACAGGTACTAGCTTACCATCGCGAGCCGTCACCATGATTCGCTCTGATTGGTAGTTATCCGCTTCGAAATCACCTAATACTGGTGTTTGCTTCTTGATTTCAGACTCACCTGTACTTAGGTCGAAATCATAGTAAGTTCCAGGCGTAGTCAAGCTGCTGTAATAGATTCGAACTTTTGAGTTATCTAACTCATAGTTACTCGTTAAGTAAGCGGCAAAAGCGGTGTCGTTAAATTTAAGTGGGAACTCTTTACCTGTTGAGAGTTGGCGAACCGTGACTTTAGACAAGCCATCCGCACGTTGCTCGTAAACAAGATGGTCATCAAACAACTCGAAATCAACAAGCTGAGTGTTATCGTCTGCTGTAATGACATCGACCCATTTTGAGCGGTCATGCATCTCTTCGGCTGCGACTTTCATTAAACGAAAGTTGACCGCTTGGTAGTTGGTATAAATGTAATACCAATCACTCAATTTAGCGATGCTGTACTCTATGCCTGTCTCTTTTGGGTAAAAAGCTTCGGCTTTAGCCTTTGGGTTGTTGGCATCTATGACTGAAACACCACTGGTTTCTGTGCTCGAGTGCCAAATGTAGACCTGTTCACCATCTTTGCTTTTACTCAAAGAGGTGTAGTAAGCGCTGTCGGTTTCTTCGTAGATTAACTCATCGCTTGTTTGAGGTGTGCCTAATACATGGCGGTAGACTTGGTAACCCAGCAGCGTTTGTGGATCTTTCTTGATGTAGTAGAAGGCTTGGTTATCGTTTTGCCACGCGATAGCACTCGAAGCACCTTCAATTTCATCTTTTAGGTATTCACCAGTGGTGAGGTCTTTGATCTTGATGGTGTAAATGCGGCGGCTCAGCGTATCTTCGCCATAGGCCAACAAGTTTTCGTCTGGGCTGATCGTTAAGCCACCAATACTGAAGAATTCATGTTCTTTTGCTAGTTCGTTAACGTCTAAGATGACTTGCTTGTCTGTGCCTAAAAAGTCTTTTTCACGCAAGTGAACTGGGTATTCGTTGTCACCTGTAACTTTATTCGAGTAGTAGTAGCTGCCTTTGCGCACCGGTACCGAATAGTCGTCTTTCGCGATTCGACCTTTTATCTCTTCAAATAACTGTTTTTGTGTTGATTCTGTATGCTTCAGCACGGTCTCTGCGTACTGGTTCTCTTGTTCAAGATGTTGCAAGATCTCTGGATCTTGGCGTTCATCATCACGCATCCAGTAGTAATTATCGATTCGAGTATCACCATGAATCGTCATTGCATGAGGGACTTTCTTAGCAACAGGAGCTTGTGTCTGCTGAGCGACGAGTTGCGATGGAGAGTAGTGTTTCATGGTTGTTATTCCTTGATTGCTGCATCCGGCGACAAGCGCGGCCGATACGGCTAATGTGGTTAAAGCGAAACGCATCTGTAGATCCTTAGTGTGCACCTTACTCGTTTTAATGCCAGCATCCTTTAGTTAGTGGTTAGTTTTCTTCCAGTGATGTTATTTATAATTGGATTCTGGATATGCACTTTCAACGTAAGTGTCTGTTATTGTTTTCAAAAAATCAAAGTAATGTTAAATGAAATTTAGGAAGGCGTGAGGTGAGGGAAAACGGGCAACAAAAAAGGGACACACTTATCAGTATGTCCCTTTTCTTCGTTTGGGCTGGATTCGAGCTTTACTTTAGATAGCCAATGGCATTTCGTTTGAGTGGTCAGGCTTGCGATTGACCCAACGTAAACCAAGCATCACGATAAATGACATAGCAATCATCAGGCAACCGAGCGGCAGTTGATCTTGAGCTGGGAAGAACGATGCCAATAGTGTTGCGATACCAGCACCTAGGTTCTGCATACCCCCTAAGATCGCGCCTCCTGTACCTGCGTGGTATGGGAATGGCGAAAGTGCTCCCGTTGTTGCTGTTGGGAATAAGATACCAGCGCCCAAGAAGTAAATGGTTGCACCGCCAATCAAAGTTAATGCTGTTGTTTGACCAAACAGACCCGGTATCAGCACCATGGCTGAACCGACTAAGATCGACACTAGGCCAATATTCAGTGCGCGACGTTCAGAGCGACGTTGTGCGATGTAACTCGATAGACCAGCACCCACTAAGTAACCCGGAATAGGCAAAACAAACAACAAGCTGACTGTGGTTGCAGGTAAGCCCAGTACGCCACCAAGTAATACACCAGCCGCGGCTTCAAATACTGCGACCCCCGCGAATGTTGCTACTAGAACTAGTAGGAAACCTTGGAAGCGTTTGTCAGACAGAACGAATTTGTAGCTGTTTACAACAGACTCATTTTTGCGTCGTTCTTTTGGCAGAGTTTCCATCATGCTCGTCATCATGGTGATCACAACCGCGATACCAAACAGCGCGAGGAACAAGTAGCTAGAACGCCAACCGAAAGCTTCTGTTAAGTAACCGCCCAAAACAGGAGCCATCAATGGTGAGAAAATCACACACATGCTGATTAAGCTATTTGCACGATGCAGTTCTGCGCCTTCAAAACAGTCACGAGTCAATGTTCGAGACATCGCACCGCCACAACCAATGCCTAAGCCTTGGATAAAGCTACCCGCTAGGAACCATTGATACTCATGAGCGAATAAGGCTACCAAAGTACCTATGATGTAGATGATCAAACCTACTACGATGATAGGTTTACGACCTAGGCGATCAGAAAGCGGGCCGTAGACAAATTGCGACAGACCATAAGGGATCAAGTAGCACGCCATCACAGCTTGAAGTGAAGACGCAGAAACCAAGAACTCACCCGCCATATGACCGATAGAAGGCACGTACATCGTTTGAGTCATTTGACCTACGGCTGTCAGAATAGCGATTAAAAAGGTAAGTTTCGCTAATGGAAACGAGGCAGACATTTGCGTATCTCTCCAAAAATTAAAGACGTAAAAAGCCTTAGCACTCCATTAAGGAGAGCCAAAAGAATAAAGTGTTCAGGGAATCTAGGCGCGAGATATTAGAGCTTGATTGCCGACTTAGCAATCAAAAAATGTGAAGTTGATCAAGATAAAAATCTATAACTTGGATTAGAAAAAGTAATCCAAAATTACGGCGTTTTAAAGATGTAGGGAGAGTCAGCTTCCTTGAAATATCGATGCTAGGTTATACCCAAAATGTTAGAGCAATAGGCCTATTGGCAATGATTGTATGAGTAGATTATTTTGAAATCGCAGAAGCAATAGGTAAAAGGCATGGCTTGTTAACATTTATGTAAACTTTCGTTTTATATGTAAGCGATTTGTGCTGTAATTATTCGCTAAGCTATTCGTCTAACTCATTTACATTGTGTACAGCAATTTGTTGTCGGTGTGATAGTTATGGTTATGGAAGTCTTTTGGCTTAAATAAGGATATTAAATGCGCTCTCTATCGGTACAGTGGAAAATAACCCTCTTGGCAGGTTGTTGTTTAATCATTACGTCACTGTCTCTTATTGGTTTCTCGATCTACAACGCGACGAGTAATCAACAAGTCATCAAATCTCAAAGCTCAGAATCAGTTATCAATAAAACTCAGCAGTTGCTGGCGTCTGTTTCTCAGCTCAATGCTCAAGAAACTCAACGTTACGTCGACGAAGCTATTTATCGTGCTGAGATGCTAGCGGCGAATGCTCAGTTTCTAAAGAACAATGCCGATGAAAACTTTACCCCAAGTGAAGAACTTCGTACTGCGTTGGATGAAATGGTGCGTCGTTCAGTTTTAAACTTTGATTCGATCCAAGGGGCGTATTTAGTCTTTAAACCAGACTTGCTCGATAGTGAAGACGCGAACTATGTGGATGCCGATTATGTCGGTTCTAACGAAAAAGGCCGTTTTGCACCTTATTGGAAGGTGGCAGACAACGGTGAGAATGTTCTGCCGAACGTGCTTTCAGAATCGATTTTGAGTGATGATAGCAACAGTGAGCGTTTCTACTGTCCTTTGTCATCAGGGCAAACATGTATCAGTACGCCAAGAGTCGTAAATAGCGGGGGTAAAACCTTACTTACTTCTTCAATCTCAGTGCCAATCTTAGTCGATGATATGGCGATTGGTTTCTTAGGAATCGACCTAAGGTTAGATGGCTTAACCAATGTAGTGACTCAATCTGATCAAAGCTTGTTCGATGGCGCAGGTGCAGTTTACGTGGTGAGCCTAGACGGTTCTGTTATTGCTTCTGATGATTCAAGCATTGCAGTTGGTTCGAGCTTCCAAAGTAACAACACAAACAGCGACTTGATGACCGATTTTATCTTTGGTGGCGAAGTGACAACGCAATGGAGTGAGAACGGTGAGTGGTTACTCGCATTTGCTCCAGTTGTTGCGGCTAACCAAACTTGGGGCGTGTTGTTCGAGATCCCAAGAAAGAGTGTTGTCGCTGATGCAAATAAATTGGATTCCATCATTAGCACTAAGTTAAGTGAAGGCATTAAGACGGAAGTAATTGCCGGTACCGTGTTCACTTTCTTTGGTCTAGCCATTATCGCATTTGCTTCACTTTCAATTGTTAAGCCTATTCGACAAGTGGTCGAACGACTTAATGATATCGCTTCTGGTGAAGGTGATTTGACTCAGCGTTTGGAAGTGAAATCTCAAGACGAAATTGGTCAGTTATCTAAAGGGTTTAACTTATTCTTAGATACGCTACAACACACGATCAAAGAAGTTATCCATACCACTGAACAAGTGGCGAGTACGACCAGTCAGGCTAAAGCATCGGCATCAAGCACTCGAGAGAGTAGTGAATCTCAGTTTAAAGAAGTCGATCTGGTAGCAACAGCGGCAGAAGAGATGACTCAAACTGCGGGCTTAGTGGTACAAAATGCAGAAGTGGCGGTTGATGCAGCGTGCGAAGCGAATCGTTCAGCTCAACAAGGGCAACAAGTTATTGAGCTCTCAGCTGGTGAAATGAGAAAGCTGGTGGAGCGTATGTCGAGCGCTGTACCTATTGTTGAAGAATTGGCAAAAAATAACGGCAACATCACCGAGATATTAAGTGTTATTGAAGGGATCTCTGAGCAAACTAACTTACTGGCATTGAATGCGGCTATTGAAGCGGCGAGGGCGGGTGAACAAGGTCGAGGTTTTGCTGTTGTTGCGGATGAGGTAAGAAATCTCGCAAGTCGCACACAGTCATCTGTTGGTGAGATCAGAGCGGTGATCGATAAGGTTCATGCTGGAACTCAAGATGTCGTTGAAGCGATACAAGAAGGCAATATACTTGCAAACGACACAGCACTCCACGTTCAGAAAGCAGTTGAAGATCTGGGTTCGATCTTTACTTCTATTGAGGCGATCAGTGATATGAACAGTCAGATCGTTCGAGCATCCGAAGAGCAACAATCGGTTTCCGGTGAAGTAAATCAAAGCGTGGTTAATATTCGCGATTTGAGTGCGAAGATCTTGGAGCAAGCCGCAGCTTCTGAGCAAGTCGGTAATGAGATTGACGAACTGTCTCAACAACAACAGAAGTTGGTTAATCAGTTCAAGGTATAGTTTTTCAAGGTATAAGCATTAAGCCTTAACTAATTCTTGAATAGAAAAAGGGACAAATGAAGATTTCATTTGTCCCTTTTTTATTTGTTGCTTTAGAAGATGGTCAATAACCAGCGGTTGACGCTGCTTACTCTTCGATAAACCAGTAGCCTTTGTTCACCAGTTCAGTCACGACCGTTACGCCCGAAGGAGATAGAGCAGCAGCTGAAGTAATCAAGGTTTCATCGCAAAGTGTGTTGAGTAATGAAGAGTCCGCTTCATCAACCTTAACCACTTCGCCATTGATGTAAGCCGTGTTGTTTTCATTTTCGTGGTAGAGCGCCTTTAAGCCAGATACACGGTGGATTTCACCTTCAGACTCAAAATGTTGAGCAATCTCTTCTTGAGTCCATAATGGCTCAGGAGCGACGATATCAAGTTGGTGGCGTGATTGGCTTAGCAGACAACCCATGAATTCACTGATGGTTTCAGGTTGCTCTAGTGCAGATTTCAACATGTCAGTGAGATTGCTTAAATCCGATGAACGAATTTTTCCGTAGCCTTCTTGCGTTTTGAATTCTGGATCGTGCAGGTGTACGTCACCCATATCATGAGCAAGCACAAAATCGGCAAAGTTGCTGATTAGCTCTTGTTCTTTAGGGGAACGGTAGCCAATAGAGTAGCTCATCGACGGCTCTAATGTGTTCCCTTCATGTGGGAAACCTGGCGGGATATAAAGGATATCGCCCGGCTCTAAGGTTTCATCAATGATTGGCTCAAAGCCTTCTATTTGGCGTAGAGCAGACGCTTGAACGGTCTCTTTGTACTGACCAACATCTTTCGCGCCCACTTTCCATTGACGTTTACCTTGGCCTTGAATGATGAATACATCGTATTGATCAATATGAGGGCCAACACCGCCTTCAGGTGCTGAGTAGCAAATCATGAGATCGTCGAACAACCAGTTTGGTAATTGTTGGAACGCTTCAGTCAGCTGATTTGCACCTTGATGCCAATGGTTGGCTGCTTGAACGATCAATTGCCAATGTGTTTCAGTGAGTTCACCAAACTTCTCTTCAGTGAATGGACCGTGTTCGGCTGTCCATTTGTTGTCGAGGTTAGAAACAAAGCGAGAATCCACTTCTTCTTCCATCGATAAACCAGCAAGTTCTTCCGGCGAAATTGGGTCGACGAAGTTCTGGAAGCCACCTTTTAAGATGGTTGGTTTCTTATGCCAGTAATTTTCAAGAAACTCGGGCATAGAAAAGCTAAGTTGGTACATGTGAATCCTGTATATTTTTTGCTAGATGCTAGATGCTAGATGCTAGATGCTAGTTTGGCTTGTAAATCTTGCTGGACAATCTTAATTGCTTCTAACGCCACCTTTGGGTCGATCTCGTTGCTTTCGAGTAAGTAGATCAAGTCGACAGCTAACTTAACTTCTTCAGGTGCGTTATCCAGTGGTGATGATGTGTTATCAGTGCTCATTTCGCGTAGGGTTCTCTAAGTTAATCAATCTCTCAATGTTCTTCATTGAGTCCTCACAGCGTTCCAATCGTTCTTTTGCGAGTTGCCAAGCCTCTTCCGCTTTTTTCTTATGGTGGCGTGGCGCTGAATCAAACGCTAACTTTCGTGTTTGAACTAAATCGACGAGCCGCTTTTGCCAATCTTGGTGTTGTGCGAGTTCGTTGTATAAGTCGTTTAAGCTTTTTCCTGATTTACTTTTCCTGTCTAGGCGCAAATCGTGATTGGCTAACTCTCGTTGAATCGCTGCAATCTGGTTGGTCAGCCTTTCAGTCAGGTAATTCGCTCGTGATGAAGTGAGTTGATTGGTGCTCTGTTCACGAATAATGGTGTTATAAGTTGCCTGAGTTTCAAGGGCATAAGGAAGAAGAGTCGATGCTCCACACTTAAACAAGGCTCTATCAAACAGTGCTTGATGATAAGCGCCACGAGACTTATCGACCTGAGAGCAATGGCCAATCAAGGTATCAATAACGCTTTTTAGCTTTGAAAACTGATTCATTTTGCTTCTCGTTTGTTGGTGGCTATAAGTTTACAAACCACGCTTCGTAAGCCAGTTTAATTGCAAGTACGCTTACAACTGTAACAAAAACCGGTCGTATAAACGTCGCACCAAAACGAATTGCAGAGTGTGCCCCTACAAACGCTCCGGCCATTAAGCAAACACCCATGGTTAAACCAAGAACCCAATCAATATGACCAAGAATTGCAAAGGTCACTAAAGAAGTGAAGTTACTGGTAAAGTTCATTGCTTTGGATAGGCCTGAAGCAAGCAAGATATTTAGGCGGTAAAGAGCCATAGAACTTACTGTCCAAAACGCGCCAGTTCCCGGGCCTGCGACGCCATCGTAAAAGCCCAGAATGAATCCTTGGTACTTTTGCTTTTTCTTCAGCACAGGACAAGGTTTCGGTGACACGTTGTGATTGGCATTCGGCGTCTTGTGAAAAATGGTATAGACCGCTGCAGCAAGAATAACTAATGGTAGTACTTTCTCTAACCACTCAGTGCTGATTGCATCAACTGTTAAAGTACCAATTGTTGCACCTATCAAGGTGGCGATGAATGCATTGATCCAACATTCTGGCTTAAATAGCTTTTTGCGATAGTAAGTAAAAGCCGCTGTCGATGAGGCAAACGTTGCAGCGAGCTTGTTCGTCCCTAGCGCGATATGTGGCGGCAGGCCAAGCGACAGTAAAGCTGGAACGGTTAACATCCCACCACCACCGGCGACGGCATCAATAAAGCCCGCTGCAAATGCAACCAGAGCGAGGATAACCAACATGGTTGGCTCAATCATTTCCATAAATAGCTAGTGTTCTCGTTATCGGCTGTTAGGGCAGCCACACGAATAATCGATGGATTAATCATGTTGGGTTGTGAATGCAGGGCCTAGCGATAACTGGCCCATAACTACCTTTCGGGTAGGAAAATTAGTATTTTATTGTTCTTTTAAAAGGCGGTAGTGAGTCGAGTAGGGATTTCCCGTATCGCTTCGTGACTATGCGTCTATCAAGGATCGTGACTTTACCAGAATCTCGTTCCTTACGCAGTAGTCTACCGACAGATTGAATAAGCTTTTTACTCGCTTCTGGAACAGTAATCTGCATAAAAGGATTACCGCCACGTGATTCAATATATTCTGAATGTGCTTGTTCTACAGGTGACGTAGGAACGCCAAAAGGAATCTTAGTAATAACTAGGTTTTCAAGAAGCTCTCCAGGTAGATCAAGACCCTCTGAAAAGCTGCCAGTTCCAAAAAGAACGCTTGTTTTACCTTGGTCTATGAGTTTTTTATGTTTTTTTAGGATTTCGGTGCGTGAAGTATCACCTTGAACCTGTAAAGCCCATGACTTTTTAACGAAATCTGTTGCCAAAGCTTCTGCAACTTTATTCATTTGCCAGTAAGAAGAGAATAGAACGAGATTGGCTTTGTTGTCTTCTATTACCTTAGGCAAAATTTCAATAAGATATTCGGTAAACTGAGGCGCTTGCGGTTCGTATTTCATAGCTGGCACGATCAGCTCTGCTTGATTCTGATAATCAAACGGTGATGCCAAAGCCAGAAACTGCACGCCATCGTCTTCTTTTTGACTGATTCCTGCTTGGTGACAGAAAAAGCTGAAGGAGTTGAGTGCTCTCATGGTCGCGGAAACAAGCACCGCACCGACACAACGGCTCCAAATCTGTTGGTCAAGCTGCCAGCCAACTTCGAGTGGTGAAACATTGACAACAAAATCGCCTTCGCTCTCTTTATTGAGTTCAAGCCAGCGCGCCAAAGGGGCTCCTTTTTCTCGTTTAGGCTCGGCCATTAAGCGCCAAACCTGCGCAAGGTTTTCTGTTCTTTGTATATAGAAGCCGATTTCAGCAAGTGCGGGCTCGGCTAATTTTGCTGAAAGTTCTCCATCTTTAACACGTTCAGCAATAAGGTCTGCAATCTTCGCAACCGCTTGGCTCGCCTTTTGTGTGAGTTGCTTGAGATCTTTAGATTCATTCTCTAGCCACTCAGGTAAGTCACCATGTTCAAAACGGTACAATCCATCTTCAAAATGGGTGGCGTCAAACTGCTTGCTTAGCTGAGTCAGAGTAGGAATCAGCTGTTGTACAGAATCCTGCAATTCATTTCTAAATCGACCCACTCGCTTTTCGTCCGCTAAGCCTGAAAGTTTGGTTATCGATTGGTTTAAACGCTCTAACCATGAAGCGGCACCTTTTAGACTTGCCGCCGCAGAAGAGTGATCTCGGGCTACGTGTGGTAAGTGGTGTGCTTCATCGAAGATATAGATGCTATTTTCAGGTTCTGGCAGTATCACACCGCCACCTAGATCTGCATCAGCCATCACTAAACTGTGATTAGCGATGATAACGTCTGCTTTATCTAATTCTGAGCGTGCTTTTTGGAAAGGACAGTCTCTGTGAGTTGGCATGCTGTTGTTACAACTATGCTTATCACTGACAATCATTTGCCAAATCATGTTATCAATCGGCTTTGGCCATGAATCACGGTCACCATCCCATTTACCTTGGGTTAGGCTACGGTACATGGTTTGTAATTGTTCGATGTCCTTTTGCTTTGGCTTGGATTCGAACATAGCCATCTGACCACCATCAACCCCACAAGCAGCGGCTAGTTTCTCGGCACAGCAATAACGCTGTCTGCCTTTGGCGAGTATAAAAGAGAACTCTCTATCAGTCAGTCTTCTATATAGAGGGAGATCTTTATTTACGAGCTGTTCTTGAAGTGCAACCGTCGCCGTTGAAATGACGATTTTTCGATTGTTGAGTACTGCAACAGGAATCGTTGCCATTAAGTAAGCCAGTGATTTGCCGATCCCTGTCCCGGCTTCTGCAACGATCATGCGATTACTTTTGTGGTATTGACCACAAAGTGTCTTCGCTATTTCTGCAACAAGGTAATTTTGAGCACGTCTAGGTACAAAGTTGTCCAACTGATCTTGGAGGTTTTGATAACTGGTGCGAATAGAATTTTGAATTTTAGTAGTTAGCATACTGTGACCTACGTAGCGGAGCGAGGATAGTAGCACATATCACTAGTCGGTACATTTACGGCGAAATAGCTTGCTTTTGAATCAAAGGTAGATCTTGTTCACAAAAAAAAACTGAACCATCAGGAACTTAACTATTTTATTTATTTTGCGAAATATAAATATTAAAAAAGACTGGCTTGTAGGTGTTAAATTCTGAAATTTGGCTTCATTGTGAACTATTTGTGGTTTTAAGTTCTGTTTGTTACATTTTTTGGATTATTATATTTGCTGATAAAACTAAGGATAAGCTGCTCGTAAAATGATGAAAAAAAATGTAAGTGATTGATTTTAATTGTTTTGTGTTTTTTTTAGGTTTGTTTTTAGTTTATTTGACACGCAGGATAATCTTTTGCAATCTAGACCTCGGAATTTAGTGACGGTGATTAACCAACAAAGAGTGGTAATGACCAGTCGCAAAAAATAAAAAAAGGGAACCGGGCAAGGATCTCCCATTCTTAGAAAAGGCAGTGGATTTATTATGAAAAAGACTCTATTAGCGCTAACAATCGCAGCAGCTTCAACTTCAGCTTTCGCGAACGTAGGCCTAGGCAACGCAAAACCAACATTTGAATTTGACCCAATGCACAAAGAGCAGTTCTCTGTTTCTGGTTCAGTTGGTCTTGGTGGTTACTACGACACTAAAACTAAAGCTATGTATGATGACTGGGCAACAGCTCTTACTTTAGCAGTTAGCTACAAAAACAACCGAGTATTAGGTTACTTCGAAACTGATTTCGAACTTAACTGGTCAACGGATGAGAGAAAAACTTACGACAAAGTTAAGAAAAAAGGTATCAAAAACGATTTCGGTACTGACGTAGATAAAGCTTGGTTGGGTTTCGACACTGGTGTTGGTGTTCTTTCTTACGGTTGGGAAAATGACACAGCTCTTGATAAAGTAGACGGCGCTGGTGACTTTACTTACGAGTTCGGTTCTTCTGCTGGTGATGCATCTGACCAATACAACGTAGTTAAATTCCAAGGCGCGACTTCTGGCTTTGCTTACGGTGTGTCTTACTTTGAAACTGATGACGATCACGATGCTGCTGATAAAGGCGTGAACGGTTACGTTGGTTTTGAAAGCGAAGTTGTAAACGTATACGGTGGTTACGAAACTCGTGATGATGCTGATTACCAAGTTTACTCTTTATCTGGTAACTCTAAAATTGGTGAGCTAGACTTAGGTGTTAACTTCTGGATCAATGAAGGTGCAGATGACGTTGCTAAAAATACTTCTAACCTAGAAACGGTTGGTTACTACCTGTCTGCTGCTTACCCAGTAACTGAACAGCTGACTCTTGCTGGTGGTTACAACGCTAACTCTACTACAGCAGATGGCGTAGCTGACAAAGATAACTCTCGTCTAAATATCGCAGCAATGTATACGCTTAACGACCGCGTAGATATGGGTATCGATATCCTACAAGACGTCGACGCTGGTAAAGGCAACGACGAAGAAACTGCAGTATTTGCTGCAATGTTCTACAGCTTCTAATAGTTACTTAATCAGTAATTGTTAAATGTTGATAAAAGCCAGTCTTATGACTGGCTTTTTTGTGTCTGAAATTTATCAATGCATATAAAAAAGACCGCTACGTGAGCGACCAGTCATCTGATTCAAATGGTGTATTTTAAATCTCTTTCCACTCACCAGGCTGAAGTTGACCCACATTCATATTTCCCATGGAGTAACGAATAAGACGCAGGGTCGGGAAGCCGATATTTGCTGTCATTCGTCTTACCTGACGGTTACGCCCTTCAATGATAGTAATCGCTAACCATGTTGTCGGTATTGCCGCTCTGAAACGCACTGGCGGGGTTCTTTCCCACACAACAGGTTCAAACATCACCTCAACCTGAGCAGGCAGTGTCATACCGTCTTTTAGCTCGACACCTTTTCTCAATTTATCTAAATCTTCCTCAGAAGGTGCGCCTTCAACCTGTACCCAGTAAGTCTTTGGGGATTTTGAGTTGGGTTGAGTGAGCTTCGCTTGAAATATCCCATCATTGGTCAAGACCATTAACCCTTCGCTGTCGCGGTCAAGGCGACCTGCAGCATAAACGCCTTTCACTGGAATAAAGTCAGCTAGCGTTTTTCTCCCTTCACCATCTGTAAATTGGCTGAGAGTATCGAAAGGCTTGTTGAACAGAATTACTTTGCGATCTTCGAGTGCCACCTTAGGTTTCGCATTGGTAGGTTTACCTTTATATCGGTGCTTACTGGAGTGCGTTTTTTTGTACGAACTGCCAGTGTTATTTTTATCACTGCTTCGGTTCTGTCTATTACCGCTTTGTTTTAATTTGGCGTCAGAACGAGCCGGTTTGTCTGAATGAGATGCGCTGCGTGAGCGAGTAGACATGTTAACTACCTTGCAAAAATGTAAACGAAGTGTGCTGAAAAGTTTTCACTGAAACGGAATTGAGCTATCATTTGCGCGCCTAAAAGACACAAAATAGAACAAGTTTATGGACTCTTGAGCCTGATTTGTTTAATTATACCTACGTGTTTTATTATAACAACGCACTCACGGATTTGGTTCATGCGGTCATTAGATTGCATGAAAAATAAGATAGAGTACGACTATCGAGTAAGCAGTTTTCACTTTTAGAGTGGCTTACTGGTCAATTTATAACACTCTCACTATTCAAGTGAGCTTGTAAGAACTATAGGGAAATTTCATGCCTACTGAAAAACCAACGATCATCTATACCATTACAGACGAAGCTCCGGCGCTAGCAACTTACTCTCTGCTGCCAATCATTCAATCTTTTACGGCTTCTTCTGGTATTAACGTTGATACTCGCGACATTTCACTTGCAGGGCGCATTATTGCCAACTTCCCTGACTACTTGAACGAAGAGCAACGTATTGGTGATGCATTAGCAGAACTAGGTGAATTGGCTAAGACACCTGAAGCGAATATTATCAAGCTTCCAAACATCTCTGCATCTGTACCTCAGCTGCAAGCAACAATCAAAGAACTACAGTCAAAAGGCTACGCACTTCCAAACTACCCAGAAGAAGCAAACACTGACGAAGAGAAAGCAGTAAAAGCGACTTACGATAAGATCAAGGGTAGTGCGGTAAACCCAGTATTGCGCGAAGGTAACTCAGACCGTCGTGCACCACTTTCAGTTAAAAACTACGCGAAGAAGAACCCACACTCAATGGGTGCATGGTCTGCAGATTCTAAGTCGCACGTTTCAAGTATGGACGACAAAGACTTCTTCGGTAGTGAAAAGTCAGTAACCATTGAAGGTGCTACAGACGTTAGCATCGAATTCGTTGGCAAAGATGGCGCAAAGAAAACACTGAAGCCAGCTTTTGCACTGCAAGATAAAGAGATCATTGATGCGTCAGTGATGAACAAGGCTGCTTTAGTTGCATTCTTTGAAAAAGAAATCGCATCGGCTAAAGAGCAAGGCGTACTGCTTTCTCTTCACATGAAAGCAACCATGATGAAAGTATCTGACCCAGTGATCTTTGGTCACGCGGTTAAGGTTTACTACAAAGACGTATTCGCTAAGCACGGTCAGTTATTTGAAGAGTTAGGTGTTGATGTTAACAACGGCATCGGTGATGTCTACGCGAAGATTGCAGCGCTTCCTCAAGAACAAAAAGAAGCAATCGAAGCTGATCTACAAGCGGTATACGAGACGCAGCCACCATTAGCGATGGTTGATTCGGACCGTGGCATTACTAACCTACACGTACCAAGCGACATCATTGTTGACGCATCTATGCCTGCAATGTTGCGTTCTTCTGGCCAAATGTGGGATCCAGAAGGTAAGCAAAAAGATACCAAAGCAATGATCCCAGATCGTAGCTACGCGAGCATTTACCAAGCGGTTATTGATTTCTGTAAAGAGAACGGCGCGTTCGATCCAACAACGATGGGTAGCGTACCAAACGTTGGCTTGATGGCTCAAAAAGCCGAAGAGTACGGTTCTCACGATAAGACTTTCATCCTTGAAGCTGCTGGTCAGGTTCAAGTTGTTGACGCTGCAGGCGCTGTGCTTCTAGAGCAAGACGTAGAGGAAGGCGATATCTTCCGTATGTGTCAGGTTAAAGATGCACCAATCCAAGACTGGGTTAAGCTTGCGGTAACGCGTGCTCGTGCATCGGGTGTTCCAGCGGTATTTTGGTTAGATGCGTCTCGTGCACATGATGCTCAGCTTATTAAGAAAGTTGAAGCGTACCTTCCTGAATACGATACCGATGGTCTTGAAATTAAGATCCTTGCTCCACTTGAAGCGACTCAATACTCACTGGTTCGTATCAAAGAAGGCCTAGATACAATTTCGGTTACTGGTAACGTATTACGTGATTACCTAACAGACTTGTTCCCGATTCTAGAGCTTGGTACATCAGCTAAGATGCTATCGATTGTTCCACTAATGAACGGTGGTGGTCTGTTTGAAACAGGTGCTGGCGGCTCTGCTCCTAAGCACGTGCAACAAGTAGAGAAAGAAAACCACCTGCGTTGGGATTCCCTAGGTGAATTCTTGGCATTGGCTGCATCTCTAGAGCACCTGAGCGTAGTAACAGGTAACGCTAAAGCACAAGTTCTTGCTGATGCGCTTGATAAAGCAACGGGTGAGTTCCTTGATAACAACAAGTCTCCTTCACGCCGAGTAGGTGAGCTTGATAACCGTGGTAGCCATTACTACCTAGCAGCTTACTGGGCTAAGGCGCTTGCTGAGCAAACGGCTGATGCTGATCTTGCTGCTGAATTCGCAGGTGTGGCAAGTCAACTAGCTGAAAGTGAAGAAGCTATTGTTGCAGAGCTGAACAACGCTCAAGGTGTGGCTGGCGACTTAGGTGGTTACTACCTACTTGATGATGCACTGGTTTCAACACTAATGCGCCCAAGCTCAACGTTAAACGCGTTTATTGATGCATAGTGATTGGGCTCATCGTTAGTCAGTCATGAACGTGATTTGCTAACGAGTTGCTTAGTCTGACAGATAAGTCATAGATAAAGTCAAAACCAAAGACGCTTTAACGACAACGTTAAAGCGTCTTTTTTGTTCATCTATAATACTCCTAAGATCTAACTTAATAAGAGTACATCCTCAAACGAATTGTTTAGTGAGCAACTTTAGAGATCCCAAAACGAAAAAACCGCTCACGTAATCCTGTATTACAGGTATTAAATGAGCGGTTTCAATATTCTGTTTACCAGTCAGCCTTTAATGAAGATTGACGGAGGTTAACATGAGTTGGCATTCGCCTATTTTGCGGCGCTGCCTTCTACAGGAACAACGGAGCTAGCATGCGAGCCTTTAGGTCCACTTTCTACTTCATAGTCGACCTGCTGACCCGCCTTCAAGGTTCGATAACCTTCCATTTGTATTGTGGAGTAGTGCGCGAAAATATCGCCGTCTTCACCTTCTGGACAAATAAAGCCAAACCCTTTGGCATTGTTAAACCATTTTACTGTACCTGTAGCCATGCTATACATCCCTCATGCATTTTGTTACTAACGTTGTTATATCAATTGTTGTAAGTGCGATTGATATCATTCCTACCAGCTAAAGAATTTCAGCTAATAGCTTGAATCTCGTACATTGCTTACGGAAATTAACGCTACCCTGCGTAATTATTCCTTATTGTTAATTTTTGAAGCGTGTTACTGATCTTAAATCATGTTGCAAAAATGTATTAAAAAACCTTTTAGCTCCAATGTAGCTAATGATTGAGCACAGTCAATAGTAAATTGGTATAAAAGTGATCAATTTTAATAACAAATCACATTCGAGATTAACTGCAAACTATTAACTAAATAGTAACTTAGCAGTGATCTTATCGTTAGTATCAATAGTTATGGCGTCTTTTTAATCAATCACATATGTTAATCCTGTTAATCGAGATCTTTTATTTGCAGCGATGGAAATGGTGGATTAGGCTCAGTATAGAGGAATATTTTTTGGTACTGTTTCTCGGTGCAGTTTCTTAGTACACCGTAAAGCGTGAATGTGGTAAATTTGAGTTAGGTAAACACTCACGACTTCCGAAAAATAACCCTTAGCAAAGCGATATGAGCAGAAACTTTGAATGGGCATCTCCAGGCTCAGATTTACTGGAGAAAGAAGCAACAAAAGTAAAGCCACCGGCGATGTATAACGTTGTGTTAAATAACGATGATTACACGCCCATGGACTTTGTAATCGAGATCCTAGAGCGATTCTTCTCACTAGATATCGAAAAAGCAACGGAAATGATGCTCAAGGTTCATTATGAAGGTAAAGCTATATGCGGCACATACAGTGCTGAAATAGCGGAAACAAAGGTAGCGCAGGTCACGATGTACTCAAAGGAAAATGAGCATCCGCTACTATGTACAATGGAGCAAGTATAAATTGCTCGAACAACACTGTTGTTCCCTTAGGAGGTACTTATGCTAAATAAAGAATTAGAGACGAGTTTAAATGGCGCATTTGCTCGTGCGCGAGACAAGCGACATGAATTCATGACTGTCGAACACCTCCTACTAGCATTATTAGAAAATGATGCGGCCAAGGAAGCGCTCAAAGCTTGTCAGGCTGATCTCGATGCTCTTCGCAATGAGCTCGATATTTTTATCGATCAAACGACCCCACTTATCCCTGAAAGCGACGAAACTCGCGAAACTCAGCCTACGTTGAGCTTTCAACGAGTACTTCAACGCGCTGTTTTTCATGTTCAATCTTCAGGTCGCAGCGAAGTAACAGGTGCTAATGTACTTGTGGCTATTTTTAGTGAGCAAGAATCTCACGCGGCATATCTTCTTAAGAAAAACGACATTAGTCGCTTAGATATTGTTAACTTCATCTCACACGGTATTACCAAAGCGAGCAACGAAGGCGACAGCCCTTCATCATCTGATTCATTTGGTGGTGCAGAAAATGCTGAAGAAGCTAATTCTGAAGACCGTTTAGAAAATTTCGCGACCAACCTTAACGAAGTAGCGAAGCAAGGTAATATTGACCCATTAATCGGTCGTGACAAAGAGCTAGAGCGTACTATCCAAGTTCTGTGTCGTCGTCGTAAGAACAACCCTCTGTTAGTGGGTGAAGCGGGTGTAGGTAAAACTGCCATCGCGGAAGGCCTTGCATGGCGCATTGTTGAAGGACAAGTGCCTGAAATCATTCAGAGCAGCGTAATTTATTCTCTAGATATCGGTTCACTGTTAGCAGGGACGAAATATCGCGGTGACTTTGAGAAACGTTTTAAAGCGATTCTTAAGCAACTCGAGAAAGAAGAAGACGCGATTCTGTTCATCGATGAGATCCACACCATTATTGGTGCTGGCGCTGCCTCTGGTGGTCAGGTTGATGCGGCAAACTTAATTAAACCGCTACTAAGCAGCGGCAAATTGCGCTGTATCGGTTCAACAACGTACCAAGAGTACAGCAGTATTTTTGAGAAGGAGCGTGCTTTAGCTCGTCGCTTCCAGAAAATCGATATTATTGAACCATCGCTAGATGATACGACTAAGATTCTGATTGGCTTGAAGCCAAAATACGAAGCTCACCACGAAGTGCGCTACACCAACAAAGCGTTGCGTGCTGCTGTGGAACTGTCAGCTAAATACATCAATGAACGTCACCTTCCTGATAAGGCGATTGACGTAATCGATGAAGCGGGCGCTCGCAGTCGTTTGGCACCTGCAAGCCGTCGTAAGAAAACGGTAAGCGTGGCTGATATTGAGTCAATGGTTGCGAAAATGGCGCGAATTCCTGAAAAATCAGTATCATCTTCAGACAAAGATACGCTGCAGAAACTGGATGACCGCATGAAAATGTTGGTGTTCGGACAAGACCCAGCTATCGACGTATTGAGCGAAGCGATCAAGCTGACCCGTGCTGGATTGGGTGCTGACAATAAACCGGTTGGTTCATTCCTATTCGCAGGACCTACTGGTGTAGGTAAAACCGAGGTTACCGTTCAGCTGTCTAAACTGATGGGTATTGAGCTTCTGCGCTTTGATATGTCTGAGTACGGTGAGCGTCATTCTGTGAGCCGCTTGATTGGTGCTCCTCCTGGTTATGTCGGTTACGATCAAGGTGGTCTGCTAACTGACGCCGTAATCAAGAACCCACACTCTGTTGTGTTACTGGATGAAATTGAAAAAGCTCACCCAGATATCTTCAACCTGCTACTGCAGGTGATGGATAACGGCACACTAACAGATAACAACGGCCGTAAAGCGGATTTCCGTAACGTGATTCTAGTGATGACAACCAACGCGGGTGTGGCTGAAACTGAGAAGAAATCGATCGGCCTGATCCAACAAGATCATGCACCAGATGCGATGGGCGAAATCAAGAAGGTGTTTACTCCTGAATTCCGTAACCGTCTTGATAACGTCATCTGGTTCAACAGCTTGGATCCAAGCGTGATTAGCCAAGTAGTCGACAAGTTCATTGTTGAGCTTCAGGTTCAACTGGACGCACGTGGCGTATCTCTAGAGGTTTCTGAAGATGCTCGTCACTGGCTGGCAGACAAAGGCTACGACAAGACCATGGGCGCTCGTCCTATGGGACGTGTGATTCAAGAGAAGCTTAAGAAGCCCCTTGCGAATGAATTGCTGTTTGGTAGCTTGGTTGATGGCGGTACGGTGAAAGTATCTCTGAAGAAAGACGAGCTTGACTTCATCTATGTTGGTGCAAAAGAAGAGGTTATGCACTAACCGATTGTTAGAACGTTCAAGAGTTTAACTATAAAACGCATGACTTAGGTTGTGCGTTTTTTTTATGCTTGCGAGATGCGAGATGCGAGATGCGAGATGCGAGATGCGAGATGCGAGATGCGAGATGCGAGATGCGCGAGATAGGTTTTGCTAAAGGGCGATGTTCAGGCGATAAAAAACGGAGCATTAAGCTCCGCTTCTTATTGTATTCGCTAATTAATAATTAACGAGCACGGAAGACGATGCGGCCTTTAGAAAGGTCGTATGGAGTCATCTCAACAGTTACTTTATCACCAGTAAGAATACGGATGTAGTTCTTACGCATTTTACCAGAGATGTGTGCTGTCACTACGTGACCGTTTTCAAGCTCAACACGGAACATTGTGTTTGGTAGAGTATCAAGGACAGTGCCTTGCATCTCGATTACGTCTTCTTTAGCCATCTAATCCTCTTTCGAAATTTGGCGGTTTTCAACGGCTTGATTGTGCCGTTAAAATCAAAATATGTAAAGTTGTCGCGTATTCTACCCTTGCCACCGCTGATTTACTAGCCTTTGATGACGTTGAAATCGTACTTTATAGTTCATCGCAGGGCATTCATCGATTTGATAACCCAAATATAACCATTGTTTTTGTTCTTTCTGGGCATGTTGGATCTGAAATAGAACGCCAAGTGTTCCCATCGAAATGTCGATATCAGGATCGAAGAAAGTATAAAACGCGCTCGTACAGTGAGACATGATGTCGGTTACGGCGATACCGACCAACTTGTTCTCGTCGTAGATATGCATAAACTTTGTTGTAAGCCACTCATTTTGTGAGAATTGTAGAAATTCTTCTTTCTTAGGTGGGTACATGGTTCCCGAACGGTGACGAGCGGTGATATAGCGGCTGTATAAGTCAAACCAGTTGTCATCCATTTCATCTTTCAGCTCCCAACGCAGTGATTTTCCCTTGTTAAGGATTCGTCGCTGGCTTTTGGAAAGCTTGACCTCTGGGATTGAAAGCCGAATAGCTTGGCATGCTGAGCAATTATCGCAATGTGGCTTATAAATGGTTGCTCCACTGCGGCGAAATCCATTCGCAAGCAGAACTTCATAGTTATCTGAGGTGTGCATGTGTTCGTCAAGCGTAACCGCCACTCTTTCTTCTAGGTGAGGTAAGTAGCTGCAAGCGTGGTTGTCTGTTAATCCAATTCTGATTTGTTGTAAATCTGGATTCATTAAGGCATTTCCTTTAGCCATTGGGTTTGAAAGCATGCATCGTCAACGGAGAACTCTTTGAGCAATTGCAGAGAACCTAGGAATTCATCCCTATCAACCTCGATAGCGCCTAAGGATTCCAAGTGAGGGTTCATGACTTGACAATCAATCAGTTGTCCGCCGAATTGTGTAAAGTGTTCACAAAAATACCACAGCGCAATTTTAGAGGCATTGGTCTTCAGGCTAAACATCGATTCACCGCAAAAGACTTGGCCTCTTTGTAAGCCGTAAAGCCCGCCGATCAGTTTATCGTCTTGCCAAACCTCAACCGAGTGGCAGAAACCTAATGAAGCGAGCTTGCGATAGGCTAACTGCATGTCGCTGTTTAACCAAGTTTCTTCTTCGGGTCTTAGTGAAGAGCAATAACCAATTACTCTGTCCGTCGCTTGGTTGATGCTGACACGATAATTGTGTTTTCTTTGAAACTTTTTAAGACTTTTTGACGGTTCGAATGTCTTAGGATTAAATACCGCTCGCGGTGCAGGGCTCCACCAAAGTATAGGCTCACCTGGGCCATACCATGGAAATATCCCTTGGCTATAAGCGTTTAAAATTCGCATTGGTGATAAATCACCACCGAAGGCGAGCAGACCGTTGGGTTCATCAAGCGCGTCGAAGGGCGAAGGAAACTCTATACTAGTAGTATCAAGTTCGGTTAGGTATATAGTCATAAGTACCGCATTACAGATTAATCACTGACCAAGAGGTCTTTAGGAGTTTTACCATGAAGAAGTTGCTTTGGATTTTACTTGTTTTGCCTATGTTGGCAAATGCAGCTTACAACAGAAACGAAGCTCGACCAGTGAACGAAGTAGTTTATGGTGAGATCGATACGGTTAGATACATCACTCAACAAGAGATCGTTGAATCGAAAGCGAATGGTTGGGAAACCTTATTAGGTGCGGCGATTGGTGGCTTGATTGGTAATCAGTTTGGCGGCGGCACCGGTAAAGAAGTGGCGACAGCTGTCGGTGCAGTAGCAGGTGCGGGTATTGCTCGTAACCGAGGTAACACACAGTATAAAGTTGAGTACAAACTGGTCGAGTTACTGGTCAAAACCAAAGACGACAAGTTGGTCAACATCATCCAAGATGTCGATAACTCGATGTTGTTCAACCGAGGCGATGATGTACGAATTCTCTATTTTTCAGATGGTGTTCGAGTTGACATCGCGTACTAGTATGTAAATGCAATTGATTGGCTAATTAATCATCGGTTTGAGCGGGATTAGCTCTGGAGTTCGTTGGAAAAGTTCGTTAGTCTGCAAGTACGAAGAATTATTCATCACCCGAAAATAAATACGCGCCAGTGACTTCGGGTGGTACAAGGACTATAAGATTTAATGGAAAGCCTTACGTTACAACCAATTCAAAAAGTGAACGGGGAAGTTAACCTACCTGGTTCAAAAAGTGTTTCCAACCGTGCACTTCTTTTGGCTGCACTTTCTACGGGAACCACTCGCCTAACAAACTTACTAGACAGTGATGATATTCGTCATATGTTGAATGCATTGACGCAGCTAGGTGTTGATTACCAGTTGTCTGCAGACAAAACCGTTTGTGAAGTGACAGGTGTTGGTGGTGCATTCTCAAGTGATAAAGCTCTAGAGCTTTTCTTAGGTAACGCGGGTACGGCGATGCGTCCGCTGGCGGCTGCACTATGTTTAGGTCGCGGTGAATACGTTCTGACTGGTGAGCCGCGCATGAAAGAGCGCCCAATTGGCCACTTAGTAACGGCACTGAGAGAAGCCGGTGCCGACGTTGAATACTTAGAGAACGAAAACTATCCACCATTGAAGATCACAGGTACAGGCCTGAAGAGTGGTACGGTTTCAATCGACGGTTCTATCTCTAGCCAGTTTTTGACTGCATTTTTGATGGCTGCACCTCTGGCGGAAGGCGAAGTGACCATCAAAATTGACGGTGAATTAGTTTCTAAACCTTACATCGATATCACGCTACACATTATGAAACAATTTGGTGTGGACGTGATCAATAATGACTACCAAGAGTTCGTGATTCCGACAGGGCAATCTTACACAGCTCCGGGCGACTTCTTAGTAGAAGGTGATGCATCATCTGCGTCATATTTCCTTGCAGCTGCTGCTATCAAAGGTGGTGAGATTAAGGTCACTGGTATTGGTAAAAACAGTATCCAGGGTGATATCCAATTCGCTGATGCGCTTGAGAAAATGGGTGCGGAAATCGAATGGGGTGACGACTATGTTATTTCTCGTTGTGGCGAGCTGAAAGGCATTGATATGGACTATAACCATATTCCAGATGCTGCGATGACTATTGCGACAACAGCATTGTTTGCGAAAGGCACAACGGCAATCCGTAATGTCTACAACTGGCGTGTGAAAGAGACAGATCGCTTGGCGGCAATGGCAACAGAGCTACGTAAAGTCGGAGCCGAGGTTGAAGAGGGTGAAGATTACATCATTGTTAACCCTGTGGCTGAACTGACTCACGCGGCGATTGATACTTACGATGATCACCGTATGGCTATGTGTTTCTCGCTGGTTGCTTTGAGCGATACGCCTGTGACGATTAATGATCCAGGTTGTACGTCAAAGACATTCCCTGATTACTTCGATAAGTTGAAAATGCTGAGCCAGTAAAGGTTCAGGAACTAAAAAAGCTTGCCTAAATGGCAAGCTTTTTAATTATTGCTGAATTGTAAATTCTTTCGAAAGGTGGTGCGCTAAGTATTTAAACATGTTAAATACCGCGGTTGTATTCTCGGTCGGCATTCCATTGCTATCTAAGAAGTATTCACCTTTGAAGACGAGTACATCGTCTTTTTCTACTACGCTGTTTGCGCGCATGCCTTCAATGTAGTCATCATGTGATTGGATAATTTGGTTTGCGATAAGCAGTAAATCAAATTCTGCTATTACTTTCTTTGTCATGAGTTTATCTCTGATAACTGAATATAACGTTGAGTTTATGGTGTCGAACTAGAAATTCAATGATTTCACAACCGATTAAGAGAGTCTTTTCAAACATCCACAATTTATTTTGTGATTTACGGCAAAAATAATTGAATGGGGCTCGCGTTAGATTCGCGGACAAGCTTAGTATGAGCCCGTTTAGACGTAATGCCTGATGAATAGGCTCTTGCAAGTATTCTTAGTGAGTACTTTATAGCTTCTTTATATTGTGACCCTTTTATCTGTGAGTCGTCGAATTGTCGAGCGATCAGATCCAATTTTGAAAAAAGCGGTTGATCTTCTAGTAATCTCGCACAATAGTAAAAAAAGAAGCAATGAATTTAGAATATCATGCGTAAAAGCCCACAAGCTAAATTGTTGGTGCTGAAGCATCGTGATTAAGGACGTTAGAGTCAATATGGGTAAATCGCTCGTTATAGTGGAGTCGCCAGCCAAGGCTAAAACTATCAATAAATATCTTGGCAAAGACTTTGTCGTTAAGTCGAGTGTAGGTCACGTTCGTGATTTACCAACGGCGGGTCAAAGTACTGGTCAAAAGGCTGCTGCAGTTTCAACCAAGGGTATGAGCCCAGAAGATAAAGCTCGTATCAAAAAAGAAAAAGATCGCAAAGCTCTTATCAAAAAGATGGGTATTAACCCGTATAAAGAGTGGGAAGCGAACTACCAAATCCTACCTGGTAAAGAAAAAGTCGTTGCTGAATTGCAAAAACTTGCTGAGAACGCAGACCATGTTTATCTCGCAACCGATTTGGACCGCGAAGGAGAAGCTATCGCATGGCACCTTCGTGAGATCATCGGCGGCGATGAAACGCGATACAAGCGAGTGGTTTTTAACGAAATCACCAAGAATGCTATTCAACAAGCTTTCGAAACACCAGGCGAGCTAAACATCGATGGCGTAAACGCTCAACAAGCACGACGTTTTATGGACCGTGTTGTTGGCTTTATGGTGTCACCTCTGCTTTGGAAAAAAGTAGCACGAGGCCTATCCGCTGGCCGTGTTCAATCAGTAGCGGTAAAACTACTGGTAGAGCGTGAGCGCGAGATCAACGCCTTTATCCCTGAAGAGTTCTGGGATGTGCATGCTGATACTAAAACAGCAGAGAAAACCGATTTTAGACTGCAAGTAGCGCAGAAAGACGGTGTTGCGTTTAAACCTGAAAATGAAGCGCAAACACAAGCTGCTGTTAGCGTTTTAGAAAAAGCGCAATACGAAGTATGTAAACGTGAAGACCGCCCAACCAAGAGTAAGCCGTCTGCACCTTACATCACGTCGACGCTGCAACAAGCTGCGAGTACCCGTCTTGGTTATGGCGTAAAGAAAACCATGATGCTGGCTCAACGCTTGTATGAAGCGGGTTACATTACTTATATGCGTACTGACTCTACTAACTTGAGTTCAGAAGCTGTAGAAGCCGCTCGTGAATACATTGGTTCTGAGTACGGCGCGCAATATCTTCCACCTAAAGCACTTGTATACGGCAGCAAAGAGGGCGCTCAAGAGGCCCACGAAGCGATTCGTCCTTCAAGTGTAGATGTTAAGTCGGAAGACCTAAACGGCGTAGACGCAGACGCACACAAGCTTTACTCGCTAATTTGGAATCAATTCGTAGCGTGTCAAATGACGTCAGCTCAATACGATTCAACGACAGTAAGCGTTAAAGCAGATGAGTACACGTTAAAAGCGAAAGGTCGTATCCTTAAATTTGATGGTTGGACTCGTGTTCAGCGTCCAATGGGTAAGAACGAAGATACGATCCTTCCAGCAGTTCAGATCGGCGATAAGCTTGACCTGATCGCGCTAGACCCTAAACAGCACTTCACTAAGCCACCGGCTCGTTTCACTGAAGCGGCGCTAGTTAAAGAGCTTGAGAAGCGTGGTATTGGTCGTCCTTCAACATACGCATCAATCATCTCGACGATTCAAGACCGCGGTTATGTAAAAGTTGAACAGCGTCGTTTCTATGCTGAGAAGATGGGTGAAATTGTTACTGACCGTCTAGATGGTAGCTTTAACGACCTAATGAACTACGACTTCACTGCTCGTATGGAGCAGAAGTTGGACCAAATCGCAGAAGGCGAAGCAAGCTGGAAAGGCGTGCTAGATAACTTCTTCGAAGACTTTACTGGCGATTTGGAAAAAGCTGATTTAGACGAAGACGCTGGTGGCATGAAGCCAAATCATATCGTGGAAACTGATATTGAGTGTCCGACTTGTAGCCGTAAAATGGGTATTCGTACGGCTTCGACAGGCGTATTCCTTGGTTGTTCTGGCTATGCACTTCCACCAAAAGAGCGTTGTAAGACAACAATCAACCTTGGTGATGAAGAAGGCATTATCAACGTGCTTGAAGAAGACGTTGAAACAGCAGCACTTCGAGCTAAAAAGCGTTGTCCTATTTGTGAAACGGCAATGGATGCTTATCTAATCGATGATAAGCGTAAGATGCACGTATGTGGTAATAACCCGAACTGTGAAGGTTATGTGGTTGAGCACGGCGAATTTAAAGTGAAAGGCTACGATGGTCCACTTGTTGAGTGTGACAAGTGTGGTTCTGACATGGTTCTGAAGAACGGTCGTTTTGGTAAATACATGGACTGTACGAGTGAAGACTGTAAGAACACTCGTAAGATTCTGAAAAATGGTGAAGTTGCGCCACCGAAAGAAGACCCGGTACATTTCCCTGAACTTCCGTGTGAAAATTCAGACGCGTACTTTGTTCTTCGTGACGGTGCTTCTGGTCTATTTATGGCTGCGAGCAACTTCCCTAAATCACGTGAAACGCGTGCACCGTTAGTGGAAGAGCTGGTTCGCTTTAAAGACCGTATCTCACCTAAGTTTCAATACCTAGCATCAGCACCAGTTGCTGACCCTGATGGTAAGCCGACAGTGGTTCGTTTTAGTCGTAAGACCAAAGAAAACTACGTTCGTACTGAAGTAGATGGAAAACCGTCCGGTTGGACTGCGTTGTACATCGACGGTAAGTGGGAAGTTACGGATAAGCGTAAAAAACCTAAAGAGAAGTAACTGAACGTTATTGATGAAAAAGCAGCCTAATGGCTGCTTTTTTTGATCTCAATATGACTAAATATGCAACGTGTTGATTTGGTGTTTCGTCGACGAGAATTTATTAAATTCACACTATAAAATAAATAAAGGTAATTAATCACATCTTCTTATGTAACTTTAACGAGAATGTAACTTAATTAAAATATTGTAACTCACAGATCAGTGTTTAGTTGTATACCTGATGTGTGTCGGGTGTTAATGTAATGTTTCGCCCGCACGGTGTAATGTGAGCTGCTTTAAGTCTTAGGAAAGCAATCAGCTTACGTACCACAGAATGGCGTATTAAAAATTGAATTCGGCCGAAAAGTCGATAACGTATATAAAACCAAGTGCAAAGAATAGTGCACACATAACAACGTTTGGCTTAGGATATTGTCACTGTATGTGAATGGATATTCGCTAAATACCGAAATAAGTGTTGGTGCTCATCCCCCAGAGGAAGATACCTCTACGAGTACTAACATCGACAAGCTATAGATATATGGAGAATAAAATGGCTGGTGTATTGGGAATGATTCTTGCTGGTGGTGAAGGCTCACGCTTAAGACCTTTAACTGAATCTCGCAGCAAACCCTCGGTTCCTTTCGGTGGTAGTTACCGCTTAATTGATTTCGCTCTGAACAACTTCGTTAATGCTGATCTGATGAAGATCTACGTATTGACACAATTTAAGTCACAATCACTGTTCCACCATATGAAAAAAGGTTGGAATATCAGTGGTATAACAGACCGTTTTATCGACCCAATTCCTGCGCAAATGCGTAAAGGAAAGCGTTGGTATGAAGGCACAGCAGATGCTATCTACCAAAACATGGGCTTTATGGAGCTGGAAGAACCAGATCAAGTTTGTATTTTTGGTTCAGACCATATCTATAAAATGGACATCAAACAGATGCTTGATTTCCATAAAGAAAAGAAAGCAGCGCTAACAGTATCAGCTTTGCGCATGCCGCTTGCTGAAGCATCAGAATTCGGTGTTATCGAGGTTGATGCTGATGGCCGTATGATTGGCTTTGAAGAGAAACCTGCAAATCCGAAGTCGATTCCGGGCGATCCAGAATCAGCGCTCGTTTCAATGGGCAACTACGTGTTCGAAGCGAAAGAGCTTTTTGCTGAACTAACGGAAGATGCTGATAGAGAAGGTTCGACACACGATTTCGGTAAAGACATTATTCCAAACATGTTCCCACGTGGTGATGTGTTTGTTTATGACTTCAGCACCAACCGTATTACTGGTGAGAAAGAAGAAGTTTACTGGCGCGATGTAGGTACGATTGACGCGTACTGGCAAGCGCATATGGACCTTCTTAAGAAAGATGCGCCATTCTCGCTATACAACCGTAAATGGCCTCTACACACTTATTACCCGCCACTGCCACCAGCTACGTTTACTGATTCGGCAAATGGTCGAATTCAGATCATTGATAGCCTTGTGTGTAGCGGTAGTTATGTACGTGGTTCGCGTATTGAAAAGAGTGTATTGGGCTTCCGCAGCAATATCGCATCAGCGTGTGATATTAGCGAAAGTATCTTACTCGGTGATGTAAAAGTGGGTGAGGGTTGTATCCTGCGCCGCGTTATCATTGATAAAGATGCAGATATCGCACCGGGTACACAGATTGGTGTGAATCTGACAGAAGACAAAAAGCATTACCACGTATCTGACGATGGTGTTGTAGTGATTTCTAAAGGAGCACGAGTTGGTTACTAAGACTCTCTCGGTACTTTTTGTAGCGTCTGAAGTTGAAGGCTTGATTAAAAGTGGTGGCTTGGCTGATGTAGCCAAGGCACTACCGAAAGCGTTGCAAACACTCGAACAGGACGTTCGAGTGACTATCCCCGCATATAGAAATATTCCAAACATTGATTCAGCAGAAGTTATTTTATCGACTGAACTCGATCATTGGCCTCATACGGCTTACCAAGTTAAAAAACTGAGCGTAGAAGGCGTTCCAGTTTTTGGTATTGAATGTGCCAAATATTTCGACCGTCAAGAAATGTACGCAGAAAACAATCAAGCTTATGCTGATAACGGAGAGCGCTTCTCGTTCTTCAGTGCAGCCTGTCTTGATATGCTTCCTAAGCTTGGTTTTCAACCGGATATCATTCATGCAAACGACTGGCATACTGGTTTTGTACCTTTCTTGCTTAAATCGCGTTATCAACAACACGATTTCTTTGAAAATACGCGCAGTGTTATCTCGATTCACAATGCGGTTTTCAAAGGTGTGTTTGCATACGACGAACTGCAATTCCTACCTGAGATGCACAGCTACAATGTGCCGGAAGCTTCAGTAAGTGACACTCATGTCACTATGTTAAGAGCTGGCGTGATGTGCGCAGATAAGGTGAACGCAGTAAGTCCTACCTATGCAGAAGAGTTGAAAACGGAGTTAGGTAGCCATGGTATGGCAGCAGAATTCCAACACAGATCTGCGGATCTTTTCGGCATTTTGAATGGTTGTGATTACGGTGCTTGGAACCCGGAAACAGACGCTTTCCTTCCTCGTAAATACAAAGCGACCAAGCATAGTATGGCTCGCGGAAAATCAGCTTGTAAGCAAAAGCTGCAACAAGACGTGGGTTTACCCGTTGCCGATTGCGCGGTTTATGGCATGGTTTGTCGCCTTACGAATCAGAAAGGTGTTCATTACTTACTGCCTATCATCGAACAGTTTTTGAAAAATGACCTTCAGATCGTGATTGTCGGTACTGGCGATCCGGTTTTGGCGAGTCAATTGAAAGAGCTATCAGCACTTCACTCAGATAAGTTCTCGTTCGTAGAAGCGTACAATAATGAACTTGCGCATTTGGTTGAAGCGGGCTCTGATTTCTTCTTGATGCCTTCGGAATTTGAACCGTGTGGTTTAAACCAAATCTACAGCATGGCTTACGGTACTTTGCCGATTGTTCGTTCTGTGGGAGGTTTAAAAGACAGCGTGAATGATTACGATGAGGATCCTGAAGTCGCGACTGGGTTTGCTTTTGAAGAGCCAAAACCGCAAGCGCTATTAGCTGTGTTACATCGTTCATTATTGCTTTATGCACAAAACCCATCTGAAATTAAGCGTGTCCAGCTTTATGCGATGCAGCAAGATTTTAGTTGGGAAGATGCGGCTAAAGAATACCTCACTATGTACCATTCAGCACTTTAACTTGTTGACTTAGCATTAAAATTAGCTAGCGGACAACAACAGCTCGCAATAAATGAAGGCGCTCTAATCGTAGAGTGCCTTTTTTATTTCCTGGTCAGAGCACATCACGTTTACGAAGACAAAGCTTGCAAACTCATTTTAGTCAGGTAGAAAAGGTGGGGTAGGTATTCACATGACTAATGATAGGTTTGACACTATTATCACTTAAAGTTCTTAATAGCGTGATATCCTTAGTCATCGCCTCGTGATGAGGCACAGCTCCATTCCAATAATTAAAGCGATAGGTATGTCTGAGAGTTTACTATTTCATAAAACATTTACTCACCCTACGAGCGATGAGTGGGTTGTATTTGTGCATGGCGCAGGAGGTAGTTCCTCCATCTGGTTCAAGCAGATCAAAGCGTATAAACAGCACTTCAACTTACTTCTCATTGATCTGAGAGGGCATGGTAAATCAGACAATATACTTAAAGGGCTGATTTCGAATCGTTATACGTTTAAATCGGTGACGCTTGATATTCTTAAAGTGTTAGACCATCTTAAAATCCGTTCTGCACATTTCGTCGGCATGTCTTTGGGTACGATTATTGTGCGTAACGTTGCAGAATTAGCGGCTGGTCGTGTACGCTCAATGGTGCTGGGTGGTGCCGTGACTAAACTCAACACTCGTTCTCAAGTCTTAATCAAGCTGGGTAACCTCAGCAAGCACATCATTCCTTATATGTGGTTATACAGCCTTTTTGCTTACGTTGTTATGCCACAAAAAAGCCAGAAAGAGTCTCGTCACCTGTTTATCCGTGAAGCGAAAAAACTGTGTCAAAAAGAGTTTAAACGATGGTTTATATTAACGGCTGATGTAAACCCATTGATGAAATATTTCAAAGACAGAGAGTTGCCGATTCCGACTTTGTATTTGATGGGTGAGCGAGATTACATGTTCATCAAACCAGTTAAAGAAATGGTCGCAGCGCATGAGTCGAGCGAGCTAGTAGAGATTCCGAATTGTGGGCACGTATGTAACGTGGAAAACCCTGAAGAGTTTAATCAGCGTTCGATTGCGTTTATTCAAAAACAAATCCAGTGATTTTCTAGGCGCGAAATCAAAGATAATGATTGAATCGAATTGAAATAAAAACGGGAAGCTAATTTTAGCTTCCCGTTTTTATTTGGAGGAGGTATCGGCCTAATTGTCTTATAGGGTCATTGAAACTCTGCTATTCGGGTGAAGCAGCACCGCACTGCCAACAAGAGCCGAATTGCGCTTCGTTGACTTCATGACACTCACCACAACGCCACTCTTCATAGATGATAGAATCTTGCTGTTTTTGGTAGTCATTGACGATCGTGCGAGCTTTACTGGCCAATTCTGGCTCATATAACCACACGTAAGGGTCAGTTTCTTCCGTAAATGGGATTTCCCCTTTCAATCCGAATAACCCCTCACCACGGACTTCACAGGAAATATTCTCACTTTCTAACAATCCACAGATGATATGAGCTTCTGTCGGATTCGATGCACTGAAGATTTTCATTGAAATAGAACCTTATTCGGCTATCTGTGTTGTTTGGCTATTATAAATTATTCAGCTACGGGTGCTGAGCGAAACTTACCCATCAACCATTTAGCAACCATTGGGAATATCCCCAATAACGCAAATGACAATAGTACTGAAGGGGAGACGATGCCTGAAAGTGAATCAATTTCTGCGAGCTGAGTACCAGCATTCAAGAAAACCGCCGTCCCCGGTAACATCCCGATCTGACTTGTAATGTAATAACGACTCACTGACATCGGTGTTAGACCCATCAATAGGTTGATAAGGAAAAATGGGAATACAGGAATCAGACGCAGAGAAAATAAGTAAAATGCGCCGTCTTTTTCAACTCCCTTGTTAATTGTCGCCAATTTGTCACCAAACTTGGTTTGAATCCAGTCACGCAACAAGTAACGGCTACTTAAGAAGGCTAAGGTCGCACCGATCGCACTTGCGAAAGATACTAGCAGCAAGCTATTCCAGAAGCCAAATAGCGCAGCCCCTAATAGGGTCACAACAGCGGCTCCGGGAATGGAGAAAGCTGTAATCATTACATACGCGACAAAATAGATAGCGGCAGCAGCAATAAAGTTGCTGTCAATATAGTCATTTAACACAGCTTGTTGGGCCTTAGCATTTTCAAGCGTTAAGTACTGGCCGAAATTGATGCCTAACACCACGATGGTTACGACCAACACAATACCCAATATCATTTTCTTACTCATTGATACTTCCTCTAAATTTTCAATGCATACCGATAGTATAGATAGACAGGCAAAGCATAGATTAACTTTCATCAGATATAAAAAAAGCCGCAGTAAATGCGGCTTAGTTATGTATATAGATTGCACTGACAATGTTAATTGACCCGATTGATAAGCTCTTCGCGACGCTGCTGCGGTATAACAGACCAATGTGTACCATTGATCGCGCCTTCTAGCGCCCAAAGTAGTTCAATACTGACAGAAGACGCATGCGATTCTTTGATGGCGTTAAATGCGTTTACAGAGCCAGATTCATATAAACGTTCTACAGAATCGATCCCTGCCTTTTTCAACATACGCTCGGTAGCGAGTCGAAGATTAGGCAGATCTTTGAGTCGGGTCGGCTTAGCAGAAGACTGCTCAGCTTTTTCTTCTTTAGCAAAACCTAGAGACGTGGTTGCAAGTTGCAAGATTTTTTCTTGGTCTTGCCATAAGCTTTCAGGTAAAGCGAAATATTTAGTAACGACAGGGAAACCACGTTTTTTGTAGACGTATGGTTGAAACCCTTGTTGTTCGAATTGTTTCGTTGTGCCTCTGTCTGCGCGTATGTGCAACTGGTCATTTACAACCAGAGCAAACATAGTGTCATCAGCAAAAAGACCGAAGCCACCAAACATTGAGCGTGATTTTATTTTTCCTAGGGACTCAAATAACTTCATCGAGTCCTTTAGTATCGGTTTATCCATGTTATTTATCTCGGTGTATTTGAACTACGCCACCAAATAAGCAGGTCCGAGAGATTAGCAAAATGTTGCAATTACATTGTCAATAAGCCGTAAATTACTAAATTATTAGTAGTTACTGCATTTTGCCATCGGTAACCCCGCTACCATACCAACGAGTGGTTTAGGCCGGAAGCTTTGCGTCTCACTCTTTCGAGTGGTTTGCCCTGTGCGTGACTGATTGAATAGAATAAAGTTTTTGTTGAATGAAGCTCACAGTTGATATTTCAAAATGTGACATTGCTTCAATTAATGATCTTTCCATTGTGCATATAGGTTCATTATAGTTGCTGATAAAAAAAGCGCACCTAAAGGTGCGCTTGATGACATTAAACTTGAATTATCAATTAATTTAACGTTTTAACTGTACTTCGCTCAACAATTTCAGGGTGCATTTCGAAGACGCGTTTTTCGTGGTCTTTGTCTTTGATGCGCTCTAATAGAATTTCGAATGCATTCTTACCAACACGACGTTTTGGTTGGTGAACTGTCGTTAACGGCGGAGAGAAGTATTCAGCCAGTTCGATGTTGTCGTAACCGATCACTGAGATATCTTCAGGAATGCGAATGCCTTTTTCTTGCAGGCGGCTCATTAGGCCGAGTGCCATTGTATCGTTAAAGCAGAATACCGCCGTTGGGCGATCTTCCATCTCAACGATTTGTTCTGCAGCAAGTACTGCTGTATCACACTCGAAGTTGCCTTCGATGATCATATTTTCATCGGCAGAAATCTTAGCTTCGTTGAGTGCGCGCTTGTAACCGGCAATACGTTCAACACATGCTGCTTTGTCTAAGTGGCCACTTAAACATGCAATCTTAGAGTGACCGCGTTCAATAAGGTATTTGGTCGCTAGGTAGCCACCTTCTTCAGAGTTATCGATGATCTTATCAGCCTGAGAGCTCTCAGGGCCCCAGTCCATGATAACTTTAGGGATGTCAGCGTGACGGTCTAACATCTCTCTTAGTTCTTCAGTTAGGTCAGAACACATAACTAAGATGCCATCTACACGTTTCTCTGCAAGCATTCGAATGTAGTCACGTTGCTTCTCATAGATACCGCCCGTATTACACAGGATCAAAGTGTAACCTTGACGGTAGCAGTAGCTCTCAACACCATCGATAACTTCAGAGAAGAATAAGTTAGTTGATTGAGTCACAAGCATGCCGATAGTGCGTGTGGTATTACACTTCAAACTACGAGCAACAGCACTTGGTGCATAGTTTAGTTCATCTACGGCTTTGTTTACTTTTTCTTGAGTTGCTTCTGCAACAAAGCGAGTTTTATTGATTACGTGAGAAACGGTTGTTGTTGATACGCCGGCTAAGCGAGCGACATCTTTTATAGTGGCCATGGTTTTATCCTATTAGAAGCTACTTTCCCCAAGTACGGAATAAAGTAGCCGTTAAGCTACCTAACTAAGAGCTTAAATTTGTAGGGCTCTTTGGGTACTAAAGTGCTAAAAAACAAAAAACCGCTATTGAGCGGCTTGTCTTAACACCGAAATGCTCTGAACTTTAATAAGCATAGCATTTCGTGAATGTTTCATATTTTATCGTTTGCGGTCACAATTTTAGACTGACTAGAAATTACTCGCAATAAAATTCACCCAGAAATCCGGGTGAATTGTCACATTCTACTGAATTTATTTACCTAGTCATCCAATAAGCTATTCACCAGCTAAATATTGAGTGTCTAATTGACAGAATGCGAGTAGCAAAGATGAGACGGAGGCGTAGAAACCGAATTCATCAACGTCATGACATTTCACGTTGAACTTTGGTACCCAAGTCAGCAGTTGTTGTTCGATAAACTGCTGTTGAACGGCAAATGAATTCTCTAGCTCTTCTTCAATATCCGTTTCGTTTGAACTAATGATCAAGTTACCAAGGAAATCGAGTTCGATAGCAATGTGGTCTGCTGGCTCTTTTAGATCTTGGTTCACCACTAAATTGTGCTTAGCCATGATCTCTTCCATATCTTTTGCAGGCTTATCATTCAAAAGGCCAGTTTCACCGATATACATAGAAGCGTAAGGAAGAGCACCGTGTTTATCTGTTTTTAAGAAAAGATCGCAAAAGTCTGCAGACAATTCTAGTTGAGCATCTTCACGTGTTTGTAGGCGGTTAAGCGCATCCACTAGCTTATCAATCGCTGGCTTTAGTGTTTCATTTTCGCCTAAACCAGTCAGGAAAGAACGAATTTCAACAGAGTGGTAGTGATCGAGTTCTTCTTGAGTGAGCTCTTTGGCAAATAAGCTTGATAGCCACCAGTATATTTCTGCTCTTTGCTCGTTGAACGCTTTCGTATCTTTCATTTGTTAGATCCTGACTTAGTCTTGTGATGTTACTTATATGCATCTTGAAGTCACTTGGGCATAAGCACACCAAGGCTGAATAACAAGGTTATTTGCGAAACGCAAAGTTACTCGTTAGTAGTAATGCCTATATTGAATTGCGATGGACGATAAATAGCAAGGTTTAAGATTGTCTTGTATCAAAAAAAATCCATGTTTCTGGCTTTTATCTTCTGTACTACTAGAATTGTTACGAGTTATGAATAGAATAGTCACTGAAACTATTAAATAAGAAAAGTGGTGTAGATGAGCTATCACGTATTAGTCGTAGAAGATGATGTGGTAACCCGCAGTAAACTGGTTGGATACTTCCAGAACGAAGGTTACACAGTGAGCGAAGCGGAAAGCGGCGCTCAAATGAGAAGCGTGTTAGAAGAAAACAACGTTGACCTCATTATGCTGGACATCAACTTACCAGGCGAAGATGGATTGATGCTAACTCGCGAATTACGCAGTCAATCAGACATTGGAATTATTTTAGTTACTGGACGCACGGATAGCATCGACAAAATCGTTGGCCTTGAAATGGGCGCGGACGATTACGTTACTAAACCCTTCGAACTCCGCGAGTTATTGGTTCGAGTTAAAAACCTACTTTGGCGTATTTCTGCCGCTCGTAAAACGGCAGCTGGCGCAGTAGAAGAAACATCAGACGAGTCTGTGGTTCGTTTCGGTGAGTGGACATTTGATATTCCTCGTCGTGCGCTAAGCAAAAATGGCGAGCCAGTGAAGCTGACTAAAGCTGAATACGAACTGTTGGTGGCTTTGTCTTCTTACCCTAACCAAGTATTAAGTCGCGAACGTATTCTGAATATGATCAGCCACCGAGTGGATGCACCGAATGACCGTACGATCGACGTACTGATTCGTCGCATGCGTGCAAAAATGGAATTCGACCCTAAGAACCCACAAATCTTTGTGACGGTTCACGGTGAAGGTTACATGTTCGCTGGTGACTAATGTTCTTCGTGAACTTCTAGTCAGCAACGACATATGAACGAAAAAGCCGAGACATCATTGATGTCTCGGCTTTTTTTACTTAATTGTACCGTCCTAAATGTTTTATGCGGTTTGATTATTGAGGCTGCGCTGCAGAAACGTCACCGCCATCAACTAGGCTGGACGCCTCTGGAACAACAATAGGATCTTGAATAGGGTCATTACTTGTATCAAGCCAATCGCGTAGGCTTTGCCAAACCAATCCCATGGTTTCGTGCCAATAGCGCTCAGTCTGCTCAAGGTAAAGAGCTTTTGGCATGTACTTATTCCAAGGCTCAACAATCCCTTCTTGTGCAAGGTAGTTAGTTGGTGCTGGTAGAGGTTTCATGCCGGCAGCATTGAATTCGTTCAGTGCACGAGTCATATGGCTAGCTGAAGTCACTAGCACCATTCTTTTATTCTTAACAAACGCAGCAGCTTGGCGGGCTTCTTCCCAGGTGTCTTTTGCTGTTTCAAGTAGAATGATATCAGGCTTCGCAACACCAAGTGCTAGTGCAACTTTAGCCATCATTCTTGCGTTACTTACTTCAGTGCCTGCGCCATAGCCAGACAAAATGAGTTTTGCACCAGGGTAAAGACGTAGAATACGAATCCCTTCACTTAAGCGCATCAGGCCGGTGCGGCTCAGTTCTGATGTCGGTGGAATTTGGTCATCTACGACGTGACCACTTCCGAGAACCATTACGTAATCGACGGTTTCATCGACAGGTAAAAAAGCGGTGTGTTGCCTTTCCATTGGCATTAAAAGTTGACTAGAAACTGGTTGGAAAGCGATTAGGAAAATACCACATAGGGCTGAAAGGGTGATTAGGCAACCCGTCTTCCTTTTGGTAGTAAACATCACTAGGGCTAAACCCAGAAAAGCGAGAATTAACATTGCTGGTAGTGGCATCAATAGCGAAGACACTACTTTTTTCAGCTCAAACATATCCGAATAGTCCGAAAAAACATCACTTAGTAGTAAAAAGAGACATCGCCTCTTTATTCCTGAAATTCCTGTGACAGAATAGCAGGCACGATAGGACATAATAACTCAAGTAGCCGTGACTGAAGACCGTAATTTCGACGATATTGCCCACAAATTTGCAAAAAATATTTACGGCTCTGACAAAGGAGAGATCCGTCAGATCATCGTATGGGAAGATTTAGAACAAGCTTTGAGCAAATTTGAGCATTTAGCATCACCACTGCATGTGCTTGATGCTGGAGGTGGCCTTGCGCAGATGTCGCAAAAAATTGCGTCGCTTGGGCATAAGGTTTCTTTGTGTGATCTATCTTCTGAGATGCTGAAGCTAGCAGAAGAGAGTATTAGCGAAGCGGGTTTGTTAGAGCAGTATCGATTTATCCATTCTCCGGTACAAAAAGTTGCAGAACATCTCGATGAGAAAGTCGATTTTGTGATGTTTCATGCCGTAATGGAATGGTTAGCCGATCCTAAAGAAGCGCTTGATTTATTGCTTGAACAAGTCAAACCGGGTGGCGTTGCCTCGATAATGTTTTACAACCACCACGGATTAGTCCTGAAAAATGTGATTTGTGGCAACATTCCTCATGTATTGAATGGGATGCCACATCGAAAACGGTTTAAGCTGCAACCACAAAAAGGCTTAAAGCCAGAAGAGGTTTATCAATGGGTAGAAGACGCTGGTCTAGAAATCTGTGGTAAATCAGGCATTCGCTCTTTCAGTGACTACATAGGTAATATGGAGTACATGGGCGATTACCAATTTGAAGATGTATTGGAACTAGAAAAACAGCTATGTCGCCAAGAGCCATACCTGTCGCTAGGCCGTTATATTCACGTTTGGGCTCAAAAACCTGCGCAATAATAGCGGTGAATGTGGTAAAAGAAGCCACAGCATGCGCTATGCAATCGCAAGAAGCCCGCGTCATAAAGAAATAGGCGTCATATCTAACATGTTCGATATGACGAAGAACAGTAACAGGAACCACAATGAGTGAAATGACTCAAACTGCCGAAGAGCAGCCAATTGATGAGTTGGTGGGCTGGGTCAAGCAGCATGATTTTTCATTAAATTTGCCACCAGAGCGCTTAGCATTTTTGATTGCTATCGCAGTACTAAGCAATGAAAGGTTCGATGAAGAGTTGGGCGAGGGTGAACTGCACGATGCATTTACCATCGTCACTCGACTGTTTGAAGATACTGGTGAAGCGTCCGCGTTTCGTGCCAACAATGCCATCAACGAGTTAGTTAAACAGAAGTTGATTAGCCGCTTTACCAGCGAAATTACCGATGGTGCGAGCATTTACCGTTTGTCGCCATTAGCGATTGGTATCTCAGATTATTACTTACGTCACCGTCAGTTCTCTAAATTAAAATTGTCTATCCAGCTTTCTATGGTTGCAGACGAGATGGCTAAAGCCATTGAAGCTGCGCAGAAGGGCGGAACTCCAGGACATTGGAGAAAGAACGTTTACGGCGTGCTCAAGTATTCTGTTGGTGAGATTTTCGATCAGATAGATCTTAACCAACGTGTTATGGATGAGCAGCAGCAAACCGTTAAGCAGCAAATTGCCGACCTTCTTAACAAAGATTGGCGTGAGGCGATCAACAACTGCGAAACCTTGCTATCAGAAACCTCCTCCACGCTAAAAGAATTGCAAGACACCTTGCAAGCGGCGGGTGATGAACTGCAAACACAGATCCTCGATATTCAAGAAATTGTTTACGGTGACGATGAACTCGAGTTCGTTGGCGAAACCCTATTCGGCTTGCAGATGAAGCTCGACCGAATTACTAGTTGGGGTCAGCAAGCGATCGATTTGTGGATCGGCTACGACCGCCATGTTCACAAGTTTATCCGTACCGCGATTGATATGGATAAAAACCGTGCCTTTAGCCAACGCTTGCGTCAGTCGGTTACCGACTACTTTGATGCGCCTTGGTTATTGACCTACGCCGATGCTGAAAAGCTTACCGATTTGCGTGATGAAGCCTTAGTACTTCGTGATGACGAAGTAATGGGCCAAGCACCAATCGACGTAGAATACGAAGAGTTTGAGCAAGTGAATGATCTGCTTTCAGATCGAATTGCAGAGATGTTAAAAGCTCACAAACAGCAAGGCGCGCCAATTGATCTTGGCCTTGTGTTACGCGATTACCTCGCTGAACACCCTCGCACACACCATTTTGATTTAGCCAGAATTGTTGTCGACCAAGCCGTGCGCTTAGGTTACTCAGAATCTGACTATCAGGCTATTCAGCCAGATTGGCAGGCAATCAACGATTTCGGTGCAAAGGTACAAGCAAATGTCATTAACAAGTACTGATGATTACATGCCAGAGAAACTGGTAAAAGCGATAGCGAACCCATTGTTCCCTGCGCTAGACAGCATGCTGCGTTCAGGTAAGCATATTTCAACAGAAGACTTAGATAACCACGCGTTACTTTCTGATTTTGAAGTTGAGCTTCAGCATTTCTACCAACGCTACAACACCGAGCTTGTGAAAGCGCCAGAAGGCTTTTTTTACCTGCGTCCGCGTTCTACGTCGCTAATCGGTCGTAGTGTTTTGTCTGAGCTAGACATGCTTGTTGGTAAGGTACTGTGTTTCTTGTACCTAAGCCCGGAGCGTCTAGCACACGAAGGTATCTTTACTAACCAAGAGCTGTTTGATGAGTTGATGTCGTTAGCGGATGAGAAAAAACTCATGAAGCTCGCAACAAACCGTGCGTCGGGTTCTGATTTAGATAAAGAAAAGCTGTTTGAAAAAGTGCGTACTTCTCTACGTCGCTTACGCCGTATCGGCATGTTGATTGCGATTGGTGAGACGGGCAAATTCCGTATCAGCGAAGCAGTATTCCGCTTTGGCGCTGACGTACGTGTTGGCGACGACATGAAAGAAGCTCAACTACGTCTTATCCGTGATGGTGAAGCTGTGGTGCATACGCAAGAGCCTAACCAAGGCAGCTTGTTGAATGAAGAGCAAGCAGAAGCCGCATCAGAAGTTGATGCAGGCGTAGACGAAAACGGTCAACAAGACATTTTTAACGATCAAGCTGACTTTGACCTTGAGTCAAACGACGGCGAACAAACAAAAGTAGAAGGTGAAGCATGATTGAAAGAGGTAAGTATCAATCATTAACCATGGTCAACTGGAACGGCTTCTTCGCGCGTACTTTTGATATTGATGGATTGGTTACAACGCTTTCTGGCGGTAACGGTGCAGGTAAGTCGACCACAATGGCGGCATTCATCACAGCACTTATTCCTGACCAAAGCCTTCTGCATTTCCGTAACACAACGGAAGCGGGCAGCTCACAGTCATCACGTGATAAAGGCCTTTACGGTAAGCTTCAGCCAGGCGCATGTTATGCAGCGCTAGATGTGGTGAACTCTCGTAATCAACGCCTACTGTTTGCAGTAAAACTGCAGCAAGTTGCTGGTCGTGACAAGAAAGTAGACATCAAGCCGTTCGTTATCCAAGGCCTTCCAAGCCATGTGAAGCCAACGGATGTATTGATTCAGAACGTTTCAGACAGCCACGCTCGTGTATGTCAGCTAAATGATGTGAAAGCCGCAGTTGCACAATACGAAGGCGCACATTTCAAAGCCTTCTCTTCGATTGTTGATTACCACTCGCAGATGTTTGAATACGGTGTGGTACCGAAGAAACTGCGTAACAGCAGCGACCGTTCTAAATTCTACCGTCTGATCGAAGCATCGCTTTACGGTGGTATCTCTAGTGCGATTACGCGCTCTCTACGTGATTACCTTTTACCGCAAAATGGTGGTGTTAAGAAAGCATTCCAAGACATGGAATCAGCACTACGCGAAAACCGTATGACGCTAGAAGCGATCAAAACAACTCAGTCGGATCGTGACTTGTTCAAACACTTGATCACCGAGTCAACGAACTACGTGGCAGCAGATTACATGCGCCATGCCAACGATCGTCGCAACAAGCTTGATCAAACCATGAAGTTTCGTGGTGAACTGTTTGGTTCGCGTGAAACCTTGCATGATCAAAATAACTTGTTGAACCGTGTTCAAGAAGAATTAGAGCTGTTGGTCGATCAAGAGTCGGCACTAGAGCAAGATTATCAAGCGGCTTCGGATCATCTTCAATTGGTTCAAACTGCACTTCGCCAGCAAGAGAAAATTGCACGCTACAGTGAAGACCTAGAAGAGCTTAATGAGCGTCTAGAAGAGCAGATGATGGTGGTTGAAGAAGCTCAAGAGCGAGTACTTCTTGCTGAAGAGCAGGCAACCATTACCGAAGAAGAAGTGGATAGCCTGAAAACTCAGCTTGCTGATTACCAACAAGCGTTAGACGTTCAGCAAACTCGTGCGCTGCAATACCAGCAAGCCGTTCAAGCATTAGAGAAAACCAAACAGTTACTTGGTGATGAGTCTATTACGGCAGAAAGTGCATTAACTCTTGTTTCTGAGCTAAAAGCACAAGAAGAATCAAGCACTCAAACGCTACTGTCTACTAAGCACAAGCTAGACATGTCTTCTGCAGCTTCTGCACAGTTCGACAAAGCACTGTCTTTAGTTAAAAGCATCGTTGGTGACGTTGAGCGTAAAGAAGCGTCTAGCAGCGCTAAGCAAGCTCTAGAAAAAGGCCGTAACGCAAAACACGTTGTTGAGAACGAACAGCAATGGCGTGCTCAGCACCGCGACATGGCTCGTGATGTGGCTCAGCAGCGTCAAGCAAAAGAGCTTGCGACTGAATACCAAAAACAACACAACATCTCACTGACTGATGAAGCGGTTTTCGATGAAGAACGTGAACGTCACGCTATGCAGATCGAGTCCCTTGAGTTCGCTCAAGAAGAGCTGCGTGAAGCGAAGAGTGAGCAACGTCGTGTACAACAAAACCACGACCAAGAGATTCAAAAACTTGAGTCAATTGCTCCTGCGTGGATCACGGCAAACGATGCACTTGAAGCTTTAAGAGATCAAACAGACGCTGAGCTAGAAGATAGCCAAGCGGTAATGACTCAAATGCAGCAAGTACTTGAAGACGAGAAATCTCAAGCGGTAGCAAAAGATCAGTTGGCAACGCGCCGAGCTGAACTTGAGCAAGAGATTGAGCGTTTAGCTTCGCCAGGTGGTTCTAACGATCCTCGCCTGAAAGGCCTGGCGGATACGCTTGGTGGTGTACTGCTTTCTGAGATCTACGATGACATCACGATTGGTGATGCGCCGTACTTTAGTGCGATGTACGGCCCAGCTCGTCACGCGATTGTGGTTTCGGATCTTGATGGTATTAAAGAGAAGCTGGTGGATCTTGATGATTGTCCAGAAGACCTTTACATCCTAGAAGGCGATGTAGACGCGTTTGATGACAGCTCGTTTAATGCCGATGAGCTTGAAGGTGCGGTATGTGTTCAGCTGAACGATCGCCAAATGCGTTACTCTCGTTTTCCTGAGATCCCACTGTTTGGCCGTGCGGCTCGTGAACAGCGCCTAGAGAAATTGCGCGAAGAGCGTGATGTTGTCGTTGAGAACCACGCGAAAGCAGCGTTTGACTCTCAAAAACTGAATCGCTTATACCAAGCATTCAACAGCTTTGTTGCGAAGCACCTACACGTTGCGTTTAACGCAGACCCAGAACAAGCACTTACTGCGATTCGTGATAAGCGCAATCAAATTGTTCGTTCTCTGGCTGAGCTTAACTCTAAAGAGCAGCAACAACGTAGCCAGCTTCTACAAAGCAAGCAGGCACTTGGTGCATTAGATAAATTAGCGCCAATGGTTCGTATTTTAGAAGACGAAACATTGGCTGAGCGCTTAGCTGAATTAGAAGCGCAACTAGAGCGTTTAAGTGAAGCTAAGTTTTATTTGAATACTCACGGTAAAGCGCTTACTTCTCTAGAGCAAATCGTATCTGCACTAGACGCTGACCCAGAGCAGTTCGAAGCTTTGGAAGCCGAATATCGTCAAGCTGATAACGCGCTACAAACTCTAAAAGGTAAAGTGTTCGCGCTGTCTGATTTGATTGAGCGTCGTCACTACTTTGCTTACGCGGACTCTGTTGATTTGCTTAACAAGAGCAGCGAACTGAGCGAACAACTGAAAGCAAAACTGGTTCAAGCGGAACAAGCAAAAACCAAAGGTCGTGATGGCTTGAAGCAAGCTCGTGAACAGATGAACCAATACAACCAAGTATTGGCGGCATTGAAGAGCTCACATCAAGCGAAGCAAGAAACGGTTCAAGAGTTCAAGCAAGAGCTTCAAGAGTTCGGTGTAAACGCTGATGAAGGCGCAGAAGAGCGTGCTGTACGTCGCCGTGACGAGCTTCAAGAGCGTCTACACACATCTCGCAGCCGTAAGAGTGAATACGAGCGTACGATTACGTCAACGGAACTTGAGATGAAAGCACTGGCTAAGCGTCTTAAGAAAGTACAGAAAGAGTACACAGAACTTCGTACCTTCGTAGTTGCAGCAAAAGCAGGTTGGTGCTCAGTACTTCGTTTAGCTCGTGAAAATGATGTTGAACGTCGTCTGCACAAGCGTGAACTGGCTTACCTAACGGCGGGTGAACTTCGCTCAATGTCGGATAAATCATTGGGTGCGCTACGTCTGGCTGTAGCTGACAATGACGACTTACGTGATTCGCTGCGTCTATCGGAAGACAACGCACATCCAGAGCGTAAAGTTCTGTTCTATATTGCAGTTTATCAACATCTTCGCGAGCGTATTCGCCAAGACATCATTCATACGGATGATCCGGTTGAAGCAATCGAAGAGATGGAAGTTGAGCTCGCTCGATTAACAGAAGAACTGACGCAGCGTGAAAATCGCTTAGCGATCAGCTCTGAGTCGGTAGCAAGCATCATTAAGAAGACGATTCAGCGTGAGCAGAACCGTATTCGAATGCTAAACCAAGGTCTGTCTAACATCTACTTTGGTCAGGTTAAGGGCGTGCGTCTAAACGTTAAGATCCGTGAAAGCCACGAAATCTTGCTGTCAGGGCTAGCGACTCAGCAAGAGCAGCACAAAGACTTGTTTGAATCAACGCGCTTCACCTTCTCAGAAGCAATGGCGAAATTGTTCCAACGTGTGAACCCACATATCGATATGGGTCAACGTTCTCCGCAAGTTCTGGGTGAAGAGTTGCTGGATTACCGTAACTACTTAGAACTCAGTGTTGAAGTTAACCGTGGTTCAGATGGCTGGCTACAAGCGGAATCAGGAGCACTTTCTACGGGTGAGGCGATCGGTACCGGTCAATCTATCCTACTGATGGTGGTTCAGAGCTGGGAAGAAGAGTCACGTCGACTTCGTAGTAAAGACATCGTTCCATGTCGCTTGTTGTTCCTCGATGAAGCAGCACGTCTGGATGCGAAATCTATCTCTACGTTGTTTGAACTGTGTGACCGTCTAGGTATGCAGCTTCTGATTGCAGCCCCTGAGAACATCAGCCCAGAGAAAGGTACAACCTACAAACTGGTACGTAAGGTCTTCAAAGATCACGAACATGTACACGTTGTTGGTTTGCGAGGTTTTGCTCAAAACAAACCTGCATCTCCAGTGCAAGAGCTTATCGAAGAAACTGAGCAATAAGCTCGATAGCGATTCAACGATACTAATTCATAGCCCCTAATCATTAGGGGCTTTTTAGTACCTAAGTCTAGCGTTCTGCAATTGTTCTAACTCCCTTTGTGCAATCCACTTAATATACTTCGTGTCTAGCCCTCTTTGACTTACTGATAAGACCACTCATATATTAGGGTTAATCTCAATAGAACTTGTTTGAAGTCACACGCACAAAACCACAATTAATGTATGGTAATGATATGACAGTAGTGTCTGCACACTGCTGAACGACTTATTAGTATTTTTGAGCGTGACTATTACGCAAACTGGAAGGTAGGACTCAATATGATTCAAATCGTTATTGATGGGAAATTTCGAATCGTCGAACAAGGACAAACCGTACTTGAAGCGGCAAAAACATGTGGTTTAGAGATCCCATCTCTATGTGGTTTGAACAAAACAACTGATAAGATTCCATGCGATTTATGTGTCGTCGAGATTGATGGTGTGGGTATGAAGCGCTCGTGCGAGCTTGAAGTGTCCAATGGGTTGAATATTACGACTCAGTCAAAGCAGTTGACCAACCATCGACAAGAAGCGTTGAACCGCATCATGACAGACCACTATGCAGATTGTGAGGCACCATGCCAAACTGCGTGCCCTGCAGGAGTCGATATTCAATCTTACCTGTATCATATTGCTCAAAATGATCATACCAAAGCCATCGAAGTGATTAAGAAAACACTGCCGATGCCGCTATCGATTGGCCGTGTTTGTCCTGCCTTTTGTGAAACAGAGTGTCGAAGAAACTTAGTCGATGATTCGATTGCGATTCGCCAACTCAAGCGACACGCAGCCGATGCCGATTTGGCTGCTCAAGAGAGCTACATGCCAGCGAAGAAACCCAATAAAGGTAAAAGCATTGCGATTGTTGGCAGTGGCCCTGGTGGCTTAACAGCAGGCTATTACCTATCTAATGAAGGTTATGATGTCAGTGTTTATGAGTCGATGCCCCAAGCTGGTGGCTGGCTGCGTTACGGTATCCCAGAGTATCGCTTACCTAAGTCGATTCTAGATAAAGAAATCGAACTGATGTGTCGTAATGGGATGTCGGTAGAGTGCGAAAAGAAGCTCGGTGTTGATTTTACACTGTCTGATTTGAGCAACGATTTTGATGCGGTTTGTTTAGCCGTTGGTGCATCACAAGCTGTCGAGATGAATTATCCCGGTAGCGAGCTTGGCGGCTGTTATCTAGGCGTCGATTACCTTAAAGATTACGTGACCGATCAACAGTATGTCACCGGTAAAAAAGTTGCAGTGATCGGTGGCGGTAACACCGCGATTGATTGCGCTCGAACCGCAGTGCGTGATGGTGCGGATACCACGTTGATTTATCGTCGTACTCGAGAGGAGATGCCAGCAGAAGATTACGAAATTGAAGAAGCTGAGCATGAGGGTGTGAAGTTCCACTTCTTGACTAACCCGGCCGAAAATATAGCTGATGACAATGGTCATGTATCTAAGATTCGATTAGAACGTATGGTACTGGGTCCTGCTGACGCTTCTGGTCGTCGTAGCCCTAAACCAACGGGTGAGTTCTTTGTTGAAGCGTTTGATACGGTTATCGCTGCGGTGTCACAAAAGCCCGACCTAAGCTTCATGGATAACGAAGAGATTGATATCCCTCTAACACGTTGGAACACCGCAGATGCTGATCCGCAAACCATGCATACCGGAACCGGAAATATTTTCAGTATTGGTGATTTCCGACGCGGCCCCGCAACCGCAGTCGAAGCCGTTGGCGATGGACGCATTGCAGCGCAGGCTATCGATCGTTTCTTCCACGGCGACATGGATAACATTCCGGCTAAACCGTTTAACTCTAGAAAGCACAAGCAGCTCAAAGGGATCGATCCTGAGCAGTACAAATCTATTCAGCGCATAGCGCGTAAGATCATGCCAGAGCTAACTCCTGAGCAGCGCGAGCAAAGTTTTGAGGAAGTAGAAACAGGCTTTGATAATGCTGATGCAATCGCTGAAGCTGCAAGATGTCTAGAGTGTGGCTGCCAAGCCAATACCGATTGCGACCTGCGAGACTACTCGACTGAATACAAGGCAACGCAAACACACCCAGAATACAAAATCGATGTGACTTCGAATGAGAGTTGGCAGGCGATTCGTGCAGAAGAAGCGAAGATCGGTTTAACCAGACAAAAATTCGCGGTTGATGATAGCTCTGAATTCATTATCTTTGATGCTAACCGCTGTATCAGTTGTGGTCAGTGTATCCAAGCATGTCGCGAGCAGAATGTTCATGGCGTTCTTAGCTTCATGAATCAATCCGATGGAAAGCCAGCTTCAAGGCCTGAATGTCGTCCTAATTTTGGGGCAGACAAAACGTTAATGGGCGACTCTAACTGTGTTCAATGTGGCTCTTGCATTCAGGCGTGTCCAACCGGTGCAATGGTCGATGCGAGAGATAGAAAGCAAGGCGACACAGACGTACTTAAGAAAGTCGATACCATCTGCACCTACTGTGGTGTGGGCTGTAAACTGACCATGCATGTAGACGAAGCGAAGAACAAAATCCGTTATATCGAGGGCGGTGATTCTCCGGTCAACGAGGGCATGCTGTGTGTTAAGGGACGTTTCGGTTTCGACTTCGTCGGCAGTGATGCCCGCCTTACAACACCGTTAATTCGTAAAGATGGCTGGTTACAACCAGCGAGTTGGGAAGAAGCCATTACGCTGATTGCCGATAAGTTCACGGCTATTAAACAAGGTTTTGGTAGCAATGCTCTAGCGGGTTTCTCATCGGCTAAAACCACCAACGAAGATAACTATGCCTTCCAAAAATTCATACGTCGCGAACTAGGCACCAATAACGTCGACCATTGTGCTCGCCTTTGTCATGCCTCGACGGTGACTGGACTTGAAGCATCGTTAGGCAGTGGAGCGATGACCAATGATATTCCAAGTATCAAGCATTCTGATGTGATCTTTATTATTGGTTCGGATACCACGTCAGCGCACCCAATTATTGGTTCGCACATTAAGCAGGCGGTGAGACATGGTGGAGCGCGATTGATCGTTGCCGATCCAAAACGAATAGATATTGCTGACCATGCTGAGCTTTACTTAGCGCACCGACCGGGTACCGATGTAATGCTGATCAATGGTGTGATGCAGCAGATCATCAAACATGGTTGGTATGACCAAGAGTATATCGAAGATCGTGTGGACGGCTTTGATACCTTGCTTCAAGAGGTGATGTCACCAAGCTATTCGCTAGAAAAAGTGGAATTGGTGACTGGCGTTAAAGCGGAAGACATCTTCGCAATGGCACGATTGATTGGTACTGCAGAACGAACAGCGGTGTATTACTCGATGGGTATTACCCAGCACACTACTGGGCATGACAACGTACGTTCAATCGCCAACCTGCAACTCTTGTGTGGCAACATCGGTATTGAAGGTGGTGGTATCAACCCGCTGCGTGGCCAATCGAATGTGCAGGGTGCATGCGATATGGGCGCGTTGCCAAATAATCTTCCGGGTTATCAGAAAGTGTATAACCCAATGGTTCGTCAAAAGTTTGCGATGGAGTGGGGCGTTACTGATCTACCCGCTGAAACGGGGTTAACGCTGACCGAGATTATTGATGGCGCGTGTCATCGAGATGTTCGTGGTCTGTACGTAATGGGCGAGAATCCAGTGCTGAGTGACCCGAACCAAGCGCATGTGATTGAAGGTCTTGAAGCGTTAGATTTCTTAGTAGTTCAAGATATTTTCTTAACCGAAACTGCTCAATATGCCGATGTGGTTCTTCCGTCTTGCTCGTTTGCTGAAAAGTCTGGTCACTTTACCAATACCGAGCGTCGTGTTCAGCGTATTAACCCGGCGGTATTGCCTCCAGGTGAAGCGAAAGAAGATTGGGTGATTATCCAAATGCTAGCCAACGCAATGGGCGGTGGTTGGGACTATAACACCGTTGCCGATATCACCAATGAGATAGCACGTGTAACACCACAGTATGGTGGTTTACGTTGGGAGAACATTACGGTCAATGGCGTGCAATGGCCGAGTAATAAGAATAACCCTGATGGCACTCGTATCATGCACCAGACCCAATTTACCCGTGGGCGTGGTCAAATGGAGGCGATTCCGTTTAGATACGCTGCTGAGCTACCGGATGAAGAGTATCCGTTAGTTCTAACGACAGGGCGTATCTTAGAGCAATTCCATACAGGCACTATGACGCGTAAAACCAAAGGCCTGGATAACTTAGCGGGGCCACGTGCAATGGTCAGTGTTCACGATGCTGAAGCGTTAGGAATCTCGAATGGTCAGATGCTCAAGGTGTCGACACGTCGTGGTGAAATAGAAATCGCGGCGTTTGTGACTAAGCGAATGCAAAAGGGTGTGGTGTTCATTCCATTCCATTTTGTTGAATCGCCGGTTAACCGTTTGACGACCACAGCGACCGACCCACACGCTAAGATCCCTGAGTTTAAGGTGGCGGCGGTGCGGATTGATCCAATTCGAAAGCCTGTAATTGAATCTACAGAGACTTAACCTAATCCGCTAATTTAACCGCAGATACTAAAAAGCCGCGTAACTCTCAGAGTTATGCGGCCTTTTTTATAAGCTCTATTAGGTATCAAGTGACCTAGTCAGCAAATCGCTTAGTTTGGAACAATCTCGTTACCGTGAACACCGAATTGCTTGGCAGCGTATGCAACGCGCTCTGCTGGTTTCGGGTATTCAGCCGGTGTACCAAGGTTCTCAATATGGTGCAATCGAGGCAATAAACCTGCGCCGTTCGCGATTTGGATAGCCAAACCTGGACGTGCGTTAAGCTCAAGTACCATTGGGCCTTCTTCTTGGTCTAGAACCATGTCAGTACCCATGTAACCAAGACCTGTCATTTCCCAAGCGCTTGAAGCTAGTGTTAGCAGTTTTTCCCAGTGTGGTACCTGAAGTAGCGCCAACTCTTTACCCGTATCTGGGTGGTGAGTTACTGGGTGGTCAAATTGAACCGCACGAACGGCTTTACCCGTCGCAATACAAATACCTACACCTACAGCGCCTTGGTGTAAGTTAGCCTTACCGTCGGAAGCCGAAGTAGATAAACGCATCATCGCCATCACAGGGTAGCCCTTGAATACGATGATTCGTACATCTGGCACACCTTCGTAACTGAAGCCATCAAAACACTCATCAAACTTGATGAGGTTTTCAACTACCGCAACATCGTTCTTACCACCAAGTGAGAAAAGACCGGCAAGAGCGTTACTTATGTGACGCTCTACGTCTTCTTCATTGATAGTAGCACCCGATGGCTTAGTGTAAACGCCGTCCTTGTGAGAAGTCACAACAAGGATTCCTTTACCGCCGCTGCCTTGAGCTGGCTTGATTACGAAACCCGGCCACTCTTTTACCATCTTGTGGATTGTTTTTACTTCAGCTTGATGACCAATAACGCCAATCAGTTTTGGCACAGTAGCGCCAGCCTGTTCAGCAATGATTTTAGTCTTAAGCTTGTCATCAACGAGTGGATACTTGGAACGATCATTGTAGCGACCAATATAACTATGGTTACGCTTGTTCATTCCCATTATGCCTTTGTCTTTCAACCTAAACGGTGAAGTAAACTGATCAAACATAACTTAGTCCTCCGCTAGCGGTTTAAAGCGACGAAGCTCGGTTAGACGGTATCCTGTGTAGTTACCTAGTAGCAAGATGGTCGCTAGAATAACAAGTTGTAAACCAATAAAGTTAAACGTTAAGTGCTGAATGAACGGGTTAGTCATGCCTAAGTAAACAAGAACCGCAGTAAATAGAGAACCACCACCTTGCAGCATTACTTCTTTCGCGCCTTCTTCTTCCCATAGGATAGACATACGTTCGATAGTCCAAGATAGGATAATCATTGGGAAGAACGTAATGGATAGACCTTCAGTCAGACCCACTTTAAACGCGACCACAGTGAATACAGAAATAATCATGATTACCGTGATGATTACGGCGGATATCCTGGCGACCAGTAGCAAGTTGAGTTTGGACAAGTAACTTCGAATAATCAGACCCGTACCTACGATAAGTAGGAAGCCGACAATACCCGTTACCAATTGTGTTTGCACAAAGGCTACCGCAATCAGTACTGGCATGAAGGTACCAGATGTTTTCAGGCCGATGATGACACGGAGGAACACAACAATCAGAGCACCGATAGGAATCAGCATGATGGTTTTAAACATCGCTTGTTCTTCTAGCGGTAGGCTGTGAATCGATAGGTTCAATAGCTGGTCTGCAGATACCTTACTGTTGGTTGCTTCCGTTGGTGAAACCTCTTGAGCAATCATAGAGAAGTGAACTTTACTGTTCTGACCGCCAACAACATCCAGTAGAGAAACGTTTGATTCGTCCCAGATGAGTAGGTTTGGTTGAACTTGTTGTTCGCTTGATTCCGGAGAGAACAGAATCCACTGGTCGTTATCCCAGATCTGAATCATGTTTTGAATCGACTGACGACGACGGCCGTCTTCTAGCTCGATAACACCAACGACTTTGTTGTGTATTTTCGCTGCTGAAAGTAGCTTGTGTGTCGCTTCCACTTTAGTCATGTTATTCAGAATAAGCGCTGAGTTTTGGCTGTCTGGATCGTTAAGTGTTTTGATGAGCTCACGGGTAAAAGTGAGGTTGTCTGCAGAACGCTTTGTCGCTCTATCAATCAATGCAAAAGAAGCGGCTTCTTCAGGGCCGTCGAAGCTTGGCTGTGCGACTTCGCCTTCTGGCGGTATAGCATCAACTTTTGCTTGGTTGTCGACTAGGAATTGTGTTTTGTAGTAGATAGTTTGAGGGCCATCTGCGTATCGAATAGACCACTCTGCGCGGCGACCTGATTCGGTATTCAAGTAAGAGATACCATAACCTGGCGATGAAGCCGATTCGCCGATAAGTGTGTAGTTAGACTGAGTATGAGGAGCCGCTAAGGAAACTTTTGCTTCTTTGCCTACTGCGTTGAACTCGATGCGAGCTTCAACGTCCCAAACCTGTCTGGTTTCCCCTGGAGTCCAAGGTACACCGTAGGTCGTATGTCTGAACATACTCAGTGTTATACCTGCCACGATAAGCAGGAATATAGAGATATAAAATGGAATTCTTGACGTCATAGCTTACCCTACTATTGTTATTTAACTTCCGTTTGTACGTACTTTTTACTTACATCTACTAGCGCTATGTCTTTGATAAATTCGCGCCCTAATAGTACAGGGTGACTCATTTGAGAGCGATCCGCCAATGTAAATTGCGCTTTTTCATGGATTTTTCCAACTTTCACCCATAATTCGATCACAGCTCGACGTTCTGCCTGATCATTGGTTGATTGACGGATTTTTACATAACGTACAACAGGCGCTTCAATCCATTTCTGGTCTTCTTCCGCTTGGGCTTTATCGTCTAGGTGGAATTTAACCCAGTTCTTGCCGTTACGTTCGAATTCTTTGATATCGACAGCGTTTAAAGAAGAGGTGGTTGCGCCTGTATCCACTCGTGCATCAAAGCTTTGCTTAATAGAGTCGATAGACACTTTTTCAATGCCGCCAAGGATAGTCGGTTGTGATGTAGGAGCGATAGGGGCCGCTGCAACTGCTACGGGTTCTTCTTCCTCTAGCTGTTCAATAACCTTGTGTTCCATGCTCGTTAGATGGACATCTAATTGGCTAGAAAGGGTAGTAATTTCGTCTTCTAAGCTTTCAATATAATCACTTTGATTGCTTAGTTGCAGTTCAAGATTTTGAACCTTATTTGCGATGTTTGTCTCTGAGCGGGCAATAGCATCGAGAGTTTCTTGGTGGTAGGTGGCACCGTTAGTCAGGGTACAACCAGAGAGCAAACCAACCGCCACAATCGGCGATAATCGCTTAAACATAAAAAAACCTTTGAGAATTAGAGAATAGTTCAGACTATTTAGAAGTTTAGCCCACAAAAAAGGATGCGTGAAGCATCCTATTGTAAGAGTCTGGTCATATTGAATCGCAATGTGAGCGCTACGCCAATTATTGCTATTTGAAATAGCTCACTTATTAAACATAAGTCAATTTTTGTTCAATTTGTGAGCTCAGGAAGAAAAGTTCATCGCGAAATCAACGGTGACTTTTTGACCATGGCAAGCCATTGTTTTGCTGTCTTATATAGGCTTGTGTTTTATTTACTCAATATGCCACTGCTTTGTGGGCAGAGATTCTATGGCTTTGTTGCTACCAAAATCGCACGTCTTGGCGCTGGGTGGCCTTCAACCGTTTTACCTGGATCGTTCGGATCTAGATAATCTGGAAGAGAGTTGTGCGTCATCCATTCTGTGGTGCGTTGTTCACCAATTGTCGTGACATTTTCATCAACGATACGTACGTCTTCAAAGCCAACTTGTTCCAGCCAGCGTTTTAGTGCGCGAGCTGAAGGGAAGAAGTACACGTTTCTCATCTGTGCGTAACGGTCAACAGGGACCAGTACCGCATTTTCATCGCCTTCAATTACTAAGGTTTCAAGAACCAGTTCACCGCCAGACACCAATTGGTCTTTTAGCTGAATCAAGTGGTCAAGTGGCGAACGACGGTGGTAAAGCACACCCATGCTGAATACTGTGTCGTAGGCTTCTAGCTTTGGCAGCTGCTCGATACCTAGAGGTAATAGGTGAGCACGTTGGTCATCGCCCATTAACTTACGAATTGCTTCAAACTGAACCAAGAATAGATGAGAAGGGTCGATACCAACCGTTAAGCGAGCACCTTCACCGAGCATGCGCCACATGTGGTAACCATTACCACAACCTACATCGAGAACCGAACGGTTTTTCAATGGGGAGATATGTGGAAGCACACGATCCCATTTCCAGTCACTACGCCACTCAGTATCGATATGAATATCGTGAACCGTGTAAGGGCCTTTTCTCCATGGGTGGAACGTCTTTAATAGGCTTTCTAGCTTTTTAAGCTCACCTGTGTGAAATGGTGTTGAGCTGCCAATCGTCACTGAGTTCTTCAGGTCAACTTGGTCTGGTACACCTTGTGGAATCTTGTTTAGTGCACGTAACCAACGGTCGAAGTCACCGTGCTCTGCATTTTGCCAATCTGTCAGTTGCTGTGGCAGAACATTGAGCCACGGCTGAAGGCGAGTGTCTTGGGCAATAAGTTGATAAAAATTGGCAAAATTAAACATAGTTTTTCACTGAGTTAATAGGGGCAATAAACCCTAAAATAAAAATTAAATTTGTCATTTCCTACAGTGAGGATGACGTTCTAATACGAGCTGACCAGGTTTGTAGGCTACTTAATCGCGAACATTGAACCAAAGTTGAAACATTGGAACCAAACTTCGCTGCTTGAGAAGCCAATCTTATCAAATCGTTCTCTGTGAACAGGGATCGAGTCTGGGCGCATTACGTTTTCAATTGCGCTGCGTTTCTGGCTGACTTCCAGTTCGCTGTATCCGTTAGCACGCTTGAAATCGTGGTGCAGGTCGATAAGCAGTTCGTTTGAGCTTTCGTCTTCGAATACGTATTTTTCTGACAGGATTAAGATCCCGCCAGGGCGCAGGCCTGCATGAATTTTTTCAAGTAGAGCGTATCGATCGTCTGGCGACAGGAATTGCAGCGTGAAGTTAAGTACCACAACCGAAGCGTCTTTGATCTCCACTTCACGAATATCGGCTTCAATCACCTCTACTGGTGTGTCACTACGGTAAGCATTAACGTGCAATTTACAGCGCTCAACCATGGCTTCTGAGTTATCGATAGCGAAAATCGTGCAGCCTTCTTGCTGAATGTGACGACGCATAGAAAGTGTCGCCGCACCAAGCGAGCAGCCAAGGTCGTAAATATTTGAATGTGGCTTTACAAAGCGCTCAGCCAGCATGCCGATTGCAGAGATGATATTGCTATAGCCAGGCACCGAGCGTTGAATCATATCCGGAAATACTTCAGCAACCCTTGCATCAAAGGTGAAGTCTCCAATTTTATCAATAGGAGCGGAAAAGATATTGTCTGTGTTGCTCATGGCATTTTCTCTCGACAGTCAGCGTAATTGGCACAAAATTCATACCAAATAAAAGGGGACGTATTTTACGTAAAAAAAGCGCCACTGTCACGAAAACTGAGATTTAGCTCAAGGTTCGAAGTTGCTGATAGGTGATGGGTTAAAACATCGAGATTTGATTATTGCCTTTCTGAGCCGGAAACTGAGCCAGATCAGGTAATAATAATGATGTACTTTCAGACACTTGCTTTTGTAGTTGTTTATAAATTGCGATTGCAAGTTCGGGTGCGTGATTATTGTCTGGTGTGTGGATCATTAAATAGGGCTGCTTGCCTTCATTAAGCCAGTTTGGGATTTTGGCAAACCAAGGCTTAAAAAACTCAATATTAGGTTCTTGGTCTGGGTGACCAATAAATCGAATCATTGGGTTATTGGCGGTCGCAATGGCATGAACAGGAACTCGGGGTTTTTTCTGGTGTGCATCGATCACCGCTTCTGTGGTTGGTGGCGCAGAAAAAACGGGGCGGCTGTCCATAATGATGCGATTGATGCCTTCCTCTACCAGCCATTGATTGAAGCGCTTTTCCGCATCGCCTTTATCAAAGAACCCCAAGTGGCGAACTTCGACGCCAAGCTGCATATCTTTTGGGAACAAGGTACAAAACTTTTGTAGGGCAGGCAGCATGCTGGGTTCAAAACTGTGTGGTAGCTGAATCGTCCATTGACCAATGCGATCATGCAGTGGCGACATAGTCATTAAGAACTCTTTGAGTTCTGCTTGGCAGTGCCTGAGTTGTTGCTGGTGGGTGATGAATTTAGGTAGCTTGAAAGTGAACTTGAAATCATCATGACTGGCGGCTTTCCAGTTATGAACTGTCGACATACTTGGCGTCGCGTAAAAGGTCGTGTTGCCCTCAACGGTATGAAAAACTTGCGCGTACTTCTCTAAGCGTTCAGCAGGCTTTGTTCCTTTTCCGTAGAACTGACTTTGCCACTCAGAATGAGACCACATGGTTAATCCAAGTCTTAGAGGTAAAGTGTCCATCGTTTTTGCACCATTGGTCATCACATTACTGCTTTTAATCGAAATGAAAATCTACTGTACGAGAGTTTTGCTGATTAAGGTACTTTCGAGATATAATTATCGCAATTTTTTCGGTTTTGATGAATCTTTGCGCACTTGATGGGCTAAAAAGCAGCAAAGCCAGATAAAACACAATAAATTCGAATGCGGAAGGTCGATTTTAAGCGAGTTTCCGCGTATAAATGTTCCTTTGCTCTGTTGTGTGGAATGACCACTGACAGCCTGGAAATTAGTAAATTATTAAGAGATTGGGAAATTCATTATGCGTACCCATTACTGTGGTAACCTGAACAAGTCCCTGGCGGGACAAACTGTAGAATTGTGCGGCTGGGTAAACCGTCGCCGTGATTTAGGCGGTCTTATCTTTATTGATATGCGTGATCGTGAAGGCATCGTTCAGGTTGTTGTCGATCCAGATATGAAAGATATCTTCCCGATCGCTAACCAACTGCGTAATGAATTCTGTATCAAATTTACTGGTGAAGTACGTGTTCGTCCTGATAGCCAAGTAAATAAAGACATGGCTACTGGTGAAGTAGAGCTTTACGCGACTGGTCTAGAGATCATCAACCGTTCAGAAGCGCTTCCACTAGACTTCAACCAAACGAACTCTGAAGAACAGCGTCTTAAGTACCGTTACATCGATCTTCGTCGTCCAGAAATGAGCGACCGTATCAAGCTTCGTGCACGTGCTTCTAGCTTCGTTCGTCGTTTCCTTGATGAGAACCTATTCCTAGACATCGAAACGCCAGTACTAACGAAAGCGACACCAGAAGGTGCTCGTGACTACCTAGTACCAAGCCGTGTTCACAAAGGCAGCTTCTACGCACTTCCTCAATCTCCTCAGTTGTTCAAGCAACTGCTGATGATGTCTGGTTTTGACCGTTACTACCAAATCGTTAAATGTTTCCGTGATGAAGATTTACGTGCTGACCGTCAGCCTGAATTTACTCAGATCGATATCGAAACATCTTTCATGACTTCTCAAGAAGTACGTAACGTGACTGAGAAGCTTGTTCACGATATGTGGAAAGAACTTCTAGATGTTGAACTAGGCCAATTCCCAGTAATGCCTTTCTCTGAAGCGATTCGCCGTTTCGGTTCTGATAAGCCAGATCTACGTAACCCACTAGAGCTAGTTGACGTTGCTGATTTAGTTAAAGACGTTGAGTTCAAAGTATTCTCTGGCCCGGCTAACGACGAAAAAGGTCGTGTAGCGGTTATCCGTGTTCCAGGTGGTGCTAAGCTAACTCGTAAGCAAATCGACGGTTACGCTGAACACGTAAACATCTACGGCGCGAAAGGCCTAGCATGGATGAAGGTGAACGACCGTGCTGCAGGCATGGAAGGTATTCAATCTCCAGTTGCTAAATTCCTAAGCGAAGACGTAATCAACGGTATTCTAGATCGCACTCAAGCTGAATCTGGCGATATCATTCTGTTCGGCGCAGACAAAGCGGGCATCGTTGCTGAAGCAATGGGTGCACTTCGTCTTAAACTAGGTACTGATCTAGAGCTAACAGACACATCTGCTTGGGCTCCACTGTGGGTTGTTGACTTCCCAATGTTCGAAGAAGACGGCGAAGGTAACCTACACGCAATGCACCACCCATTCACATCGCCACTAGGTGTGAACGCGGAAGAGCTTAAAGCAAACCCAGCAGCAGCAAACTCTGATGCATACGACATGGTAATCAACGGCTACGAAGTAGGCGGCGGTTCTGTACGTATTCATAACGCAGAAATGCAAACAGCGGTATTCGGTATCCTAGGTATCGAAGAACAAGAGCAACAAGAGAAGTTCGGCTTCCTACTTGAAGCGCTTAAGTACGGCACGCCACCACACGCTGGTCTAGCATTCGGTCTTGACCGTCTAGCAATGCTACTTTGTGGTACTGAGAACATCCGTGACGTTATCGCATTCCCGAAAACGACAGCTGCAGCATGTCTACTAACAGACGCGCCAAGCCTAGCGAACCCAGCATCACTGGAAGAGCTAGCAATCGCAGTTAAATTGGCAGAGAAAAAAGAGCAAGCGTAAGCCTGTTATCTTTTCTTGTTGATGAAGAGATCCTAGTTGGTAGAGAGCTCTTAATTAATTAGCCAAGACTTGCCAGTAAATTAGAAAATGCCCGTTAATTTGACGGGCATTTTTTTTTGCGTTCGATATACTAAGCTCATAAAGCATGTATAAATAATCAGTATTTGAAGTTATGTCTATTATCTTAGGGATTGACCCTGGCTCACGCATTACCGGTTACGGTGTTATTCGTCAAAATGGCCGCCATCTATATTACTTAGGGAGTGGTTGTATTCGCACCTCAGAAATAGAGTTACCGGGTCGACTTAAGCAGATCTATGCAGGTGTGAGCGAAATCATCACTCAGTTTCAGCCGGATGTGTTTGCTATTGAGCAAGTCTTCATGGCGAAGAATGCGGATTCTGCACTTAAGCTTGGACAAGCTCGTGGCAGTGCGATCGTAGCGGCTGTAAATGCGGATTTGCCTGTTCACGAATACGCGGCTCGTTTAATTAAGCAAGCCGTGACAGGTAATGGTGGTGCAGATAAGTCTATGGTTCAGAACATGGTGATGAGTATGCTTAAGCTACCTGCTAAGCCACAGGCCGATGCAGCCGATGCTCTAGGCGTAGCGATCACTCACGCTAACACCAACAAAACATTGATAGCACTGGCTGGTAAGGCGACAGGCGCGAGAAAAGGGCGCTACCGTTAAACCTCGCTCTCTTGTTAGCTCCTAACATACAGCCTTTAGACCTATTCTATTGATGAGCCTTACACCCTGTTTGGCTCATATCAAAATACTACGCCGCTAAATTCTTGATGAAATGAGATCTTTCGAACAGAACCCAGATAATAACATTGCGTATCATTTAACATGTTATTAACATTGGTCGGAGGTCTAACAAGTTAATCAAGGATGATCACTGATGAACCCAATCAAGCTGTGGCGTGCGCTGTTTCTACCTAAAAGTAATGGGTGGAGTAACAACGAAGTCAGACAAGCCGATATCTTATTACTCTTCACTTTTATCGCCTTCTTTGTTGGTGTCTACAGCTTAATCAAATGGACCAAGCACGAAGAGCAACTTCTGATCGCTACATCTGTATTCCTTATCGCGTTTGAACTGATCTCCGCACTGCTGTTGCGTGTTACCAGTAAACCGAGCCTTGCACTCAATTTTGGCTTTGTTGGTATGGCAGTACATGCGCTGAATATCATCTACCAAAGCGGTGGTGTGGTGGCATCGACGCAGGCGTATTGGGTTCCTTTGTTAGTGGTCGCTTTTTTCTTGTCAGGAACACGTATTGTCGCCTTGGTATGGAGTGGGTTAGTGATTGGCGTTTCATTGATGATGACGTCAGCTCACCTTAATGGATTTGAATTTCCGCAGTTAGTACTTACTCCGGAAGCGGTGGTGGTTGAAACCTGGTCTGGTGTGATCATGCCGCTGGTGGTGATTTGTATTGCTCAAGCGTTTACTGCGAAGCAAAAAGAGGTTGCAATCGAAATGGCGGAAGAAGCGATTTCAGAAAGCCAACAGATTGCTAATCAAGCGACAAAGAGTGAAGGGCGACTCTCGGTGGTGCTTGACCAAGCTAATTCGAATTCGGAAAGCTTACAGGGCGTATCTGTGCATCTAGACCAACAGTCGCGAGATTTACATTCGCAAGTTGAGGTGCTGAATATCAATTGCGAATCTCAGGCCAGTGCGGCAGAACAGATGAGCCAACAATTGCACCAAATGACTCAAGGTATCGAAGAATCAAACTCATTTGTGGGTGAGTTGAAAGAGCGTAGTGAAGCGGTCGGAGAGAAAGCGCAAAAGAGCTCTGAGTCATTAGAAGCCTCAACCAGTGCTATCACTCAGATCATTCAAAGTAATCAAGAGATCATGAAAGTCGCTGACTTGATTACTTCAGTAGCGGAACAAACTAATTTGTTGGCATTAAACGCGGCAATAGAAGCGGCTCGCGCAGGTGAGCAGGGAAGAGGCTTTGCAGTAGTCGCCGACCAAGTAAGAGAGTTATCGGCGAAAAGCAGTCATTCCGCGATAGAAATTCGAACCTTGTTGGACCGTAGTAAAGACGAAGTGGAACATGGTCGAGCGATAATTGAAACCACGGCGAATGAGATGAACGGCATCATCTCAGAAGTTCAAACTATCTCGACTGACGTCAATCAGCTCACCAACATTATGGCGATGCAGATGAGTTCTTTGAAAGAGCTCGATCTCGCGAGTTCAGAAGTGGCACAGAGCGTTGCGGAAACCAAATCCGTGTCCGGCTTAGTCGCCAATTATGGTTCTGAACTCACAGGGCATGTTACCTCTGTCAAAGAGCTGGTCGAAAGCTTAAATAACGTGGTTTCACAAGCCAAACAAGCGTAAATAAATCACCCGAATAAACACAAAGAACTGGATAAGCATCCAGTTCTTTTATATTCTGTCCCTCAAATTATATTCCATCAAGAGAGTGAATTGTGATCGGACGTCTACGCGGTACATTAATAGAAAAACAGCCACCAGAATTACTAATCGAAGTGAGTGGCGTTGGCTATGAAGTTCAAATGCCAATGAGCTGTTTTTATGAATTACCAAATGTGGGCGAAGAGGCAATTATCTACACTCACTTTGTTGTTCGTGAAGATGCACAACTGCTTTACGGCTTCAATACAGTTAAAGAGCGTGCGCTGTTCCGTGAAGTTATCAAAGCAAATGGTGTTGGTCCTAAACTTGGTCTTGGTATTCTTTCAGGTATGACGGCGAGTCAGTTTGTTCAGAGTGTTGAACGTGAAGATATTTCTACGCTAGTGAAACTGCCGGGTGTCGGTAAGAAAACCGCAGAACGTCTGGTTGTTGAAATGAAAGACCGCCTGAAAGGGTGGGGCGCGGGTGACCTATTTACTCCAGCGACGGATGCAGCACCAATTGATTCTATGCCAACCGTTCACGACGCTGAAGAAGAAGCGGTAAGTGCGTTACTTGCATTAGGTTACAAGCCGACTCAAGCTTCTAAGGTGGTTTCTCAAGTGGCTAAAGATGGCATGACCAGCGAGCAGTTAATTCGCGAAGCACTGAAATCGATGGTTTAATACCTCATATACTTGTTCTACAAAACAGGCTCATTCACTTTGCCTTTACACAGAGTCAAGAAGCGCAGAGTCAACAAGCGCATAGTTAGGAATAGCAGAATTTATGATTGAAGCCGATCGCCTTATTGCACCGGACAACCCAGTATTCAAAGATGAAGATGTCATTGATCGTGCAATACGCCCTAAAGCACTTGCTGACTATCAAGGTCAGGATCATGTTCGTGGCCAAATGGAAATTTTCATCAAAGCGGCGCAATTGCGTAATGAGGCCCTCGATCATTTGTTGATATTTGGTCCTCCAGGCTTGGGGAAAACCACGTTGGCGAACATTGTTGCTAATGAAATGGATGTAAACATTCGCACCACTTCAGGCCCTGTACTGGAAAAAGCCGGCGACCTAGCGGCGCTGCTGACTAACCTTGAAGAAAATGATGTCCTATTCATTGATGAGATCCACCGCCTTAGCCCTGTGGTTGAAGAGGTGTTGTATCCAGCAATGGAAGATTACCAATTAGATATCATGATTGGTGAAGGCCCTGCGGCACGCTCTATCAAGATCGATCTTCCACCTTTTACGTTGATAGGCGCAACGACTCGTGCTGGCTCGCTTACGTCTCCGTTACGTGACCGTTTTGGTATCACTCAGCGTCTTGAGTATTACAAAGTTGAAGACTTGCAAAACATCGTGCAACGAAGCGCTGATTGCCTTGGTCTTTCTATGGAATCAGAAGGGGCGTTAGAAGTTGCTCGTCGTGCTCGTGGTACACCACGTATTGCCAATCGTTTACTGCGCCGTGTACGCGACTATGCGGAAGTGAAAGGAGATGGTCATATCTGCCCAGAGGTTGCCGATAAAGCGCTTAACATGTTGGATGTCGATGCTAAAGGTTTTGACTACATGGATAGAAAGCTTCTGCTTGCGATCATGGAAAAGTTTGGTGGTGGTCCAGTGGGTATCGACAATATGGCTGCAGCGATCGGTGAAGAAAGAGACACCATTGAAGACGTGTTAGAGCCTTACTTGATTCAGCAAGGTTACCTACAAAGAACGCCAAGAGGTCGAATCGCGACCGACAGAGCTTATTTACACTTCGGAATAGATAAGCCGTCTAATCGTTAAATTATTCATTTTTAAAGATCCCAGTTGCATAAGCGCTGGGATTTTTTGCATTTTACTGAATAACAACTCTTTGCGCTAATCGATAAAAAGGCTGAATAGCGGGTTTCAAAAATGAAAACTTTGATTTCAGGTTTGATTTAGCTAACAAAAATTGAAATAAGTTGTCATAACTTTTGTTAGTACTTTATGGGTAGTTGTAATTTGTATGTTGAAGTGGTGCTGAGCTTTTGTCACAGATATCATGCGCTGTTATTAACAGAGCTCAAATTGGTGTGATTTTAATCATGATTGTTCAAAAATACCTCTAATTTGCGTGAATAAAATTGATACAAATCAACGCAGGCTTCTCCTATAAATCTTTTGAAACATACTGATTTTACCAGTAATATTAGCGCCAGCTATATTAGCTCATGCTTAACAATAATCTAACTATAACGGTACGTTTTTGCTACAAATTTCAATTTGTAATAACAATTACATAAATTGTTTTAACATGGATTTTTGCGGTGAATAATCACACAAGTGTCATTCAGCCGACACAAAGGAGTTACCATGATTGATGTTGTTGATCTGTCGCGATTGCAATTTGCATTTACAGCGATGTATCACTTCCTATTTGTTCCACTGACACTAGGTATGGCATTTCTACTTGCCATTATGGAGTCAGTTTATGTAATGACTGGAAAGCAAATTTACAAGGACATGACTAAGTTCTGGGGTAAATTGTTTGGTATTAACTTTGCTCTTGGTGTAGCGACAGGCTTAACCATGGAGTTCCAGTTCGGTACTAACTGGTCTTACTATTCTCACTATGTTGGCGACATCTTTGGTGCACCGCTGGCTATCGAAGCGCTTGTTGCATTCTTCCTAGAGTCTACTTTTGTTGGTCTTTTCTTCTTCGGTTGGGACAGATTGTCGAAGCGTCAACACTTAGCGGTAACTTGGTTAGTAGCACTTGGTTCTAACTTCTCTGCGCTTTGGATCTTGGTAGCTAACGGCTGGATGCAAAACCCAGTGGGTGCGGAATTTAACTTTGAAACGATGCGTATGGAAATGGTGAGCTTCGCTGAAGTTGTACTAAACCCAGTAGCACAGGTTAAATTCGTACACACAGTAGCGTCTGGTTACACAACGGGTGCAATGTTCATCCTTGGTATCAGCTCATACTACATTCTTAAAGGTCGTGACCTTGCCTTTGCTCGTCGTTCTTTTGCGATTGCAGCATCTTTCGGTATGGCGGCGATCCTGTCAGTAATCGTGCTAGGTGATGAATCTGGTTACGAGCTTGGTGAAGTTCAAAAAGTGAAACTCGCTGCTGTAGAAGCAGAGTGGCACACTGAAGAAGCACCAGCTGCATTCACTGTTTTTGGTATTCCAAACCAAGAAACAATGGATACTGACTACGCAATTAAGATTCCTTACGTAATGGGTATTATCGCAACACGTTCTCTTGATAAAGAAGTAACAGGCCTGCGTGACCTGCGTGATGACCACGTTGATCGTATCCGCACGGGTATGTACGCATACGAGCTGCTTGAAAAGCTACGTTCAGGCGATAAGTCTGAAGAAAACATGGTGGCATTCGACGAAGTGAAAGGTGACCTAGGTTACGGTCTACTTCTTAAGCGCTACACAGACGACGTTGTTGATGCAACAGAAGAGCAAATCCAAATGGCTGCGGATGATTCTATCCCAACAGTTTGGCCTCTATTCTGGTCATTCCGTCTGATGGTTGCTTGTGGCTTCATCATGTTGTTTGTATTCGGCGCAGCGTTTGTTCAAACGTGTCGTCAAAAGATCGAACAGAAACCATGGGTACTTAAAGCGGCGCTGTTCTCAATCCCACTTCCTTGGATTGCGATCGAAGCGGGTTGGTTCGTTGCTGAGTTTGGTCGTCAACCATGGGCGGTTGGTGAAATCCTACCGGTTAACGTTGCAGCATCAGCACTAACTATTGAACAGCTTTGGACTTCTCTATTCGCTATTCTGGCACTGTACACAGTGTTCTTGATTGCTGAAGTTTACCTAATGCTGAAATTCGCACGTAAAGGTCCAAGTAGCTTAAAGACAGGCCGTTACCACTTTGAACAAAACGATAACTCTGTTGAAGACAAAGTTAGCCGTTCAGTCGAAGTATAAGTGAGGGAATATTATGTTTGATTACGAAAGCTTACGACTTATTTGGTGGGTATTGATCGGTGTTCTACTGGTTGGTTTCGCCGTAACTGATGGCTTCGATATGGGTGTTGCTGCTCTTTCACCGGTTATCGGTAAGAGCGACACTGAACGCCGTATTATGCTAAACACGATTGCCCCTCACTGGGATGGTAACCAAGTTTGGCTTATCACTGCGGGTGGCGCATTGTTTGCTGCGTGGCCACTGGTTTACGCAACATCGTTTTCTGGCTTCTACTTCGCAATGTATGCGACGTTAGCAGCGCTTTGGTTACGACCACTTGCTCTTGATTACCGTTCTAAGATCGAAGATCCAAAATGGCGCAAAACTTGGGACTACGCACTTTGCTTTAGTGGTACAGTTCCACCAATCATCTTCGGTGTAGCATTTGGTAACCTATTACAAGGTGTTCCATTTGACCTGAACGAATTTATGATGTCTAAGTACCATGGCACGTTCTTCGCTCTGCTAAACCCGTTTGCATTGCTTTGTGGTGTATTAGCTCTGATGTTGTTCGTGATGCAAGGTGCAACATGGCTTCAAATGAAGACTACAGAAGAGCTGCACGCTCGTGCTCGTAACGTTGCTCAGATCACTGGCCTAATTGCTATTGCTCTGTTCGTTATTGGTGGTTTCTGGGTTCAATCTATCGAAGGCTATGTTATTACAAGCACTATCGATACGTTTGCTGATTCAAACCCTCTAAACAAAGAAGTATCACTTCAAGTGGGTGCTTGGATGACAAACTTCGAAACGTATCCAGCAATGTGGGCTGCACCGATCCTTGGGGTAGCGATGCCACTGCTTGCTGTGATTGCATCTCGCTTTGAGCGTGGTGGTTTCGCATTCTTGTTCTCAAGTCTATCGAACGCAGGTGTTATTTTAACGGCTGGTTTTGCAATGTTCCCATTCGTAATGCCATCAAGCCTGAACCCTAGCCATAGTTTGACTATGTGGGATTCAACAGCGAGTGAGCTTACGCTTGGCCTTATGACTGCTGTTGCGGCGGTAATGGTTCCGGTGATTCTTGGCTACACAACTTGGACATACTACAAAATGTTCGGTCGTCTAGATAAGAAACACATCGAAGATAACGACGTTTCAGCTTACTAAGCTAGAAGTTAAATAACTTAGGAGAAATTTTATGTGGTATTTCGCATGGATTTTGGGTGTACTTCTAGCATGTGCATTCGGCATCATTAATGCTCTTTGGCTAGAGCATTCAGAAATGATGGACAAAGACAGTGAGTAATCTCGCAGAGCAAATCGCTAAACTGCATCAACCAATGGATAAGACTCTATTAAGAGCTTTATCCTTGGTATTGGGTTTCATGCATGTTGGTTTAGTGATGTGGGATCCTGAAGCGTATGCGACAAGCATCGGGGGCTTTAACGCGATCATCGGGCCAATGTTTATCTGGGCAGTTTGCTCAAGCATGGTTTACGGTATTGGATTTAAGCCAAGAGCTTGGATGTGGCAGCTACTGTTTAGCCCATACGTTTCACTCACAATTTTGCTCTACCTAACGGTGCTGCGCCTTCTATAAAAGGCAAAGGATTTAGGTTCATAACGATGTGAATCTTTATACTTGTTGGGTTTTTAGCCAAAAAGAGGTCATCTTATACAGATGGCCTTTTTTTTCGTCTGTTAAATCAAAAAATTCACAGCGATATACTATTAATGATAAGGAGTTAGGTTATAGTGAGATCTTTATCGTTTTGGGTTGTGGTAGCAAATTGCAGGGATTATCTAAGCCATTTACGTGGCCAGTGACAGTGTATTACGAAGACACCGATGCAGGTGGTGTTGTATACCATTCAAACTATCTTAAGTTTTTCGAACGCGCTCGAACTGAGATGTTGCGCTCAATTGGCGTTTCTCAGCAAGTCTTGTTAGAACAAAACATCGGTTTTGTAGTCCGACATATGGACATTGATTTTATTCAAGGTGCGCGCCTTGATGATTCTTTACAAGTCATTACAAATATTTACGAGTTGAAGCGAGCTACCTTGGTCTTCTGTCAAGAGATCGTAAATCCTGATGGCAAAGCATTGTGTAAAGCAATGGTTAAGGTAGCATGTATCGACAATCAAAAAATGAAACCAAAGGCAATGCCAACATTTATTCTTACGGAGCTAACGAATAGTGACTGCTGAAATCTCAATCTTAGGCCTAATTTTAGAAGCTAGTTTATTAGTTAAAATGGTCATGCTAGTTCTTATGGGCATGTCTGTTGTTTCTTGGGCGATGATCATCAAAAGAAGTAAAGTATTATCTCAAGCTTCGAAACAAACAGAAGTGTTTGAAGACAAATTTTGGTCAGGCGTTGATCTTGCAAAATTGTACCAAGAGAGCAATAAACGCAAAGACGAGCTTTCTGGTACTGAAGAAATTTTCTACGCAGGCTTTACTGAGTTTGCTCGCCTTCGTAAATCGAATGCAACATCACCTGACTTCATTATGGAAGGCACTGGCCGTGCGATGCGCGTTGCTGTTGCTCGTGAAGTCGATGAACTAGAAACTAACTTACCTTTCTTGGCGACCGTTGGTTCTATCAGCCCATACATCGGCCTATTTGGTACGGTTTGGGGCATCATGCACTCATTCATCGCATTAGGTGAAGTGAAGCAAGCGACACTCGCAATGGTTGCCCCTGGTATTGCAGAAGCGCTGATCGCAACCGCAATGGGTCTATTTGCTGCAATTCCAGCAGTTATGGCGTACAACCGCTTCAGCAGCCGAGTAGGCAAGCTAGAGCACAACTACGCGACTTTCTCTGAAGAGTTCCACAGTATTCTTCACCGTCAAGCGATGGCTGGCAGGGAATAATAGATGGCTGGATACCAACCTAAAAAACGCAAAATGACAGCAGAGATTAACGTTGTACCTTACATCGACGTTATGCTTGTTTTGCTGATCATTTTTATGGTGACTTCGCCGTTTGTTACTCAAGGCGTTGACGTTGAATTGCCTCAGGCTTCAACGGCTAAATCGGCACAAGACCTACTGGGGGACGACAACGCAAGTTTCATCATCGTTGAAGTGAACAAAGACGGTGAACTTGGCTTGAGCGTTAATGACGAAGAAGTACAGCGTGGTTTATCTATGGAAGATATTATCATCCGAGTGAAAGCTGAGTTGTCTTTGAAGCCGAATTCTCCAGTGGCGGTTGGCGGTGATGCCGCAACGCCTTACGCTGAAGTGGTTTTATTACTTGATGAATTAAGCCGTGCAGGTGTGCCAAAGGTTGGCCTTTTAACGGATATAAGGGAATAGCTCCGTAGCATTCATGAAAGCGACTAATAAAAAATCCAATAGTTTCAGAAAACCGCTTCTTATTTCACTTGGGCTGCACGTCATTTTATTCGTTGCGCTTATTTGGGGAGCGGATTTCACGATGTCAGAACCTAAGCCGACAGGGCAGATGGTTCAGGCTGTGGTGATTGATCCTCAGTTGGTTCGCCAGCAAGCTCAACAGATTCGTCAACAGCGAGAAGCCGCGAGCAAGAAAGAGCAAGAGCGTTTAGACAAACTGAGACGTGAAAGCGAACGACTTGAAAAGAATCGTAAAGCTGAAGAAGAAAATATTCGTAAGCTAAAAGAACAACAAGCGAAAGAGGCTAAAGCGACTCGTGAAGCTGAAAAGCGCCGAGTTGAGAAAGAGAAACAACGCAAAGCTGAAGAAACGCGTTTACAGCAAGAGAAAAAGAAAGCCGCTAAAGCCGAAGCTGATCGCAAGCTGAAAGAAGCTGCGTTGGTGAAAGCCGAGAACGAGCGTAAGGCCAAAGAAGCGGCAATCGCAAAAGCTGAACAAGAACGCGTGGCAAAAGAAAAAGCGGCGAAAGAGGCAGCAGACAAAGCTCGTAAAGAGAAAGAAGCCGCTGAACGCGCTGAAAAGCAACGCATAGCGAAAGAGAAAGAAGCGGCAGCCGCAGCAGAGAAAGCCCGTAAGGCAAAAGAAGCTGCAGCTAAAGCAGAAAAAGAGCGTAAACAACAAGAAGCAGCATTGAACGATATCTTTGCTGGTCTTGAAACTGAAGCGACTCAAAACTCTTCAGCAAGACAACAATTTATTAGTGATGAAGCACAACGTTACGGGGCTATCTATACCCAATTGATTCAACAGAATCTGTTGTTAGAAGACAGCTATCGAGGGCGCTCATGTCGAGTGAACCTTAAGCTGATTCCAACGGGCTCAAACGCTATTTTGGGTAGCTTAAGCATCTTAGATGGCGATAGCCGTTTATGTGCAGCAACCAAGCGTGCCGTGGCACAAGTGCAATCTTATCCATTGCCTAAAGACCCAGACATCGTGAAATCACTAAAAGACATTAACTTAACTGTATCACCAGAGTAAAAGGACGAACTTGTGTTAAAGAAACTACTACTGAGTTTTGTTTTCTTAATAGCTACAAGCAGCCAGTTTGCACATGCGGCACTGGAGCTGGTTATTACAGACGGTATTAACTCTGCACGACCTATCGCTATTGTACCTTTCCGTTGGGAAGGCGCAGAGCCATTGCCACACGATGTATCAGCAGTTATCGCTTCTGACCTACAACGCAGTGGTAAATTCAGCCCAGTTGCGACAAGCAAAATGCCTCAAACGCCTTACAGCGAAACTGAGGTGAACTTCGATGCTTGGACTAACTTAGGCGTTGATTCACTCTTAACCGGCTCTATTTCTCCAAACCCCAATGGTACTTATACAATCAGTTATCAGTTAATTGACACTATTCGAGGGCAATTGACGAAAGGTCATAGTAAAGGGCTAAATGATGATGGTCATTTGGTTCGTACTATGGATCATGTTCTCTTTCATAAAGTGAAGCGTGATTTATCGGCAACGGACTTGCGCCGATACGCACACCGTATTTCTGACTTAGTGTATGAAGAATTAACCGGTGAGAAAGGCGCGTTCTTAACTCGTATCTCTTACGTAGTTGTGAACGACAAAGATAAGTACCCATACCAACTTCGTGTTGCTGACTACGATGGCTTTAATGAGCGTTTAGTACTTCGTTCTAAGCAGCCTCTTATGTCTCCAGCATGGTCACCAGATGGTAAGAAACTTGCGTATGTGAGCTTCCAGAATGGCCAAGCTGAAATATTCATCATGAATATTTACACCGGTGAACGTGAGAAAGTGACGTCATACCCTCGTCACAATGGTGCGCCAAGATTCTCGCCAGATGGTAAAACATTGGCATTGGTATTGTCGAAAACAGGCAGCCTTCAGGTGTACACACTTGACCTTGCTAGCCGTAAGCTGACTCAAATTACCCGCGGCCGTTCGAATAATACTGAACCATTCTGGCACCCAGATGGCAAGTCTCTTATTTTCACATCGGATCGTGGTGGTAAACCTCAGATTTATAATGTAAATTTGTCCAATAATTCGACTTCTCGTATTACTTGGCAAGGTAGCCAAAACTTAGGTGGCCAGATCACCCCTGATGGTCGATTCCTTATCATGGTGAATCGCAGTAACTCAGGTTTTAACTTGGCTAAGCAGGATTTGGAAACCGGTGCGGTTCAGGTGCTAACAAAAACATTGTTAGATGAATCTCCAAGCATTGCGCCGAATGGAGGTATGGTTATCTATAGCTCTATTTACAATAAAACTAACGTACTATCGATGGTTTCTATCGATGGCCGTTTTAAAGCTAGATTACCGGCAACCAACGGACGTGTAAGAGCGCCTGCGTGGTCACCGTTCCTCTAGTTCTCTTGATACATTCTTTTAGCTATTGATAGTGTTAACTATTGTGGCAATTAACTATCTATAGCACTTAGTCGCTGTAGAAACTAAGTTTGATAACGTAAGGAAAAAAAGATGCAACTTAACAAAGTTCTTAAAGGCTTGATGATTGCACTACCAGTGATGGCAGTAACGGCATGTAGCTCAACTGATGAAGCAACATCTGCAACATCTGGTACAGAAAGCAACCAAACAACTTCAGGTTCAGAAGGCAACGTAGACACAACTGTTGTAACGCCAATTGACGCTAACGGTCAACTGTCTGAGCAAGAGCTTAAAGAGCAAGCGCTACGTGAAACTCAAACAATCTACTTCGCATTCGATAACTCTACTATCGCTGGCGATTACGAAGAAATGCTAGCAGCTCACGCAGCATACCTAGTTAAGAACGTTGACATGAACGTTACTATCGAAGGTCACGCTGATGAGCGCGGTACTCCTGAGTACAACATCGCACTTGGCGAGCGTCGTGCACAAGCTGTAGCGAAATACCTACAAGCACTAGGTGTTCAAGCTGACCAAATCTCTATCGTAAGCTACGGTGAAGAGAAGCCACTTCTTCTAGGTCAATCTGAAGATGTGTACGCTAAAAACCGTCGCGCAGTACTAGTTTACTAATTTTAGTAGACTATATAATTGAGGAATTGCCTCATGTTCAGTAACACAAAGCGAGTCATTTTGCTTTCGTTACTGGCAAGTGCAGCGAACACCGCGTTCGCTGCACCAGCTCCAGTATCCGATCTCAATAGCACCGCAACCAATTCATCATCTTCCTCTCGATCAGCATCTAACGAATCAGATATTGAGCGTTTAGAGCGCCTGCTTCAAAATCGCAATCTCGTTCAGCTTCAAATGCAACAGCAAATCGACGACATGGCACTGGAGATCAGTGAACTTCGTGGTGAGCTGGAACGAAACAGCTACGATATGAAGCAAATGCTAGAGCGTCAGCGTGAACTGTTCATTGAACTGGACCGCGTAAGAGGCGAGGTGAAAGCAGCAGGAACAGCAACGGTAGCAGTGGCGGCGAGCGAAGGCTCTAAAGACGCTTCTGGTACGTTCAGTACTGATGTGGATGAGCAAACTGCTTATCAAAATGCTGTAGATATGATTCTAAAGCAACGAGACTACACGGGTGCTATCGCTGCATTCCAGAAGTTTCAAAAAGACTTCCCAGATTCTACTTTCACACCTAACTCACATTACTGGTTAGGTCAGCTTTATTTCGCTAAGAAGCAAGATAAAGAAGCGGTGAAGAGCTTTGCTGCTGTTGTGTCTTACAAAGACTCAAACAAGCGAGCAGATGCACTGGTTAAGCTTGGTGACATAGCTGCGCGCAACAACAACGCGACGCAAGCTAAGAAATATTACCAACAAGTCGTAACCGAGTACCCAAACAGTGCTTCGGCTAAAGTGGCTAAAACCCACTTATAAACAAAATAGGGGTGCTTAGGCGCCTCTTTTTTATACCTGTTCACTTCCGTTTAGTGTTTACTTCTCTTGCTAGTGATGCCAACGCATTGCCTTGTTTATGCGTTTTAAGCATTAGCTAGCCACCGCTTGCAACCAATCCTTTTTGATCCCAATCGCTGTCCTGTGTAGAATACTCTAATTCTCGGAAGAAGTTGCGTAGAGCAAGAGCAATGAGTCATATACTAGATAAAATCGATACAGTTTACCCGTTTCCGCCTAAGCCAGTTCCATTGAGCGACGCTCAGAAACAGGCCCACATCGCAAACATCAAAAAACTACTTCAAGAAAAAGATGCAGTTCTAATTGCACACTACTACACCGATCCTGAAATTCAGGCTCTGGCAGAAGAAACTGGTGGTTTCGTTGGCGATTCATTAGAAATGGCTAAGTTCGGTAACCGTCACTCAGCAAGCACTTTGATCATCGCTGGTGTTCGTTTCATGGGTGAGTCTGCAAAGATTCTTACTCCTGAAAAACGCATTCTAATGCCAACACTTGAAGCTGAATGTTCACTTGATCTTGGCTGTCCAGCTGACAAATTTACAGAATTTTGTGATGCTCACCCTGACCACACCGTGGTTGTATACGCGAACACCTCTGCAGCCGTTAAAGCTCGTGCAGACTGGGTAGTGACGTCGAGCATCGCTTTAGAAATCGTTGAAAGCCTAGACGCCGAAGGCAAACCTATTATTTGGGGGCCAGACCGTCACCTAGGTTCTTACATCGCAAATCAAACTGGCGCTGACATGTTGCTTTGGCAAGGTGAGTGTATCGTTCATGATGAGTTCTCAGCTGATGCTTTGAAGAAAATGAAATCGGTATACCCAGAAGCGGCTATTTTGGTTCACCCAGAATCACCAGCAAGCGTGGTTGAACTGGCTGATGCTGTAGGCTCAACAAGCCAACTGATCAAGAAAGCAAAAGAGCTACCTCATCCACAAATGATTGTCGCGACAGACAAAGGTATCTTCTTCAAGATGCAGCAATTGGTTCCTGAAAAAGAGCTGATTGAAGCGCCGACAGCCGGTGCTGGTGCAACGTGTCGTAGCTGCGCACACTGTCCTTGGATGGCAATGAATGGCCTTGAAGCGATTGAAAACGCGCTTGAGAATGGTGGTGAGCAACACGAGATCTTCGTTTCTGACGAACTACGTGTGAAGTCTCTTATTCCATTGAACCGCATGCTAGATTTTGCAGAGCAGTTAAATGTACAGGTAAAAGGTAACGCGTAAGTCGTTCTTTTATCTAACCCCAAAAACCAGCCAATAGTGCTGGTTTTTTTGTACCTGCGTATAGGCCGCCAATATCAATCTTGTGGTCATGTATCTTTTTCTGATGATACATCTTGTTGATATCAAGTATTTTTTCTAGCATGTAAGTAAGATCGAAGGATTAGAGGCTCGAATGATAATCTGGTTACAACTCAAACGCTGGATCAAAGCAAACATCTTTGTTTTGAACGGCAAAAACTTACTGTTCACTTTTCTTGGCTACATCGCTCTATCGTGGTCGATGCTGTATTTGGCGGGTGAAACAGATTTAACCAGTTCGGTTACTGTATTCGCTTACTACTTAGTGGTGACGGCTTCTACAGTTGGTTATGGTGATTTATCACCGACCACGGTAGCGGGGCAGTGGATCGTTATTCTATTTGTGATTCCAGGCGGGTTGAGCCTTTTCGCCGCGTTACTCGGTAAAGTGGCAACAGAAGGTGTTGAATATTGGCGAGCGGGCTTGCTAGGAAAAAGGAGAGTTAGAGTGGACAACCACATTTTGATGTTGGGGTGGAATGAGCAAAGAACCATTCATCTCATTCGGATGCTACAACACGAAGAAACGGGTAAACGACCAATCGTGTTATGTACGCGTTCAGATATCGAGAACCCGTTACCCGGTGAAATTAACTTCGTTAAAGTAAACAGCTACACCGATGGCAAAGAGATGGAGAAAACGGGCATTGAGTCTGCAAGTTGCATCTTGATTGATAACCCAGAAGACGACATTACGTTATCTGCGGCGCTTTACTGTGCCAACCGAAATCCTAAGGCGCACCTTCTTGTTTACTTTAAAGACGAAGCGCTGAGCGATTTGTTACACAAGCATTGCCCTAACTCAGAATGTATTCCAGCGGTGGGTGCAGAGATGCTAGCAAAGGCTGCGGTAGACCCAGGTTCCAGTGCGCTTCACCAAGAATTATTGAGCTCAACAAGAGGCATGACACAGTATTCAACGTATTTCCCTGAAGACGCTGAGTCTGTCACCGTCGCGCCTATTTTCTCAGTGTTTAAAGAGAAGTATCAAGCAACTCTGATCGCCATTGATACGGGGAGCGGTATTGAACTCAACCCAGAGTTAGATCAAGTGGTCAGCAGTGGCACTAAGCTGTTTTATATTGCTGATGAGCGAATTGATGACTTCGATTGGAAAGGCTTCTAAAGCGACTATTTTATTTCGTCTGAAAACTAAAAAAGGCCTCATAATGAGGCCTTTTGGCTTGTATAAAGCTAACTGTTATTGAGCTTCAGCCAGTGCAATGCCACGCTGCGTTAGTCCACAAAGCATCACAGGAACCGCATTAAAGATCTCTTCAAATTGCTCTAGGCCTTCGATGCCTTGCTCTGCAAGCGTAGCAATTGAAGTTTCTGGATCGTAAAGCATGCTCAATGAAAGTAGGACGCCGCCAACAAGCGCGTTGTCTTCGCTCTCTTCAGGCATTAGCGTTTCCCAATCATCACGAGCAATCTGCCAGCCTTGAAGCAAGCCTTCACAAAAATCACGAGCGGCAGTGTTAACCACTTCTTCGTCGTCTAATTGACAAGCTTCAGGCCAAACCCAAGTACCTTCAATCAGTTCTGGGCGGGTTTTATTCCAAAGCTCGATGATAACTTCAATGTAGCTTTCTAGCTGTTCACCATCCGTAAAAGGCGCGACTTCTTCGCCACCCCATAAGAACGGTAGCCACTCATGCGGGGTTAACACATTGGGTGCCGCTGCCATTGCAGTGACAAATCCGATGGTTTTGTGTTCTGTGATTAGCTTTCCTTCCAACTCTGGAAGCGCAAGAATATCTTGTAAAGTCAAAGTGAGGTACCGTAAAAGGGAACATATTTGCGCTTATAGTACCAATGAACTTGTGCCAATCAAGCTTCAATCTAAAAAGGCTTGATGTCATGGATGATAAACACTAGTTTTAACAGAAAAGAAAACAATAAAAGAATTATGCAGATACGGTCGTCTTTAAAGAAAAAAAGCATGGTAGCGCTTGGGCTGTACCTTGCTATGTTTATTGCCATTGTCGGTAGTGTGACGTATTACGTCGTAGAATCCCCTGTGCGCGCCAAATTACAACAAAACCTCGACTTACGTACGCAACTGTTATCCGCATTGATTACAGAGCCACTCAGTAGCTCTCAAGGCTTTGTTGATAGTTTAGTTGGTTTTGCTCAAGCACATCGCAAAGGTGAAGATGTCATCCCGCTATTCAAGTCGATGTTAGCCGCGAGCGATGACACAATTGTTAGCGCTGGTATTTGGCCAGAACCGTATGCGTTGGATTCCGACAAGCTCTTAAACAGTTATTTTTTCAACAAAGCTGACGATGGCACGATTGATCAACTGTTCTCTTACAACAATCCTAAAAACGCCCCTTATCACGAAGAGTATTGGTATACCTCGGTTGTAGACAAGCCACAGGGAACCATCTCTTGGAGCGATGTCTATATTGATCCCTATACTCACGTTCGAATGATTACGGCTTCGTCACCTTATTACTATGACGGCACCTTTGCTGGTATTGCGACGGTGGATCTCTCGCTCGAAGAGTTGTTGGGTTTCATTAAAAACCACGCCGAAGAGTACAATCTTGGTATCACCCTGAGAGATAAACTCAACCAAGTGTTGGTTTCTTATAACTTCAATCTTGTTGAAGGCATCTATATCAGTAGCAACCAATTTGGTGATTTCGGCTGGCAAGTGGATGTGGTGAACTCAAAAACACGTGTAGCAGACGAAGTATTTCGCCAGGTGATGAGCATTGAAGGCGGTATTGTTCCGCTATTGCTACTTTGTGTGATGGCGGGATATTACTTATTGAATCGTTATTTGATTAGTCCAATCACAAGGATTGCTGCACAGGTTGATAGCTCGAAAGCCGGCGAAATCATTGATGTGGATTACTCGAGTGATGACGAAATCGGCCATTTAATTAAAACCTTTAACGAAAAGACTATTTATCTCGAAGCGGAAAAGGTTAAAGCTCAGGCGTCTACCAATGCAAAAACCGCTTTCCTTGCAACCCTATCACATGAAATTCGCACCCCTATGAATGGTGTGTTGGGTACCGCTCAGATCCTATTAAAAACGCCTCTAAACTCCGAACAAGAGAAGCATCTTAAGAGCCTGTATGAGTCCGGCGATCATATGATGACCCTACTCAACGAGATCTTAGACTTCTCGAAGATCGAGCAGGGTAGGTTGGATCTTGATGAAACGCGTTTCCCGCTTGATTCGATCATCGGCAGTATTAACAGTGTTTACTACACATTGTCTTCCGAGAAAGGGCTTCAATTCAAAGTGTACTCCGAGGTGCCTTCTGGTCGTTGGTATTTCTCAGATAAAGCTCGCCTTCGCCAAATTTTGTTTAACTTGTTGAACAACGCGGTGAAGTTCACCTCCAGAGGCTTTGTTGAGGTGTACTTGAAAGAAGTCGTAGAGGGAAGTGACACCTACCTTAGTATTCGAGTTCGTGACACCGGAATTGGTATCTCTAAAGAAGCTCAAAAGCGTATTTTTAAACCGTTTGAACAAGCGGAGTCTTCCACTACAAGGCGTTTTGGCGGTACTGGTCTTGGCTTAGCGATTGTGAAGAAAATTGCCCAACTGATGGATGGCAGTATTACCGTCACCAGTGAAGAAGGGATAGGCACGAGCTTTGATGTTCGCTTGAAGATTCAACCTTGCCAGCCTGGCGAAATCGAGAGCTTGCCACATAAGAAGCTAGACTACTCAGGCTTAAAGGTACTGATCGTCGAGGATAACCGAACCAATACAGTGATCATTGAAACCTTCATGAGCAGTAAAGGATTCATTTGTAAGAGCGTCGAGAATGGTGAGTTAGCGATACAAGCCGTGGTTGCTGAGCGCTTTGATTTGATACTCATGGATAACCATATGCCTGTGATGGATGGTGTTGAATCAACCACTGCGATTCGTGCGTTGATAGGTGATGTGTCATCGGTATTGGTGTTTGGTTGTACGGCTGATGTCTTTAAAGAGACTCGTGAGCGTATGCTGGGAGCGGGTGTGGATTATATTATCGCTAAGCCGATTGATGAGCGTGAACTGGATGATGCTTTATTCCGCTATTCAAATAAGCTTTACCAATACCATGAAGTAAAAGCGGATGATCTCGAAAGTCAAGACGTAAAACAACACGATTCGAAAAGTAAAAGCGAGTCACTGCCTAAACCTGATCTTCGAAACAAAGATAACACTGAAGAGCTGTTAGTGACGCTGTATGTGGCGTTAGAAGACAACAACCTAGAACTGATTCAATTTGCACTAGAGAGTCTACGTGTTCACGTTGAACCTATGAACAATGCGGAACTTACTGAACAAGTCGATAAAGCGTTAGAGCAGGTTGCTTTAGGATCACCACCAACACAAGATGTCATTAATATTATTACTGTAAATCTACCGATGGCTTAAATGTTGTTTAATTACGGTAAGTAAATGACGAATTGTCCAACATTTGACCTTGGTTGGATTTTTTGGTGAAAGTAACTGCTTTTAAAGTGGTTTTTGGTTGTTAATTTACAACTTGATTTTTAATTTGGAATGTATGACTACTAATCTTGTGATTTAATAGCGACATTATCTGGTGAGGTGCAAATGTGCCTTGTTTATATGTTACTAAATCACTAATTAAGCAGTGATATATTTTAGGTTTGTCGTCAATGAAGTCTCGTGGTCCATTTTGTATTCGAAACGCAGCTGCGGATACATTTGCTATGGTCGTTTTCTGTTTTATTTCTGGCATGATCGTAGAAGTGTTTATTTCTGGTATGACGTTTGAGCAATCTCTTGCTTCTCGAACGTTATCTATTCCTGTAAACATTGCTATCGCTTGGCCTTATGGCGTTTTTCGTGATTGGTTCTTGCGCAATGGTGCAAAACTTTCACAAAGCTCATTGATGAAAAACTTGTCTGACTTGATGGCATACGTGTTATTTCAGTCTCCTGTGTATGCGGGTATTTTGTTGGCAGTGGGTGCTTCAGGCGAGCAGATCGTTACGGCTGTCACCAGTAATGCCGTTATCTCGTGCGGTATGGGCGTACTTTACGGCTACTTCCTCGATATGTGTCGTAAATGGTTTCGAGTTCCGGGCTACTATCAACAAGCTTAAGAAAAGCAACAAGCGTAAGTGCAGCGTAAGAATGAAATTTGGTTTGTTTTTGATCTAATGAGTTAATTTGTAATCGAACAAACCGAAAAAGGCACTTTTTTTGAGAATGCCCCTTGACCAAAGCAAGCAGAATCAATAAAGTAGCGCCTCGTTGAGTGACATGCTCAATACACAATTTGTGGAAGGATGGCTGAGTGGCTTAAGGCGCTCGCCTGGAAAGCGAGTATACGTTTATAGCGTATCTGGGGTTCAAATCCCCATCCTTCCACCACTATTCAAAACCCTAGCAGAAATGCTGGGGTTTTCTCGTTTTAGAGCTCCTATATTCACGTAATCTGCCTCCTTCCATGACGTCGCCTTTTCAAATCCCTTTTCGTGATGGCATTTTCTCTGTTTATGTTGAAACACATTGATCCAGATTAGCGATTGATGTCACCGATAAACGCTTGATTTCTTGGTCTGGATCTACAAGATTAAGAGTAAGCAACATTTTGAATAATCTTAACTTTTAGGAATCTATAGCATCATGACAGAAACCCTCGTTTCTCCAATGCTCTCCTTTACTATTGCGATCTCATTACTGTTTATTGGTAAAGGTTTAATCGAGCGCTCTGAAGTATTAAGGAAGTACTCTCTGCCAGAGCCAGTTATTGGTGGCTTTGTTTGTGCCGCTATCGTAGCGGCGCTTTACTATCTATTTGAAATCCAGATCACCTTTAGCCTTGATGTCAGAGATTTTTTGCTACTTTACTTTTTTGCTGGTATTGGGCTTCAAGCGGATATTAAGACGCTGGTAAAAGGTGGGCGACCGTTGTTCATCCTGCTCTGTCTGGCTTCGGCTTTTATTGTCCTTCAAAACTTAGTTGGCATGGCTGTCGCGTCGGGTTTTGGTATGGATGCGAAAGCGGGTTTGTTGTCAGGTTCTATCAGTCTGATTGGCGGTGTGGGTACGACACTAGCTTGGGCGCCAATGTTTGTTGAAGAGTTTGGTATTGCTAACGCGCTAGAACTTGGTGTGGCTTCCAACACAGTTGGTTTGATAGCGGCGTGTGTGATTGGTGGTCCAATTGCTAACTACCTACTCAATAAACACAAAGTAAGTCCTTCTAATGAAGAAGAGGTCACCGTTGGTGCATTCCAAGAGAGTGAAACAAAAACAGAGCTAAGCCACTACGGCGTTCTATGGGCATGGTTGATTCTAAATCTGACGCTGATGCTAGGTTATAGCTTGAGTGAAGTTATCGAATCAATGGGTTTGAAACTGCCGTTATTCGTTAGCTGTTTGATCGCGGGTATCTTAATCGGAAACGTTGGTAGGGCTCTGTTCAGGAAGCGCCGTACACAAGAGAAAATTGCTCAAGGTCGCAAAGGTTTAGCGATGATCTCTGACATCTGCTTAGGCATGTTCTTAACCATGGCTTTGATGGGACTACGAATCTGGGATCTTGACGGGCTGTTTGGCTACATCTCTGTGGTCATGAGTATCCAGATTCTACTTTCACTACTGTTTACTATCTTCGTTGTTTATTACTTGATGGGAAGAAACTACGACTCCGTGGTGATATGTTCTGGTTTCGGTGGTATCACTCTAGGTTCAACAGCAACTGCGATTGTTAACATGACAGCGGTAACTCATCGCTATGGCGCAAGCCCACAAGCATTCATTGTGGTGCCATTAGTGTGTGGATTCTTTGTTGATTTGATCAACGCGCTAGTGATCAGTTTCTTTGTTGGCCTGTAAGTGAAGTGACGGATTGTTAACTGCTTGAGACTAGCATCTGATTCATGACCACAAAGGTGATGACGAAAGTTGTCGCCTTTGTATTATCGACAGCAAGCTAAAACACGTATATCAGCCTTTGATGTAGTGCCTTGAAGTGACTCGGTGCACAAGTTAGTAAGAGCAATTACGATCTTGATAAATTGGGATATATGTTCGCAGCAAATTTGTGAGACGCTTGATCAAGTGTCAGTTGAATCACAAGGAAGTTGAATGCACCACTTTAATATCCGCGCGCTGGAATACCTTAATGCTTTATCGAAATATGGGTCGTTACGTAAGGCATCTAAGATGATGAATGTTGACCCTGCCGCGATGAGCAGAATGCTGACACAGTTAGAAGCGCAAGCGGAAATGAAAGTATGGGAGCGCAACAACCGCCAATCACTGTTAACCGAAGCAGGTAATGAACTGTTGAATTACTACCGTTCCATAGTTCGTAGTGAAACGGCGGTACTGGCTCGTCTAACTAAGTTGAAAAACCTCAAGGGCGGTAACGTTAGCATTGCGATTGGGGAAGGTTTTATCACTAACTTGGTTTCTAAACCGATGCAAACCTTCATGGCTCGATACCCTGATATCAATTTATCGATTGAAATTGCAGGTGCATTGGATGCCGTGAAAATGTTAGAAGATCAACAGATAGATTTCGCGATCACCTATGCGTCTGCACCTCATCCTAAACTGCACTCCCATGTTGAACGTAGCCATCCGCTCGAATTGATTGCTCCGAAGGGGCACTTCCTTACGATGAAAGAAGCGCCTGTGGCACTGCAAGATGTTAGAGAGGCCTCTGTTGCTTTGATCGACAACTCGACAGGTATGGGGTGGTTAGTAAAGCAGGCTGAACAAAACTCTCATCTCACTTTGCAACCTAAGCTTCAAACTAACTCGGTTACCGCGCTAACTAACTTCGTTTCGGCTGGGTTGGGCGTAACCTTTATGCCCAAGCTCACCGTGATCGATGAGATAAAGTCAGGGCAGATTGAAGTGGTGGCGACCGAGTTGGAGATGCTATCGAAGGCGACGGTGAAAGTTCAATCTCTCAAAGGCCGCGGGCTATCATTGCAAGCCGAAACCTTTTTAGACTTTCTCATCGAGAACGCCACATTCTTGAGCCACGACGCCCATAATATTTAGATTGAAGTAGGTTGGTGCACATAATCACATCACCTAACTTCATTCCGCGATAGTTCAGTATTCCTATCCTCGTAGAGGGCTTTCTCTTAGTAATAAACCGATCCCTTGAAAGCTTTATAACCATCCAACATCACACTTCCCATATTCATTCTCCCGATTTACGACTGAATTGACTTTTTATCAACACTGTATGCATTGTTAAGTCAACGTGTGCTGAATAAGTTACAAATTATTAACGAAGGTAGTTTGAAACAGACAGCTGTGTTCGGCATGTTTTGCTGTGTCGGGCATTAGGGGAAGAGAATGGAAGTAATTGTAATTGGCAGCGGTGTTATTGGGTTGACCAGTGCTTGGTATCTGGCGAAAGAGGGCCACTCGGTGACGGTTATTGATCGTCAAGATAGTAGTGGCAAGGAAACCAGCTTTGCGAATGCAGGGCAGATTTCTTACGGTTATTCTTCACCATGGGCGGCGCCTGGGATTCCGTTGAAAGCAATGAAATGGCTTACCCAAGAGCACGCTCCCTTAAAGGTGAAACCGTCACTTTCTCCGGAATTAGTGGCTTGGGCGACTAAGATGTTGGCCAACTGTAATGAAGCCAAGTACGCCGTGAATAAGTCACGCATGTTAAGAGTGGCAAACTTCAGTCGAGAGTGTCTCACTCATCTAAGAATCAGTGAAAATTTGGCTTATGAGGGCAGGCAGAAAGGTACCTTGCAAGTATTCCGAAGCGAGAAGCAACTCGATGCGATTCAGCAGGATATGAAGCTATTAACAGAGAGTGGAATCAAACACTCACTGTTTGATGTTCAACAGTGTCTGTCAGTGGAGTCGGGCTTAGCGGACGTTAAAGACAAGCTGGTGGGCGGCTTATATTTACCTCATGATGAAACCGGTGATTGTCATCAGTTCTGTTTAGCGCTGACTGAGAAGGCCAAGCAACTTGGTGTTAGGTTCGTGTTTGATACTGAGGTGGTGAGTTTGAATCATCAGAACCAAACCATAAAAAGCATTGCGACAACTCAAGGTGAATTCAAAGCGGACGCTTACGTGGTGGCTTCGGGAAGCTACTCTCGTGAACTGCTCAAGCAAGTGGACTTATCGATTCCTGTATATCCCGTGAAGGGCTACTCCCTGACACTTCCGATCGTGAGTGCAGATAAGTCGCCGACCTCTACAGTAATGGATGAAACCTACAAGGTAGCGATGACTCGTTTCGATGACCGAATTCGTATTGCAGGGACGGCAGAGCTTGCTGGCTTCAATTATCTTATTCCTGAAAAACGTAAAGCCACGATTGATATGGTGATAAAAGATCTTTTCCCACAGGCGGGGGATTTCTCTAAGGCAGAATACTGGACAGGGTTAAGACCGATGACTCCGGATGGTACGCCTATAATCGGCGCGACGCCTATCAAGAATCTATTTACCAATACAGGCCATGGAACTCTAGGTTGGACAATGGCATGTGGCTCAGGAAAGATCTTGGCAAGCGTGGTCAGTGGCTCTGCTAGTGATATAAAAACTGATGACTTGAGTATCCACCGCTATATGTAAAAGCAAGCCGTTAGTTATCTTGCCTATGGTTTGATGATATCGACATTAGGAGCATAAAGCGGATGCACCTAATGTTGCAAATCTAGGTGCATGGTTTTAAGTCTCCTCTATTTATAATCACGAGATGAATTGAGACTTAAATGACCTTAGCTCTGGCGGTAGCTCCTTATTTACGAGGTTAATAGCTTTGCGATGTTCTAATCCAATGGATCTCACTACGTCCCCGAAATGTTGGTTAAACAATAGCTCGAAATCACCACTGAGTTTGTAGTCTTGCAGTTTGTCCTCAAGTAATTGAGCCAGTTGAGCCTTGTCTGGGTGGACATAGAAGACCAGAGGAAGAGGGTAATAAAGCATAATACTTTTTTCTATGACTAACCCATCCAGGGAATAGGTATGTTCTTGGTATATGCTTTCAACTTCATTGGCTCCGAGTGACACATAATCACATTCTTTATCTGAGAGAAGTTTCAGAATCTCTGGTAACGTTCCTTGCTCTAGTAGTCGATATCCATTTGCTCTAAACAGCTCAGCATCAGCCCATGTCGCAGGAATTCCAGCGATAAGTGATTTCAGTTTATTGCTGTTGATATTATGGAATGTGGGTTGATCTTGTTCCCTAATTATCAGGATACGGTGTCCTAATAAGCCTTTACAAATTGGAGAGTTGAGTTTGATTGCAGGCTTATCAGCAAATTTACGGTTTCCCGCCACCGTGACGAGTACATCATAATTCTTGCGGAATATATTTCCTTCATCCTCAGCTCTTGGAAAGTCTGTATTATCGCTGTGAACGACAATAGGTTCGTTCGGATCCCAATTCAACAAGCTATGAATTAGCTCCAACTCATAGTGCTGTCTTTTACCTGATTTATTGCCATTCCAAAAGTTAAACATAGTTGTCCTAAGGGGGAACTTACATTTTATGACTGGTATGCTGACATAGGTTTAGCGGCCAAGAAAGCGCTTTCTTTTGTTTTTGAGAGAATCATACATAGATACAGTCTATGTATGTTGAGAATCGCGACGGAAAGGCTATTTTAAAGAAAGCACATAAGTTCATTGATGGGTTAGAGGTTCGACGATTAGGAAAGACGATGGGGGCACTATTAGTGAATCTTAACTTATTGTTTTTAAATTGTTTTTTGTTTTAGCGAACAATTAATGTGACGAATGGCACTGTTGTGTATTTCTATTCTCAATCTATTCTAAATTTGTGATCTATGGTTCGTTTCATCGAAATGTAAGTTGAAGAATCATTCTATCGGCTTATTATCCATCTAAAGAAAGCGGTTTCTTGATGCGAGTTGCCGATAGTGAATACGAAAACACCCCCTTTTTTTAAAGTTAAAAGAAAGCGCTTTCTTTCTGGTTATTATCATTAAAAGGACAACGTGATGCACAAAAAGACATTGATTGCTTCGCTCGCCATTGGAGCTTTATTCGGAGCCTCTGTACAAGCAGATGAAGTTAAGCAGGGTGGCACACTAACGGTGCCAATTATCAATACTGGCTTTGTTGAAAACTTTAACCCTTATACAACTAAAGACTTGCTGCATGGGGTAATGTTTGAGCCATTGGTCGTATTCAACAACATGACAGGTGATGTTGATTATCGCCTGGCTGAGTCGGTTGAGTATTCAACTGACCTGAAAACATTGACGCTTAAGTTACGAGAGAATTTGAAGTGGTCTGATGGTTCAAAGTTAACTGCAGACGACGTTGTTTTTAGCTTTATGTTGACTAAAGAGGCACCAGCTTTTGACCAGAAAGGTATTTGGTCTTCAGGTAATTTAAAAGAAATCAAATCTATTGACGCGCGAACCGTCTTGTTTGAGCTGACGGAAGCGGATTCTACATTTGCTTGGAACTTAGAGCGTTACCATATTGTACCAAAGCATATTTGGTCGAAAGTTGAAGAGCTGACAACGTTTACCAACCTTAACCCGGTAGGTAGTGGCCCAATGACGACGGTTAAATACATTAAACCGCAACAGATGGAGCTGTGCCGAAACCCAAATTACTATTTAGAAAATAGACCTTATTTAGATTGCATCAACTTCCGTTCTTACAATGACAACTCTCAGATCCAACCTGCCTTAATCAAAGGTGAGATTGATTGGGGTTCAAATTTTATTGCTGACGTTGAGTCAACATTTGTCGATATGGATAAAGAAAATAACCATTTTTGGTATCCAGCGAATGATGCGATCCACCTTTATGTAAATACCAAAGAAGCGCCATTTGATGACCTAAGAGTACGACAAGCACTGTCTATGGCTCTTGATCGTGAAACTATCGTTGATATTGCTGCCTACGGTTATCCGACTGCAAACTTCAATGCTGGTGGCATCGGTGAGCTATACGAAACGCACATTGATAAAAATGTATCTAAGAAATATGGCTATCTAACTAAGTACGATGTTGAAAGAGCAAACGCTTTACTTGATGAAGCGGGCTTAGTTGACAAAAACGGTGATGGATTCCGCGACAAAGCAAACGGGGAAACGGTTGAGTTTGATATCGAGGTTGTAAACGGTTGGACCGACTGGATCCAAGTGGTTCAGATGGTATCTGAATACTTTGAAGAAGTGGGTGTGAAAGCAAACGTTAAGACCGTGGATTGGGCGGTATATGACAGCAATTTGAAAGAAAGTAAATATACCATGTCAATTAACTGGTCAATGGTCGCGACAAATCCAATCTTGGCGTACCAAGAGTACTTCTCAACGTCTCGAATCGGAAAAACTTGGCATGCTGGTCACGGTGTTAATTCACCAGAAATCGACGCATTGATCGACAGCTTCGGCAAAATTGGTGATGCAGAGCAGCAAGAGAAAGTGTTGAGTGAACTTCAGGAGTTTACGGCTGAAAACCTTCCCTTTATCCCTCTATTTTCTAACCCAACTTGGTTCCAATACAGTACTAAACATATTGTTGGTTGGCCAAGTGAAAAAGACCCATACGTACAGCCAGTATGGTACGACGGTGGTAAGAGAGTAATAATTCTCAACAATCTACACCTTAAGTAAGTTATTTTTGAGAGGGCTACAGCTTAGGTTGTAGCCCCTAGGTTAAAAGATTTTTATGTCGTTTTTAATTCGCCGATTTGGCTTCTATTTTACCGCTTTCTTAATCGCTATCTCGTTTAATTTCATGTTGCCTCGCCTAATGCCAGGAGATCCTGTTGATGCTCTTTTCGCTGCAGCTCAAGGTCGAATGGATCCTGCTCAAATGGATGCTGTTCGTGAAATGTACGGTTTTGTTGATGGCAATGTTTTCGAACAATACTTCGCGTATATGAAAAGCGTATTCACTCTTGATCTGGGACCTTCAGTGCTTATGTTTCCTGTAAGTGTTTCAGATGTCCTTGCTATGGCACTGCCGTGGACTATGTTCCTAGCGCTTGGTTCGCTGATTGTTGCTCTTATCATTGGTGTCAGTATTGGTACGTATGCATCGTATCGACGTGAAGGGCTATTTGGACAAATTGTTCCGCCAGTTTTGGCATTTATTAGTAACTTCCCGTACATCGTGACCGCGTTACTGTTGTTCTATTTCTTCGGTTTAAAACTCGAACTATTACCTTTGGCATACACCTATGACCCATCGCTAGAGCCAGGTTTTACATGGGAGTTTATTTCTAGTGTGGCTAAACACGCTGTGTTGCCTATGGGCTCTATGGTCCTGGTTGGGATCGCAACATGGGTCTTCAATATGCGTAATGCGATGATCAATGTGTTGGGTGAAGATTACGTAACGATGGCTGAGGCCAAAGGCTTGAGTAGTTATCGTGTTATGTTTCGCTATGCTGGTCGAAATGCCATCCTTCCTGTTGCGACCGCTATTGCAATGGCAATCGGATTCTCATTCGCAGGCTCAATCATGACCGAAGTGGTTTTTAACTACCAAGGCTTGGGGAACATCCTTCTTAAAGGCATAGTTGCTCGTGATTACCCACTTATCCAAGCCATTCTTCTTATCTTGGTGACAGCGGTACTGACCGCTAACTTTATTGCCGACCTTCTATATGTCTGGCTTGACCCTAGAATCTCGAACTGAGGCGCATGATGGATAATTTAATGGATACTCAAAAAACCGCTAACCAGCCGAATATGCCAGTACGTGAGCCAAAATGGTCGTGGAAAAACGTAAAGAAAACTCTCGGTAAAGCTTACGCATTTTTCTACGGTAACCCTCCAGCCATTGTAGGTACTTTTTTACTTACGATTGTCTTAGCTGGGGCGTTATTTGCGCCTGTATTATCGACTCATAATCCAGAAAAGCGCGTAGCACGTCCACATATTGCACCAAGTTCTGAGCATATTATGGGCACTACTCGTAGCGGGCGTGATGTATATAGCCAGGTTCTATTTGGAGCAAGAAAGTCGCTTACTGTTGCGATCTCTGCGGGCGTAATCGCGATGACAATAGCAGTACTCGTCGGGGTTTCATCTGGTTACTTTGGTGGAAAAGTCGATGAACGCTTGAACTTCGTTACTAACGTATTTCTTGTGTTTCCACAGTTGCCCTTGCTGATTGTTCTCGCCGCATTCTTAGGGCAGGTCGGTTCGCTGGTTATTACCGTGTTGTTAGGAATAACCTCCTGGCCTTGGGGAGCTAGGGTGATTCGTGCACAGACCATGGCAATTAGAAGCAAAGAATTCATCATTTCTGCAGAAGTTATGGGTGAATCAAAAATCCGCATTATTTTAGTAGAGATCTTACCAAACTTAGTTTCGATTGTTTTTGGCGGCTTCCTAGGCACGGTTATCTACGCAATGGGCTCTGAAGCTGGTCTAGGTATTTTAGGTTTAGGTGATGCAACAGAAGTGAGTTGGGGCTCTATGCTGTATTGGGCACAGACCTCTTCATCGTTATATACCGGAGCATGGTGGGAAATGCTGGTTCCTGCATTGGCGTTAGCGATTACTGGTGGTGGACTCGCATTGATTAACATGTCAATTGACCAAGTGAGCAACCCTAAATTACGTACGGGCCCACACATCAAACTGTGGCACAAACTTAAAAAAGAAGCAGATAAACGCCGAGGCCTATAATGAGAAATCTATTAGAAATTAATAACCTGTGTGTTGATTACGTTTCTCCTAATGGCGTAGCAAGAGCCGTTAATGACGTTAGTATTTCCATTGCGCCCGGTGAAACGCTCGGTATTGCCGGTGAGTCTGGTTGCGGTAAAAGTACATTGGCTTTTGCTATATCACGCCTACACAAAGCACCAGCGCTTATCTCTGAGGGTGAAATACTCTACAAAGGGCAGGATGTTTTAAAGATGAATAACAAGCAGTTACGTGACTTCCGTTGGAATGACGTTTCTATTGTTTTTCAAAGCGCAATGAACTCACTTAACCCTGTCATTACCATCGGTGAGCAGCTAACGGACGTTATTCTAGCGCACAGAAAAATACCTTATAAACAGGCTCACGATCGTGCGGTCGAGCTGTTAGGAACGGTTGGGATTCATGGCGACAGAATGTCGAGCTTTCCCCATCAACTGAGTGGAGGTATGCGTCAGCGAGTTGTTATTGCGATTGCTTTGGCGCTGGAACCTAAACTGATCATCATGGACGAGCCAACAACGGCACTTGATGTAGTGGTTGAACGTGAAATCTTGAATGAACTGTATGAGCTTAAGAGTAAGTTTGGCTTCTCTATTCTGTTTATTAGTCACGACTTAAGCCTCATGGGCGAAATTGCTGATCGAATTGGCGTGATGTATGCGGGTAACCTTATTGAATTAGGTGATGCGAAAACGGTATTTAGTGAACCTAAGCATCCTTATACAAAAGGGCTTATCTCTTCATTCCCGACTATTCATGGGCCAAAAGAACGTCTCTACGGGATACCTGGGAATCCTGTCAACCTTTTGGATACACCTCAAGGATGTAACTTCCAAGAGCGATGTGGCGAATGCATTTCAATGTGCATTAAAAGTGAGCCTCGTTTGGGCGCTATTGCGACTGGGCATCACGTATCTTGTCACCTAGTTTGAGCGAAAGATTATGAATACTTTAAAGAACGTTGATAAAAGCGAAGTTATCTTATCAGTTAAGAATTTGGTAAAAGATTTCCCACTTGGCCAGTCAGTCAAAAGCAATATGATGCGAGCCGTAAATGATGTTTCATTTGATCTACGTAAAGGAGAAGCATTAGCGATTGTTGGCGAATCTGGCTCAGGGAAAAGCACAGGAGCTCGAATTCTTACCCGAATTTACGATAAGACGGCTGGAGATATCGAATTCAAAGGTGAGCCTCTGTCTGACTATATTGAAAAATATGGTGAGCTTGAATATGCACGCCAGGTGCAAATGATTTTTCAAGACCCGTTTGGCTCGTTGAATCCTGTACACACGATTTACCACCATATTGCGCGACCATTACTTATCCATAAACGAGCAGAAAAAGAAGCGATTCCGAACCTCGTTTATGAATTGCTTGAAATGGTTGGGCTTACACCAGTTAAAGAGACAGCAGAGAAGTACCCGCATGAATTAAGTGGTGGACAACGACAGCGTGTCGCAATTGCACGTGCAATTGCTGTTAGCCCGGAAGTTATCCTAGCTGATGAACCCATTTCTATGCTTGATGTGTCTGTGCGATTAGGAATCCTAAACCTAATGGCTGACTTGAAAGATAAGCATGGTATTTCGTTCATGTACATCACTCATGACATTGCGACAGCGCGTTATTTTGCTGAGAAAACGGCGGTGATGTATGTAGGACATATGGTCGAATGGGGCAATAGCGACAACGTCACTCAGAACCCGCAGCATCCGTATTCTCAGCTGTTGTTGTCAGCAGTGCCAGAAGTCGGTAAATCGGGCAAGCGTGACATGAACGTGAAAAAAGGCGATATCCCTTCTTGGAAACCAAGTAGCGTGGGCTGCCCGTTCGCAAGCCGTTGTCTGAAAGCCGATAAACTTTGCACGCAATCAATACCAGAACCGACTCAAATTGCAGAAGAGCATTTTGCTCGTTGTCATCATTTGTAAACTTTAAATCCTTTTTTGAAACGCAAAAGAAAGCGCTTTCAAAGTTTAAGTGTAAGAATTTTTTGGAATTTTGATATGAAACAAGACTATAACTCAACACCAGAGGTCGATGGCAAGTTCGTTGATTTAGATGGTGAGCGTTACTACCAAATCTCTAATGTTGACCAAATGACGCCATTCTTTATTAGCGTTGTATCGTCGAGCGATCACTGGTTATTTATTTCATCAACAGGCAGCCTTTCAGCTGGACGCATTCGTCCGGAAAATGCGCTTTTTCCTTACAAGTCTGTTGACCATATTCATGAAAATGCGGAAAACACCGGCTCAAAATCCATCTTCCGTATTGAACATGGCGACAAGGTTGTACTTTGGGAACCGTTTAATACATTCCATGATGGTATTTTTGATGTTGAACGCAATCTTTATAAAAATACGATTGGAGACAAGATTGTATTTGAAGAGATAAACCATACTTTGCAACTACAGTTCCAATACAGCTGGAATACGAGTGAAAAATACGGCTTTATTCGTCGTTCAAAACTGACCAACCTCGCGAGCTTTGAGCGTAAAGTCGAAGCACTAGATGGCTTACAAAATATACTTCCTTCAGGCGCTCCGTTATCAGCTCTTCAAACAAGAAGTGCATTAGTTGATGCGTACAAGTGGAATGAACAAGTTGATGGTAGTTCATTAGCTCTGTTCAGCATGTACGCGAAATTGAGCGATAGAGCCGACCCTGCTGAATCTTTGCTAGCGACGACAGTCTTCAGCTTAGAAACGGAAAGCAGCCAAATTTTATTGACGAGTGCTCAAGTTAATGCGTTCAGAAAGGGTCGAGCGGTTAAAAGTGAACCTTTAACGAAAGGGGTTAGAGGGAGCTATTTAGTTCATAAGTCTCTGACGCTGCGAGCACATCAAACCAAAGTTTGGTCGATTGTCGCTGATATAGACAAGACTCATTCCGATATCTGTCAGCTTCAATCTGAGCTCTCTGTTCCTGCTAACCTAGCACTAGCTTTAGAAAAGAGCGTTGCAGATAATCAAGATGAATTGATCACATTAATGTCTGGCGCGGATGCGTGGCAAATAACAGCTGAAGAAAATACCAGCGTTCACCATTATGCCAATGTGTTGTTCAATAACATGCGTGGTGGCGTGTTTGAAAACGGCTATATGTTAGAAAAGGCTGACGTAGTTAAAACTATGGAAAAGGCCAACTCTCAGGTAGCTGGCCGCCATCAAGACTTTTTTGATCAGTTAGGGGATGTTTTCAGCCATTCTGAATTAGTTTCGCGCGCTAAAGCGACAGGGGATTCTCAATTAGTTCGATTGAGCTACGAGTATCTACCGCTTACTTTTGGACGTCGTCATGGTGACCCTAGTCGCCCTTGGAACCACTATGAGATTAAGCTCAAAGATGAAAATGGCGAACGCTTACTTTCTTATCAAGGCAACTGGCGTGATATTTTCCAAAACTGGGAAGCGATGGCTCTTAGTTATCCAGGGTTCATCAAATCATTCATCTCTAAGTTTGTTAATGCTTCAACAGTGGATGGTTACAATCCGTATCGAATTACTAAAGATGGTGTAGATTGGGAGCTGTTAGAGGCGGATGATCCTTGGAGTAACATTGGTTACTGGGGCGATCATCAAATCATTTATCTATTAAAATTCCTTGAGTTGGCAGACAAATTTGAGCAAAGCGATCTTATCGAATTACTAGAGAGTGACATTTTTAGTTATGCCAACGTGCCTTACGAGCTTTGTGGAGTTCAAGGCCTCTTTGATAACCCTAAAGATACCGTAGAGTTCAACCAAGACTTGCAGGAATTGACAGAGCAACGTGTAAAGAGCTTAGGCAGTGACGGTCGCTTGTTGATGACGGGTGACCAAGAAGTTTATATGGTCAACTTAATGGAGAAGATACTCGTCCCTTTGTTGGCGAAATTGAGTAACTTAGTGCTTGATGGTGGTATTTGGCTCAATACACAACGTCCAGAATGGAATGATGCAAACAACGCTATCGTTGGCAATGGCCTCTCAATGGTAACCTTGTACTACATGCGTCGCTATGTTGCCTTTATGCAGCGCCTGTTAGAGAAGTCACCATCGTCATACAGTATTTCCAAAGAAGTGTTTGAGTGGATGTCTTCTGTTACACAGATCGTTTCAGAGGCAAATACAGAGATTCGTCAAGATACGGTCACTCGTCAAACTCGTAAAGCAATGCTGACTAAGCTGGCTAAATCCGCTGCTAATTATCGTGAGCGCGTGTACCGAGTAAATGGATTCTCAGGGAAAACGAAAGTTGAGAAAGAAGCGATTGTTCAATTGATGGGCGCGAGCTTAAAAGTCCTAGATTCTACGATTGCAAACAACTTGCGTGAAGACGGTTTGTACAATGCGTATAACATCTTGAGTTGTTCTGGTGAGAGCTTAATGGTTGAAGAGCTTTACCCGATGCTAGAAGGGCAAGTTGCAGTATTGAGCTCGGGTCTATTATCACCTAAACAAGCGGTTGAGTTGTTGGATAAATTGTTTGCCAGTGACATGTATCGTGCTGATCAAAATAGCTTCATGCTTTACCCTGACCGTGAGCTGGCTTCTTTTATGGACAAAAACTGTTTAGACGCTAAAGACATTGACCAGAGCAAATTGTTAAGCATGATGGTTGTTGCCAAAGATAACCGATTAGTAAACCAAGACAGCAAAGGTTCTTACCACTTCAATTCAAGCTTTGAAAACAAAGGTTTCCTTCAGGCTGCGATTGATGAAATTAAAGCCGATTACCCGTCAATTAGTGATGATGAATTTTGTCATGTATCTAGTTTGTATGAGCGTGTATTCAACCATAAAGCCTTTACTGGGCGTTCGGGAACCATGTTTGGTTATGAAGGTTTAGGTTGTATCTATTGGCATATGGTTTCTAAGTTGCTGCTAGCTGTGCAAGAAAACTATCAGCATGCTTGGAGTATGGACTCTAATAGCCAGGAAACTCTTAAATTAGCGGATTACTATTACAAAGTGAGAGCTGGTATTGGTTTCAACAAAACGCCGGAAAACTACGGTGCGTTTCCGACGGATCCGTATTCTCATACGCCAAAGCACTCTGGAGCACAGCAGCCAGGGATGACAGGGCAAGTTAAGGAAGAAGTGATTACTCGTTTTGGAGAGCTAGGTCTAGAGGTCGTTGATGGCACAATTGTAATTAACCCTTCACTTCTTAGTCCTAAAGAGTTCTTACAAAAAGCGGCGACTTTTGACTGCCAAAATATTGAAGGACAAATGCAGAGCTTTATTGTTCAGGCTGGGCAACTGGCTTTTACTTACTGTCAGGTACCGTTTATTTACCAACTCAATGATGAGCCAACACAGGGTATTGAAGTTCAGTTTAAAGACGGAACAAGTGAGGCATTTGCATCGTTAACGCTAAACCATGAAATGGCTTCACAGCTCTTTTCTCGTAGTGGTCTTATTGAGAAAGTCGTTGTCGTGTTGTCAAAGCACCAGTTACTCTAATTCTAATTTAAAGTGAAATAAAAAGGCTCTAAGTGAATACTTAGAGCCTTTCTTTTAAGTGTAAAAAATGGGGTGCTTGATATACAAAAATCAAAGCTTAGCCACGGACTCTCTTACAATCAATGTCGGGGTTAGTTTGTGCTTCAATGGGTAGTCGCGTTTATTAATTAACGATAAAACACCTTTTGCAGCTTCTTCTCCCATCTCATGAACTGGAAAGTCGACCGTCGATAAGCGAGGACGAATATGCTGGCTATGAGTATCGTTATCGAAGCCTACGACTGAAAGGTCTCGCCCAATAATGAGGTTTCGCTCTGCTGCTACGTCATATACAGCAAGCGCGATATTGTCATTTTGACAGAAAATCGCGGTGATCTCAGGGTCTCGGTCTAACAAGCGTCGCGCAGCTTCGTGGTTGCCTTGATGATCAAAGCGTCCCTCTACAAACAGCCCTGCGTCGTATTCGATACCGAACTCTAACAAGGCATTTCGATACCCTTGAAAGCGATCTCTACTATCAACTTTACTCAACTGGCCTGTGATACAAGCGACTTTTTTATGGCCGTTCTCAAGTAAGTGCTTCGTTGCAAGGTAGCCACCAAGCTCATTATCAATGTAAATACAGCGATCAGAAATCTCAGGAATAAAACGGTTGAGAACAATCATTGTTTCACTGTCTTTCGCTATTTTGATCAGTTCGTCATCACTGAGCTTGTCTGAGTGAACAATGAGGCCATCCACAAGTTTAGATTGCAAAAACTGGATAGAATCGAGCTCTTTGGTTCGTGATTCCTGGCCACTTGTAACGATTAAGTGAATATTATTTTGGCGAACGGTATCTTCGGCTGTATGCATTAATGGTCCATAGAAAGGCCCATCAAGCGAACCAACTAGCATGCCAATGCTATTTGAACGACTGGAGGCTAGAGCTTGTGCAAACGCATTAGGCTTGTAGCCCAGTTGCTCAATAGCTTTGAATACTTTTTCGCGATTGGCTTCCTTTACCGTAGGGTGACCATTTAATGCTCGTGAGACAGTTGATTGAGAAACTTGAGCAAGTTCAGATACTTCTTTAATGGTGATCAATGGTAGTGGCCTTATCTCTACAAGGAGTGAACTAAGCTATATTACCTTCGTGATCAATAAGAGCCTAGCAATCCAATGATTAATATTTAAAAACTCTGAACTGCTTAACGCTAAATTTGAAGGTTAAGCATACAAAGTAAGGTCACGAATATTTCCATATACTCGTTCAAATATCAAGCAAGCGCTTTCTTTGCGTTGTGATAAAAGTGAATCTGTTTTTCTGAGCTTCGTTGTAAGCTAGAAAAAATAGAAGCCTGAGAATAAAAGGGATTCTAGGGTGTTATGCAGATAATCAGGTCAAAAAATTCTTGAGAATCTACACAAACCACAACGAATTTTAGCAAAATGTGAAATCCAACAAGAAAGCGCTTTCTTAAGGTGAGCGTTGTCTCTTTTTTGAACTATGCACTTTTATATACTCATTTTGAAACAGTCGTGCATGGCATATTGGGTCCATGCTCGCGGACTTATTCATTTATCGACTTTCTGTTATGGGCTCCGATATTACGTGTCGCCTGCTTAGAAAGTCGTGATACAAGGAGTTGTAATGCAAGATCTAACCAATCAGGTAAAGATATTAACGTCTTTTATTTCTGCCGCTTTGATGTCTGGCTGCACGGCGATAGAGCTGCCGGTATCCGAAAGTGCTGACTTAGCTCAAACTGAAAAAGCGATTGTGCTATCCCATGCTCCAGTTACTTTAAGTTCAGACTGGCAATTGGTGTGGGAAGACCAGTTTGAAGGCGAGCAAATAAATAAACGTAATTGGTCATTAGAAGTGAACTGTTGGGGAGGAGGGAACAATGAACAACAGTGCTACACGGATGATCCTAATAACGCATTTGTTAAAGATGGCTTTTTACACATTGTCGCGCTGAAGCAAAGTCATACTGGGCCTGACAATGCCGAAGGTACGATTGGCGGAGCAACTAAAACACTCCCTTATACTTCTGCGAGGCTAAGTACAAGAGACAAGCGTGACACCAAATATGGCCGTTATGAAATCAGAGCAAAGTTACCCGGTGGACAAGGTTCATGGCCCGCGATTTGGATGCTGCCAACCGACAATAAATATGGTACATGGGCTGCTTCTGGCGAAATCGATATTATGGAAGCGGTTAACCTAAACACACTTTCAGATGCGGCGGGAGCGAAAAATGATGCTCTAGAGAGCCGGGTCTACGGGACGTTACATTACGGACGAAATTGGCCAGACAATGTTTATAAAGGGCAAGCCGCGACATTGCCAAATGGTGTGAACCCTACTGAGGGCTTCCATACATACGCGATTGAGTGGGAAGAAGGTGAAATTCGTTGGTATGTAGACAATATTCATTACGCGACTCAAACTCAAGAGGGCTGGTACAGCCAATATGAAGCGGAAGAAGGGAAACTCATTAATGCGAGTGGAGCAGCTCCGTTTGATGAAAAGTTTCATTTGTTATTGAACTTGGCCGTCGGTGGGGCGTGGTCAGCAAACGCAAATGATAAAGGCATCGACGAAGGTTTGTTTCCGAAAACAATGCTAGTTGATTCAGTAAAGGTTTACCGTTGTAAGGTTGATCGTTGGAAAGGAAAAGGGTGTGCAAGTCGTTCTGAACATGCAATACAAGTGATAGGGCACGAAGCTCCAGAGATCTTAGCAACCGATGATAGTTATGCTGATGGACCAACGTTGGAGATTTTTACCGAAACTCTTAACGCAAGCTTGGCTTATGCAAGTTATGACCCATTGGATATTGTTGACTATCAAGAAGTGACCGAACCAGATCGTGGAACAGTGCTACAAGTGAATAAGAATCAAGGATCAGGAAATATCTATTTTCGTTCTCCTGTAACAGATGTGACACATTGGCAAGAAACGGGTGAACTGGTCTTTGATTTGAAAGTTGAGAGCATGGCCGACGGGGTTGAACTATTGGTTAAGATGGACAGTGGCTGGCCGAAAACAAGTGACTATACCGTGCCGCTATCAGCAATCAATGAATGGAAGACGGTACGTATTCCAATCGCTGACATTTTAAAGAGAGACAACCGTTTTGCTGGTGGGAATCAAGCTGATCCAACAACGATCACTAACCTTTTAGTGTTTGAGCCTCAAGGAGAAATGAGTTTTAAATTAGACAATATTCGATTTGAAAAGTAAGCTTTTTAACAAAAGGGTTTGAATAAAATTCTGAATATAAAGGGAACATACGATGTATGTTCCCTTTTTTATTTCGACGAGCATTCCAGGAAGATAATCGACGATGTATTCCGAAACAGGTTCTGAGTGATTGAACGGAGTAATTCGTCCTTAATATGTGAACAGTGATATTTTACTTGGTTCCATGATTGTTCAAACAAAATACTTAACATCTCTATTTTTGTGACTTATGCATAAGAAAGCGCTTTCTTTGGTGGGGTTGATCACGGTTTATATTCACAAGATCCATTTATACTCTTTCCATACCAACTGAGCGGTTAAAGCCAATAAGGTTAAGAGTGCATAGTGAATGTGGGCTTAGATTTGATCTTCTTTAAATCTGTTCGATTGGTTTTTTTAAGAAAAATAAAGAAAGCGCTTTCTTTTTGAAAGTATAATTTGGAACATGGAGTTATTATGAAACTTTCTAAGCTTACCCTTGCTTGTTTAGTCGCTACTGCTGGCTTGTCTACTGTACCTGCTGCATATGCCGAAAAATCGGATGGATTTGAATTTCACGGCTATTTCCGTGCTGGTGTTCTATTCAGTGAAAATGACGATTTTAAACGTGCAAAGTTCCCAGCATCTAAAGAGCGTTTAGGTCGATTGGGTGTTGAGTCGGATAGCCACTTTGAAGTAGCACTGCAGAAAAATTTTGAGAATGACGGTGGTCAGAAAATTCGAATCAAAACACGAGCTGCAGCCAATAATGCGGAATATGCAACTAACCAACTTGGTGCCAATGCCGATGCAACCAACAGCGAAATTGGTATGGCAGAAACTTTTGTCGAGTTTGAAGGTGTATCTGAAACCGGTGTTGTATGGGGTGGTAAGCGCTTTTATGGTAAAGATAATTACATCTTTATGACCGACTTTTTCTACACGGATATGTCAGGTACTGGTGTTGGTATTGAAGGTGTTGAGCTAGGTGGCAATAAGTGGGACTTTGCTTATATTGCAAGCGATGACTCTGGCGATACAAGTTTCTGGGGTGACAGCAATAACATCATGCATGCACTTCATGCTGGCGTGAACTTTGGCAGTGTTGAGCTTCACGCTATGGCTAAGTATATGCCAGACAATATGGTCGATTTAGGTTTTGGTAATGGCCCAGAAGCATTCGCTGAGAATGGCTATGAAATGACGGCAATTGTTCACACTGAGTCTGTCTTTGGGTTGTCAGATAAAGGTTTTACAAAATACATCGCGCAGGCTGGTAAAGGCTTAGGTTCGGGTAACCTTTTAGGCGGTACTCTTACGACTTACAACACGTACAAGCCTGGTAGTGACTATCAAAGTTGGTTAACGACAGGCACGGGTTGTGGTACGTCTTGTTTGAAGGCTGTTGATGAAAACGATGTATCACTACGTGCTTTAGCATGGGGTGGGTACTTTTTTGAAAATGGTGTGAATATTTTCCACTCTCTTCAAACCCAGTACAACGATTTTGACAATGGTGACACAGACGGCTGGGTATCAGCAATGGTGCGACCAACGTTCCCAATTTCAGAAAACTTCTTTATCGCTACCGAAGCTGGTTATATGTACAACTACGAAGACCGTAATGGTGAGTCAAAGAATTCTTATGATTACAAGCTAACAGTAGCACCGACTCTAGTTGTGCATTCTGGCTTCGGTCCATCTCCAGAAATTCGCTTCATGGCATCTTACCTTGATGGTGAAATGCAAGACGGCACGGGTAAAGAGGGTGACTTTGTTGTAGGTATTCAAGCTGACATGTGGTGGTAGAATTTTTACCTTCGGGTCTTAAGTGATATCGAGTATACCGGGGGAGTGGTATGACGGCCTTGCCTTTAGGGCGGGCAAGGCTCTCGATATCCCAATTTATTGCAATAGTTGAGCTCTTTCCTAGCAGCACAAAGAGTTTCATTTTTATTGCTATGAGTCTTCCATATTTGAATGTCGTTTCAAGTGTGTTCTTGCCAAAGATACTCATCTACCGCTTCGAAAGAAGCGGTTTTTTTATGTGTGACATATCTAATCTTTTTAAGGCTTAAGGGGGAAAGGATTATGAATTATGGCAAGCATGTTGCTTTCTAAATTCGCGAGGGCTGCATCCATTTTTGGCCTTAAAACACTTGGAGAAATAGTTGCTGTCAGAAAAGCCGCAAGACTCAGCAATGTGTTGGATGCTTTTGTTGTCGTTTAATAATAAGGTTGCCGAGTGTCGAATTTGAAGGTCTTTGACGTATTGGTTTGGGGATGTATTTAAAAACTGCCTGAATAACCTTTCTAGTTGCCGCTTGCTGATATACGCCGCTTGCGCAATGGTTTCTGTATCTAATCCTACTTCTTTGTAATGACGGTCAATATGTGCGAGAGCACGGCTCAATGCCAAGGTTGTTTTTGGTAAGCTATGGGTCTGTTCTTGATATCGCCGAGAAAGTTCTATCGCAAGTTGCTGCATTGTGCTCGTCAATATGATTTCAAACCCCTGTTCTGCGTTGTCGTATTCCGATTTGATTTGTTGTAGAAGTCCATTAATTCGTTTCAACTGAGAAAGTGATAACGTAAGCTTTGCTTGATATTCAGATGCTTGTCGAGCAATGGGTTCTACCTTGAAAAGCGCTTGATAGCCTGGCATTTGACGCATTGAAGGGACCTCAAAAAAAGGCAATGCCGTATCAAACATCAAGTTTACAATCTTCAGTTTATTTACTTCGCAAAATCCATGTTCAATATCCCCATTAATAACAAATACATCTCCTGTACTTAAAGGGTAGGTGTGGCTAGCTACCGTATGCTTTCCACTACCGCTCACAACTAAGAAAAGTTCAGAAAAGTCATGGCTATGTACGTCAAAGTCGAAATCGTGATGACCATCGACATAGGCAAATTTTATCTGAGGATATCTCTGATGACTTTGGAGTCTAAACTTGGTTTTCATGTCGCTATTTTACCTACTTCTGTCGCTTATTTGGTAGTTACACGCCGTAGTTAATATTACTATTTTTTGAACAAAGACAATATTAACTTTTAGAGCGAGAGGCAAAACTTTTGCTCTAAGTAAAAAAATAATAGGACTCAAAATGAATACTGTGGAAACTCTCGAAGCACAGAAGCAGCTTGCACCCATAAGTCGACAAGCGGCTGCTGAGGGCATTGTGCTACTAAAAAATAGTGATTCAATATTGCCATTGCAGGCTAGTGATACGGTGTCTCTTTTTGGTCGCTGTCAGATTGATACCTACCGAAGTGGCACTGGATCTGGTGGAGCGGTGAATGTGCCTTATTCCGTAAATGCATTACAGGGCTTGTATGAAAATCCAAACATCAATCTTAATCTCAGTTTGGTGGAGGTATACCAACGTTGGATCAAGGACAACCCGTTCAATGACGGCGGTGGTGGTTGGGCAGCTGAACCTTGGTTTCAAGATGAAATGCCTCTTTCAACTTCTGTTGTGATGGATGCCGCCGCCAAATCTAACAAAGCTATTATCTTTATCGGTCGAACGGCGGGTGAGGATCAAGATAATGCACAGCAGCAAGGCAGTTACAATTTAACCGCGCTCGAAATGCAAATGTTGGAGAAAGTGACGGAACATTTTGATGATGTCATTGTGATACTGAACGTGACCAACATTATTGATATGTCATGGACAACTTCACTTAAAGGTGCTGCTGCGATTAAGGCTGTTCTGTATAGTTGGGCCGCAGGTATGGAAGGTGGGCATGCTCTTACGGATGTCTTATCTGGTGATGTTAGCCCAAGTGGCCGTTTGACCGACACGATTGCGCACTCTTTATCTGATTACCCTTCGAGCCCGAATTTTGGAAACAAAGACCGGAATTTATATCAAGAAGATATCTATGTCGGGTATCGGTATTTTGAAACTTTCAATCCTAAAGCTGTTCAATTTGAATTTGGTTTTGGGCTGTCCTACACCCGCTTTTCCAATAAATTAAATGCATTGACGATTCTTGGTTCCGGCTCTGAACAAGAGTTGGTCTTCGATATTGAAGTTAAAAACATAGGCGAGAAATACAGTGGTAAGGATGTGGTTCAACTGTATGTTGAATCGCCTCAAGGTCATCTTGGTAAACCAACACGAGCACTGATCGGGTTTGTGAAAACACCGACCTTGGGCCCGCAAGATACGGTGTGTTTGACTATTTCATGTCCTCTATCTTCCTTCGCATCATTTGATGACTCCGGTAAAACGGGACATCCAAATAGTTACGTACTTGAAGCTGGAGAATATCACTTTTATCTAGGAGGAAGTGTTCGCCAGGCAAAGCTTGTTAGTGAGAGCGTTAAAATAGAAGAGCTGTTGGTTGTTGAGCAATTAACGGAAGCACTTGCTCCTGTCACCGGATTTAGTAGGTTGATCCCAAAAGGCAACGAGGAAAATGGGGTTTACAGTTGTGACTATGAATCTGTACCACTACGAACTATAGATTTGAGTAAACGTATTCTGAGTGAGCTTCCAAGCTCTATTCCTCTTGGTGAAGATACGGGCATTCGTTTACTGGATGTTAAGCAGGGGCGAGCGAACATTGACGAATTTGTCTCGCAAATGAACGTAAAGCAGTTAGCGACAATTGTTCGTGGGGAAGGTATGTGCAGCCCTAAGGTGACGCCAGGTACTGCTGCTGCTTTTGGTGGTGTTTCGCCGAGCTTATTTGATTTAAGCATCCCTGTCGTTGCAGCTGCTGATGGTCCGTCTGGTATCCGAATGGACAGCGGACATAAAGCATCTCAAGTCCCAATTGGTACATTATTAGGCTGTACATGGAACCCGGAACTGAATGAGAAACTATTTCATTTAGTGGGGAAAGAGATGCAAGCCAATCATATTGATACGTTGCTTGGTCCTGGGATTAACATTCACCGCCACCCTTTGAATGGTCGAAATTTTGAGTATTTCTCAGAAGATCCATTTCTCTCAGGGGTAATGGCAGCATCTCAAACTCTTGGTCTTAAAGCTGCAGGAGTATCTGGCACAATCAAGCATTTGGTGGCGAATGATCAAGAAACGTCACGGTTTGATGTTGATAGTGTTGTATCTCAGAGAGCACTTCGTGAGATTCATCTGAAGCCTTTTGAAATAGCGGTAAAACAAGGAGGAGCTTCGAGTGTTATGACCTCCTACAATCCTATTAATGGTCACTGGGCTGCATCCAATTACGACCTCAATACTACGATTCTTCGTGGGGAGTGGGGTTATAAAGGGATAGTGATGACGGATTGGTGGGCAAAAATGAATGACCCAATCAAAGGTGGCTCTGAAAGTCGAAGTTACACATCCTTTATGCTTCGCTCTCAAAATGATCTTTATATGGTTGTTGAGCATGATGGTGCGGAAAATAACGTGTCGAATGACGATACGTTACAGGCGCTTGAAAACGGAACGTTGAGCTTAGGGGAGTTGCAACGAAGCGCGATGAATATTTGTCGTTTTATTATGGACTCTCCAGCAATGGGTCGCCCATTAGTCGCTTTTGATCCAGTTAAGAGCTTTGAGGCGACCCAAAATCTTAATAAACAACAGAGTAAAACTGATGGAGAGTTTTGCTCTCTGATGGCAGAGCAACATGCAATAGTATTACCACTTAATATCAGAGAAAACCGTAGCATTGTTTTGGAAGTTAAACAGGCTGGTGTGTATCGATGTGCAGGTATTGTTAACTACGATAGTGGCACTTTGGCTCAATCTGCGTGTAGTTTAAGTCTCAATAACGTGTACGCGATGTCTCTATCAGTGAATGGTACTAATGGCGAGACAGTTTCAGTTGAGGGGCTCTCCGTTAAGCTTGATAAAGGCTTTTATTCTTTGGATATTGAATTTATCAAATTAGGCTTAGAATTGGAGCAATTAGAATTTTCGTTTATGCCTGAATAGGGCTGAGGGATAACAGTCGTTTATTTAACTCTCGTTTGCTCAAAAAAGAGGTAAAGTGAGAGAAAATAAACGACTACTTTGAGGCTGAGTTATTGTGCTTTTTGATATTGCTTCATCGCGTCAACAAAGGAGTTTCGCATCCCTTCGATTCCTAATCGCTCAGATTCTTCAACGTAAGTCAGTGCTGCACTAAAATCTCCAGATGAAACCGAGTTTTCTATAAGAGTTTGATAAACCTCTTTCTTATTCAGTGTATTTTCCGTTAATAAATCTGATTGGGCTACGGTTGATTCTGGAATAATTTGTTGAACTCGCTTTTGACGGTTTTGTTCTTCAACAACGGTGGTTACCGCTGTGAATTTAAAATCAAAGAAGACTTTCCCGATTGCAGAATGAGGGATGGCGTAGTCCGTGTTATGAGCGATGTTTGCCTGGATATCACCAGAACGTATCGCCATATCACTTGGTTTTTCGACAGGAGTTGTTTCCGCGAGTGCTTCGCTGGTTGTGAATACGACCAAGTAAGCAGGAGCCTCGCCGTTTAAGTAACGTTCTTGCAGTTCGATTTGCGCGCCATATTGTGCACCATCAAGCAGGCTAAGTGGTTGGTACTTAATACTTTCATTGCCAATGACATCTAGCGGCTGGTAATTTTTGTCTAAGACTAAAAGTGACGGAACGAATGCTGAATAACTAGCATTTGAAGTCACTGAAAAACGAATAGCATCTAGTGTTGTAGGAAGCTTTAGCCCTCCAGCAAAGGATCGGCCCGATTTGAACTCGATCTTAGGGCTTGCTGTGGTGATCGAAACAGATGTTTCTTCTGGGTTCGTAACGCTTTGATATTGAATTGTACTCAGGTTTTCACAGCAGTTTTCGTTGTTCTGTAGTGACTCTAGCCCCGGAGAAGTTTTGTGGTAGCTAACCGGTGACTCTGTCACTGTTGAACAGGCGCTTAGTGCGAATACCGCTGGTAGAATTGCTAAATATTTCATAATTTCTCACAGTTAAAAAAGCATATCTGATTCAGAGTGCCTGATTGATAATAGAGACACACTACAAGAAAGCGCTTTCTTTTTGAGTGACGAACACCAAATTTAAAGAAATACTCGCTAATAATTAGTACGAATTAGGTAACAGGCTGCCGTTGGGCTGTTACCTAGATTGAAAGTTAACGAGATACCGAACTTAACAACTGAGTAAAGCGTTGCCATGATTTTTGGTCAGCTTCATGTTGATAGTTATTCGATCCGAATACTGTGAAGGCGTGTGGCGCACCACTATAAGTGATCATCTCATGCGGAACTTTGGTTGATTCAAGTTGAGCGGCGAGGCTTCCAAAGTCGTGCATTGAGATCATGGCGTCTGCTGTGCCATGGAATACGACAACTGGGGCTTTGGTTTGCGAGTAATCTTGTCCTTTCGGTGTCGATAAACCACCGTGGAAGGTAACATAAGCTTTCGAAGGGATACCTGCACGAGCCGCTTCTAAAACGGCAGCGCCGCCAAAACAGTAACCCATCATCACGTTATTATCTAAGTTACCTCCAAGCCTTTCGGCTTCCATTGCTCCCGCATTAAGTAGCGTACGTATTTTTGCTCTGTCTTTATACAGTTCGCCGGTGTGTTGCTTTTTGTCTTTCACTTCTGTTGGACGAATGCCTTTACCAAACAGGTCGATGGCGAACACGTTGTACCCAAGCTCATTGAGCATCTCAGAACGTTTCTTCTCGTAATCGGTTAAGCCATCCCAATCGTGTACTAATAGCACTAAAGGTGCTTGGTCGCTGGCTTCACTCCAATAGCCTTCGTAATCCACTCCATCCACTTGGTAAGTGACGTTTTCTCCTGAAATCGCTGAGATGGGCAGTAAAACTGACAAGCAGCCGAGCATAGTGAGTTTTCGCATACGTTATTCCTTTCGATGACAATTGCCGTTCCAATCGAAAGTATAGATAACGCGATGATTCTCGCCAGATTACTGTCTTTAATTTGAAGTGTAAGAGTAGAGGTAAAATATGAAAGTGAAACGCTAAAACAGCCATCACGATCAAGTGTGATGGCTGTATGACGGTGTTCTCAGATTACGGAAATTCGAATATCCAGAGCTCGGTGTGACGGGGCAATTACCAGGAAGCGTTAGTCGTGCTACGGCACATATCTGGATATTTTCGCTGATAGCGTGGCAGCATCGATTCGTTACCTAAGATACCGCCTTGGTGAATGTAGATAATGGTTTTAGTTGGGTTATCTTCTTGCCATTGTTCTAAGCATTGCCACATCAATGGGTCGTAAAGCAGGTCAAACTCGATGTCGGTTTGCTCTTGTAGATCCAACCAAGTTTGATAATCCTGTTGATACAATTTTCCAAAGTGGTGTTTGGTTTCGAGCGATAAGATCTGTGGATGTTCGGTTTCACCTAGCTCATTAAATTGCTGCGTTAAATAGTCGCTGCCACCAACACAAGCACAGGTTAATACCGGGATGTTGTGCAGCTTTAAATGCTTATGAAGATAGAGAGCTGTGCTACCTGTCCCTGCGGGGAGTGCGATCACAAAATCGTGTTGGTTTTCGAAGCGAGTCCAGCTCAGTATTTCCATTGCCAATTGCTTAACACCATACTCAGCAAGCTGAGAGCGGCCACCCTCTGGTAACACAATGCAGTGGGAGTCAGGTTGTCTTACTTGCTCAATATACTCTTTAGGATGAAGCTCAGAGCCTGTCTCTTTGACTGAAATCACCTTAGCGCCAAGGTCTACTGAACCACGGTAATTACCTATTGGGCGTTCTAGTAGCCACTCGGGAAGATGATCGACGTAGAACTCAAACGTCCAACCTTTGATCTTTGCCAGTGCCGCGAGTGAGAACAGAGAGTTAGCCTGCGCAGAACCATAGCTGATCAAGGTTGTTGTCTCTGGGTGCTCGTCTTCCAGCAGCTTCATGAACTTGCGGGCTTTGTTACCGCAAAAGTGTGAGTGAAGTTGATCGTCACGCTTTAAGAAAAAGGTGTGGTCGTTAAATTGATGCTGAGTTACAGGGCTATTATTTAGTTTCATCGCACTTAAACAAAATGCTGACTAAAGAGCCAGCATTTTTAAATCAAATAGGACGGACGAGTATCTAGTAGCCAGAGGCGGCTGTAAACCAACTAAATCAAGTTTTCGTTCGATATTGACGCGGATGAATCGGCTTGAAAGGTGATCTTGGCTGTGCATCCACCACAGCTGCGATTAAACAACTCAAAGTCCCAATGAAAACGCTGACACAAGTCATCGACAATCAACAAACCTAGCCCGTGTCCATTCGGGTTGTATTGCTCCTGCAGGCCTTCGCCTTGGTCTTCAATAATAAGACTGTCTTGAGAAAGGGTAATAGTTACTGTACCGCTATTAGTGGCTGCAATCGCGTTTCTTAACAAGTTACCGACCAACATATTCATGATCGCGCTGGTGGCTTGAATGGTTGGTTCTGATTGAACTTGTAAGGTTATCGCGACTTCCTTCTCGTCAGCCTGCAACGAATTTTTAGAAACGATAGTCTCTAGCTCTTGCTGGCTGAATAAACGTAGAGGTGCATCGTCACTGTTTCTTTCATAGCGAACGAGACCAAGCAGGGCATCGACCATTTCAGACATTTGAACAATGGCTTCATCAATACGTTCAACCTGACGAGATTGAAATTCGGTTGTTTCGCTTCTCAGTAACAGTTTGTTGGCACCACGAGCAACAGTCAACGGAGTTCTTAGTTCATGACTTGAGTAGCGTGCGAAAGCTTGCTCGCGTTTTACTAGAGAATTGATTTCTCTTCTGTATTGATTGAGTTGATCCGTCAACTGACGAAACTCCACCGCCGCATCGTCATTCACTCCAAACTCTTCGTTTAGATTGAGCTTATTGGATTCAAGCTGTTCAGACAGGGAGTTGAAGGGCTCAATCAGCCGTTTAGACAACCGATAGAGCAGAGCTCCGAAGCTGAATATTAGAATAGAGAGAAGGGCTAATACAAATGTGGTGGCATAAACGAGTTCAAAGACACTAAGCTCGACACGGTCTATTTCAGAAAGCAGAACAATAGGGTGAGTTCTACCTTCATGAGTATACTCGCCTACATAGACCATGCGAGATTCTGGATCTTCACCGACCTCACCAATGAAATTTTCTTTGCCTTCAATATACTTTAAATACTTTTTCGGTAGATAGGAAAGATCGTTGTAAGCGATAGTCAGGTCATCAATACGAAGCTCTCCACTTTCGCCTGACTGGAATAACCCGACTGCATAGTTGCGGTCAATTAGGATGCGTCTTTCACCCACGCGGTCTTCCGACAAGTACAGGGCTGTGATAAATACCACATAGACAAATGCCGACACAATTACGGCCATTAACCCAAAGAAAACCGCTAAGCGGCCCGTTAGGGTTTTTGTGCTTGTAAGAACATTTGAAATCAATTCGATGGCTCCAATCGGAAGCCAACTTTAGGCACCGTAATTAACATCTGAGTGTCAAAAGGCTTGTCGAGTTGATTACGTAACTGATAAATGTGACTGCGCAACACATCATTGTTGGGCTCGTTTTCTTCCCATAACTTGTAGGAAATAGTTTCACGAGTGACTACTTCAGGTGCGCTTTGGCACAGCATCTCAAGTATGGTGTAAGTGGTTGGATTGAGCGCTAGTAGTTTATCTTGGCGGTAAGCTTTATGGGTTTTTTGGTCGATGGTGAGTTCATCGAACTGAAGTTTTGAAGAGGCGACTTTTCCGCGGTAACGACGGACTAACGCGTTCATTCTTGCTTCTAGAATATCCAAATCAAAAGGCTTGGTGAGGTAATCATCGGCACCGTGTTCAAAGCCTTTCAGCATATCTTCTCGGCTATCTAAGGCGGTCAGCATCAAAATAGGTGTCGCGTTACCTTGGTCTCGCAGTTTATTACAAACCGTTAGGCCGTCCATTCTCGGTAACATTAGATCCAATATGATGATATCAAATGAGTTTTCCAACGCGAGTTGTAGGCCAAGTTCACCGTTGTCTGCGTAATCGAGTTCCATGCCAATACACTCAAAATAATCAAACAAGACACCTGCAATTTCACGGTTATCTTCGACTAATAGAACTCGTTTCATTTTGATTCTCATACAGAAATAGACAGTAACATTATCCTGAGTGAGCGTGAAAAATATGTCAATAACATAACTTTCACTTATGGGAGGGTAGATTGGCTTCAGATTAAAAAATAGAAGAACGTATTATGTCTGAACTTCATATTAGCCGCCCTAAGATATCTACATCGCAGATCAATCCTGCGGTCTCTTTGTCTATCATTGTGCCTTTTTACGATGAACAAGAGGTATTGGAAGAGTTCCACTCTCGCCTTACCAAGGTGCTTGATAGCTTACCGATCACGAGTGAGATTGTTTATGTCGACGATGGCAGCAAAGACAACAGCTTGGACTTGGTGAGTTCATTCACTTCAATCAATAGCTCAATCTCGGTGATTGGTTTAAGCCGTAACTTTGGTAAAGAGTCAGCCATGAGTGCTGGCCTTGAGCATTGCCGAGGACAAGCGGTGATCTTGTTAGACGCAGACCTGCAAGATCCGCCGGAGCTGATCCCACAAATGGTTGCCAAGTGGCGCGAAGGCTATGACGTTGTGAATATGCAGCGCAGCCAGCGTGATGGTGAAACGTGGTTTAAGAAGTTTTCAGCGGCGAGCTTTTACAAAGTCATGAATGTGGCTGCGAAAATCGATGTTCCTGAAAATGTTGGTGATTTCAGACTGTTGAGCCGTGAAGTCGTCGACCATATCAATCAACTTCCTGAACGTAATCGCTACATGAAAGGTATTTTCTCATGGCCTGGTTTTGGGCAAGCAACGATTCAGTTTAAGCGCGACGCGCGCTTTTGTGGTGAGACCAAGTGGAACTACTTGAAGCTGGTTGGCTTGGCGATGGATGGCATCACTTCGTTCTCTATCCGCCCACTGCGTATTGCGACGGCCGTTGGTGGCTTAGTGGCACTTACTGCTTTCGTGTATGGCGTCTTCATCGTGTTCAAAACCATGATGTTTGGTGAGCCAATCACGGGCTATCCGTCAATGATGGTCGTACAGCTTGCCCTTGGCGGTATCCAACTGTTGTGTATTGGTTTAATGGGAGAGTACATAGGTCGTATTTTCATTGAAACCAAGAATCGTCCTTTGTATCTGATCCAATCGGTGGTCGATACACCGGCATTAAAAACACATTTTAAATTAGAGGAGTCAGCATGAGCCTGAACCGAACGCACCTATGGTACTTGTTGGCTTTTGCATTGGTTTTAAGGCTTTTATCTTTGGCAACCTATCCATTAATGGATACCACAGAAGCGCGCTATGGCGAAATGGCACGTCTGATGGTGGAAACTGGGAATTGGTTAACGCCTCAGTTTGATTACGGTATTCCTTTCTGGGGTAAGCCACCGTTGTTTACATGGATGAGCGCTGCCGGTATTGAGTTGTTCGGCCTGAGTGAGTTTGCCGTTCGCGCACCACATTGGTTAGCGGGTGTAGCAACGATTTTGTTGACCTCTTACATGGCGAAACGAACAGGGCAAAGTGCGTTGGTTGCCGCGGTAGTGTTGGCGACATGTGGTATTTTCTCTATTGCGGCAGGTGCTGTGATGACAGACATCGCGTTAACCTTAGCGATGACTATTGCCATGCTGGGTTTCTACCTATGTTGGCTAGGAGGAGAAGCGGGGAAGGGTGAAGGGAGTGCGAAGACTAATCGATCTTGGGGTTACGTTGGTTTCATTGGTTTAGCACTAGGCTTGCTGGCAAAAGGGCCGGTAGCGATTGTCATCATGGGTATCGCAGTTTTCCCTTGGTTGGTATTACAACACGGCTTCTTTGGTGCTTTCAAAGCGCTTTGGCAACGTTTCCCATTGTTGTCTGGTTTAGGTGTGATGTTAGCGATTGCTCTACCTTGGTACATCATGGCTGAAATGGCAACGCCGGGCTTCATCGACTACTTTATTGTTGGCGAACACTTTAAGCGTTTTGTTGTGAGTGGCTGGGAAGGTGATCTGTACGGTTCTGCTCACGACCAAGCACGAGGTATGATCTGGGTGTTCTGGATTCAAGCCGCTGCGCCTTGGTCAATTGTTTTGCCTATATTAGCGTTTGTCCGCCGTAAGAAAATTGCAGAAATTAACACTGAGAATAGTGGGCTGTTTTCATTTCTTGTCTGTTGGTTGATTTCACCTCTGATTCTTTTCACTATGGCGGGCAATATTCTCCCAGCTTACGTCCTACCAGGTATTCCGGCTCTTGGCTTGTTGATTGCTATACTCGTAGTGGAAAAAGATAAGAAGTGGTTCTCGAGCGTGGCTTTGGTTCTGCCTGTGTTGCTAATGATTGCGATGGTCTACCTGAATCTCGGCAAGGCGAACGAGAAAAGTGACCGTATTATTTTCGAACAGATTACGGATTCTGCGCCAAGCTTTTACGTGGGTAAACGACCATTCTCTGGGCAATTTTACAGTCATGGTCAAGCGAAAAGACTTCTCGATATCGAGCAGATAGTGGGCATTGATAAGTTCTATCTGATTGGTAAAAGATCTGAAGTGGAAACCAAGATTAAAGACAACGCGTTAACTTGTATTTTGGAACCAACGGTGAAAATAAAGCGTGCTTTGTTCAGCTGCCATAGCCAAAACATCAAACCAAATTTGTCGTTGAGCCACATTCGAAGTGAAAGTGATGTTCAGCATTAACTCAGGGCTGCAAATGTTCAATAATAAGCTTCAGGCACACAGTCAAAAGCTCCAATCCCATCACAGGATGGTTCGATTTGCTGTGGTTGGTGCTGGTGGATTTGTTGTTGATTGTGCGGTATTTGCCTTTCTGCATTACATTGCTGGTTTGCCTTTAATGACGGCGAGAATAGGCTCGTTCATTGCTGCTGCAACGACAACGTGGTTTGGTAATCGCGTGCTGACTTTTGGATTCAAAGGTCAGGGGAGTTGGTCCGAAAAGTTGATCCAGTGGCAGAAATTCATGTTTTCCGCATCGATATCGGCGATTCCTAATTTGTTGTGCTTTAAGTTGGTGACGGAACTGTTGCCTGCATTTACTGGGGCCGTGTTTATCGCAATGGCGGTTGGTATCTTAGTGGGTATGGTCACCAACTATTTGTTTAGTCAGTATTGGGTATTTACTCGTTAGACAACTCAGTGAGATTTTTGATGAGTTGGCAAAAACAAAAAAGCGCAGCTAAATAGCTGCGCTTTGTGTTTTTACGATAACAGAATAAATTGGCTTGCGATATTAGCGTTGTGCTGCGCGCTGGCGGTTCTTGCCGTTACTTGCAGGTTTGCCACCTTGACCATTACCGCCTTTATTGCGGTTTGGTTTGCCGTTTCCGCTGCCATTACCTTGTGATTGCTGACTACCAGGACCTTTCTTAATGAAGCCTGTCGCTGGTTTACGACCGTTACCGTTGTTACTACCACCAGCGTTTTGCTTTCCGTTACCTTGGTTAGCATTGCCTTGGCTACCGTTACCAGTAGGCTTCTTGCCACCAGATTTAGAGTGATTACGTGGCTTCTCGCCGCCTAAACCCGGTTGAGATTTGCTGTGTTTAGTCGCAAAACGTTGTGAACCGTGACGACCAGACTTACGACGTTGTGCTGGCGTTTGAGCATCAAAGTCTTCTGCTGGTACTAGGCAGTTTACTTTGTCGCCGATCAAGTGCTGTTTGCCCATACTGATCAGCGCTTCACGGATGATCTTCCAGTTTTCAGGATCGTGGTAACGTAGCAGTGCTTTATGGAGACGACGTTGACGATCACCTTTAGGTACAGGAACATCTTCACGCTTCTTATATTTCACGCGTTTCAGAGGGTTGGTCTCTGAGTAGTACATCGATGTTGCATTACACATTGGCGATGGGTAGAAGTTCTGTACTTGGTCACATTCGTAGTTATGCTTTTTCAGCCACATTGCAAGGTTAAGCATATCTTCGTCTTCTGTGCCCGGATGAGCAGAGATGAAGTAAGGAATCAGGTACTGTTTCTTACCGGCTTCAGCGCTGTACTTCTCGAACATCTCTTTGAAACGATCGTAAGTGCCCATGCCCGGTTTCATCATCAGGTCCAACGGGCCTTTTTCAGTATGCTCTGGAGCAATCTTCAAGTAACCACCAACGTGGTGAGTCACAAGCTCACGAACGTATTCTGGAGACTCAATCGCTAGGTCGTAACGAACACCAGAAGCAATCATGATCTTCTTAACGCCCGGTACTTTTCTTGCTGAGCGGTACAGGTCGATGGTGTGTTGATGGTCTGTGTTTAGCTTTTCACAGATTTTCGGGAACACACATGATGGACGACGGCAGTTAATTTCTGCTTTTGGATCTGAACAACCTAAACGGTACATGTTCGCCGTTGGACCACCTAAGTCAGAAATAGTACCGGTAAAGCCCGGTACTTTATCTTTAATGTCTTCGATCTCATCCAAGATAGATTCTTTCGAACGGTTTTGAATGATACGACCTTCGTGCTCTGTGATTGAACAGAAAGAACAACCACCAAAACAACCACGCATGATATTAACCGAGGTTTTGATCATGTCGTATGCTGGGATTTTCGCTTTACCGTACATCGGGTGAGGAACACGCTTGTAAGCAAGGCCAAACACGTAATCCATCTCTTCTGTAGTCAGTGGAATTGGCGCTTGGTTAACCCAGAGCTCACGATCACCGTGACGTTGAATCAGAGCACGACCCGAGTACGGGTTTGTCTCAAGGTGCAGAATACGGCTAGCGTGAGCGTAAAGAATACGGTCATTGTTTAGCTTTTCGTAACCTGGGATACGAACTGCTGTAGTTTTTGCATCGTGACGAGAAGGGCGAATAGTAATAGGCTGCGCTTTTACTTCTTCTTTTTCGTCTTTCTTGGTATCACACTGGGTTTCAACTTCGTATGGGTTAACGGGAACATACGCTTTGTTCGGCTTTTCGATACGAGAAGAGTCAATGATTTTGAAGCCTTCAGGCGCTGCTGGAAGATTGATAGCAGTACCGCGGATATTGGTTAGCGTAGACATGTCTTCGCCGTCGGCAATGCGATGTGCCACTTCAACCAGTGCACGTTCAGCGTTACCAAAAAGAAGAATGTCGGCTTTTGCATCAAACAATACAGAGCGACGAACTTTATCCGACCAGTAGTCGTAGTGAGCAACACGACGCAAGCTCGCTTCAATACCACCAAGAACGATTGGCGTGCCTTTGTAAGCTTCACGACAGCGTTGAGAATAAACCAGAGTTGCACGGTCAGGACGCTTGCCACCTTCATTGTTTGGTGTGTAAGCATCATCGTGACGTAATTTGCGATCAGAGGTGTAGCGGTTGATCATGGAGTCCATGTTACCCGCTGTGATGCCGAAAAATAGGTTAGGTTTACCTAGCTTCATGAAGGCATCTTTATTGTCCCACTTTGGTTGAGCAATAATGCCTACGCGGAAACCTTGAGCTTCAAGCAGACGGCCGATGATAGCCATACCAAAGCTCGGGTGATCGACATACGCATCACCAGTTACAATAATAATGTCACAGCTATCCCATCCAAGAGCATCCATCTCCTTTCTACTGGTAGGCAAAAAGGGTGCAGTTCCGTAGCACTCGGCCCAGTATTTTTTGTGTTCGTGAATAGGAGTGATATCGCTGTACATATTTCAACCTCTGATTTTTGAGGCGGGAATTATAGCGGCATGAGACTAGACTAGCCAGTAGAACATGCCCCTGTTAGTTCTGGTGTCTTTCGCTATATCGCTTTTAAAAGCATCAAAAGAGCCATACAACAGCATAGTTGAAGCCTTGAATAACGTCGCTAATTTGTGATTTTGATTAGTGTTCGCAGCAGTTTTTGATATTATTCGCGAAAATAAGTCTGAAGAAGTAGATCCACAATGGTCGAAACGTTATTAGTACAATTTGCTCCGATGCTTTTAGGAGCCCAACTGATCTTAACCCTCATCTTGGTGAAAGGGGATATTTGCCCGGGACAACGTGGCCGTATTCACAAGATGTTACCTGCAATTGGCGTGCTTTGGCTGGCGGTTGCCTCAGTAAAAATTGAAGCCTTTCTGGTCGTGTTCGCAATTTTTTATTTCTATTCTCAAGTTCAAACTAAGAAGACTCGTGATTCTGGCCCTATCTGGGTTATGTATTTGGCGTGTGGTTTGGCGTTATCTTACGTTGCTATTCAAGCGACGGAGCAAGCAACCACAGTCGGCATCATTACGACTCTGCTGTTGGTCGTATTGTTAGGTGCTGCGTTTGGTCATTTACTGCTGACGATCGCAAGAACGCGTTTGCAAGCTTTCCACCGTGTTTTGCCAGTGGTGGGTGTATTGGCGGGTATGTTGGTGGTACTGGCAACAGTCGTGAATGTTTACTCACTCTCTGAAGCTCAGTTAGAGCCAGTAATTTCCACGTTACTATTTAGCTTCGCTTTGTTGATCTCTTCTATCGTGGTGTGGTGTTGGCATCTACTGTTCGTTAAGACACCTGAAAAGCTTCAACTTACGGTTTCATTGTTGATGTTATTAGCGGCTGCTGTTGGTTTAACGCCAGTTTGGGCATTGTAACTTCGGGCATTGTAACCACGTATATGATTTAAGAAGTGTGATCTGTTTTTTAGCGTGACCTTGGTAAGCGTTCTAAACTTAACTCTAGTCAGTGTGTTCGTAAGGAGTACGAGATGGATTTAAGCAACGTCAAAAGCCTGGATAGCATTATCTTGCTGGGAATAGTGAACGAAAAACTGCGCTTAGAGTGCGACAGTTTTGAAGAGCTCATTAGCATGTATGAGATGGATATAGAAAGTGTCGTCGGTAAGCTTGATATGCTTGGCTATCAATACGACCCACTGACTAACCAGTTTAAATCTTACGCAAGATAGTCTATTTTTCGCGAATCAACAGGTATCGAAAATCATCGGTACTGAAACTAAAAAGTCACAGATTATCTGTGACTTTTTTTGTTTCTGGCATTTGTTTCTTGTGCTTGGTGTAAGCGGAGTTAGTTGACGATGGTTATTGTTAAACGACCTCAATACCATCAAGGTGACTCTTACTCTGCTGCCTTGCCGTACTAAAGAAAGCCTGTAGGTAACGCTTGTCTTTTTCTGAGTTTCTTACTGCAGCAAACAGTCTTCTCGAAAGCCCTTTACCTAACGGCTTGCTGGCTATCAAGCCTTGCCTTGAGAACTCACTGATTGCCCAGTTTGGTAATGCCGCGACACCTAATCCTGCCGATACCATTTGCACCAACATCAAGGTGTTGTCTGCTTGCTTCCACTTCTTAGGTTCTACACCTGCAGGTTGCAAAAAGTGCTTCACGACATCTAAACGCTGTTTTTGAACTGGATAGGAGAGCATCGTGAGATCGCTAAGATCTTGCGGTTCAATGCTTGGCTTTTCAGCCAAAGGCGAGTTTATTGCAGTGATCAAACGCATCTCGAAATCAAAGAGTGGCTCATAATGAACCTCTGAACGCGGCTGTATATCAGAGGTGATCACCAAATCTAATTCACCAGCCATTAATGCGGGCAGCGGCTCAAAACCAAAGCCTGACGAGAAATCTAGGGTTACGCTTGGCCAAGCAACTTGGTATTCCTTCAAAGCGGGCATTAACCATTGGAAGCATGAGTGACACTCGATCGCCATGTGCAAACGGCCATTCACATCCTCTTTCAGGCTTGCGAGTTCGTTCTCTGCTTTAGCGATTCTTGGTTGTATCTCATCGGCGAGCTTAAGCAAAATCTCACCTTCAGAGGTGAATTTAACTGGCCTAGTTTTACGAAGGAAAAGCTGACCGCCAATACGCGCCTCAAGGTCTTTCAATTGATGAGAAAGCGCCGACTGCGTCAGATGAAGAGAGGTTGCAGTTGCTGTCAGTGAGCCGCTGTCTCTCAAGGTAGTCAATGTTCGAAGGTGTTTAAGCTCTATCATGAGTATTCCTCATATTCCCTAAGCCAATTCAATATTTCTTAATAATCACCCTACGGGGTTTTTTATCATTTGTAAACGTCTAGATGTCTAGATGGTTTTGAGTTCCTCATCTTTGGTTTATTCAAGATGAATATTTTTAATAAACAAGATGAATATTTGGACGTTGTTCATTATTCAGATTGGGTGGATAGTTTAGCCATCCAGACGCCTTTTTGATAAAGCGTAATCTTCAATAGGTGGTCTGAAAAGATACTAACAATTATTGAATAAGGAACAGGCTCATGACTACGACAACGCATATTCTTGGCTACCCACGCATCGGTGAAAAACGCGAACTGAAATTTACATTAGAGAAGTACTGGCGCGGCGAGATTGGCCAGTCAGAGCTTAAGCAGCTCGGCAGCGAACTGAGAAATCGTAACTGGAATGTACAAGCCGACGCGAATCTAAGCTTTGCAACTGCGGGTGACTTCGCATGGTACGACCATGTGTTAACAACGACTTTGCTTTTGGGTCATGTGCCAAAGCGTCACGCTGGTGGCTCTGAAGAAGAGAAAGCCTTCCCAGACTTAGATACCTTGTTCCGTGTTGGTCGCGGGCAATCACAAACTCAAATACAATCTCAAAAGCAGCCAACTTGTTGTGGCGGGAAACATGGTTCAGAAAGTGCTCAAGACGGTGCAGCTGCATCTGACATGACCAAGTGGTTCAACACTAACTACCACTACATTGTGCCCGAATTCAGTAAAGATGATTCGTTTGACGTGAGCTGGCCGCAACTGTTTGATGAAGTGAATGAAGCTATTCAAGCTGGGCATAAGGTTAAGCCAGTCCTTCTTGGCCCGCTGTCTTACTTGTACCTAGGCAAAGAAGTGGAAGAGGGCTTTGATCGCCTAAGCTTGCTTCCACGCCTGCTTACTGCCTACCAAGCGATTTTGGCTAAACTTTCCAAGTTAGGTGTTGAGTGGGTGCAAATCGATGAGCCTATCCTTTCTCTGGAACTTGAAAAACGTTGGGCTGATTCATTCAAGTTGGCTTATCAAGTGATTCAAGGCGATGTAAAACTGCTGCTTACCACTTACTTTGATTCGGTGACTGACACGTTAGATAAAATCATAGAACTGCCCGTCAATGGTTTACACATCGATTTGGCTGCTGCGCCACAACAACTCGATGAAGTCGTGAGTAAACTACCTGAAGAGTGGGTGCTGTCTGCAGGTGTCATCAACGGGCGCAATGTTTGGCGAGCAGACTTGGCTACTCAGCTAGCGAAACTGCAACCAGTGAAAGAGAAGTTAGACGATAAGCTTTGGGTCGCAAGTTCATGTTCGCTGCTGCACAGCCCAGTTGACTTAGAGTTAGAAGATTCACTTAGCGATGAAGTGAAAAGCTGGTTTGCTTTCGCGAAACAGAAAGTCACGGAAGTTAGCTTATTGGGTGCTGCGCTTGACGGCGATCAAAATGCCATATTAGCGTGTGAGACTTATAGCCAACCTATTGTTGCACGTAAGAGCTCGACTCATGTGAACAAGCCTCAAGTACAGGCTCGTCTTAGCACGATTACCAAAGCATTAGCAGAGCGTAGTGCTCCTTATGCAGAACGTGCGGTTCATCAGTCTGAGGTGCTGGGTTTACCACTATTGCCAACCACAACCATTGGTTCGTTCCCACAAACAGGGGAGATCCGAATTCAGCGTAGTGCTTACCGAACCGGCAAACTGAGTGAAGCGGAATACACAACCGCATTGAAAGGCCATATTGCGGATGCGGTGAAACGCCAAGAAGCGCTAGATTTGGATGTGTTGGTTCATGGTGAAGCGGAACGTAACGATATGGTGGAGTACTTTGCAGAAAATCTAGCGGGCTTTCAAACCACTAAATTTGGTTGGGTGCAAAGCTACGGTTCTCGCTGCGTGAAACCAGCTATTGTAGTCGCGGATATCGAGCGTGAGAAACCGATGACGGTGGAGTGGTCTACCTATGCCCAATCTCTAACTTCTAAACAAATGAAAGGGATGTTAACTGGCCCTGTCACTATCTTGTGCTGGACGTTCCCACGTGAAGACATCTCACGCAAAGAGATCACTAATCAATTGGCATTTGCGCTGCGTGATGAAGTGTCTGACCTACAAGATGCAGGAATCAATATTATTCAGATTGATGAACCAGCGATTCGTGAAGGTTTACCATTGAAAAAACGTGACCACGCAGAATATTTAGAATGGGCCGTCGATGCCTTTAAGATCTCGGCCGCGAGTGCTAAACCAGAGACGCAAATTCATACTCACATGTGCTACAGCGAGTTCAACGAAATCATTGATTCAGTGGCCGCATTAGACGCCGATGTGATTACCATTGAAACCTCTCGTTCAAATATGGAACTATTGAAAGCGTTTGAAGAGTTTAACTATCCGAATGCGATAGGCCCGGGTGTTTACGATATTCACTCGCCAAACATCCCTTCAGAAGAGTGGATTATTGATTTACTTAAGAAAGCGGCAAAGAGAATTCCGGTTGAACGTTTATGGGCAAACCCTGACTGCGGACTGAAGACGCGTAACTGGGCTGAGACAGAAGCCGCCTTGGCCAACCTTGTATCGGCGACGAAGACACTGCGTAAAGAGTGGGAATCAGCTGAGGCATAGTTCGGCCTAAGATTTGATTGACCCGCTAATCCACGATGAACCACAAAAAAGGCCTCGCAAATGCTAGGCCTTCTGGTTTTATGCTTGTTTAAATCTCGAATCTAACTGCTGCTCTGACAGGTATTTTTGCTGATCAGCTTCTCAACCATCAATTGTCCGCGTGTGTTACGAATCTTGATGTTGTAAGCCAAGCCCATGTCAAGGTTTGCTCTTACTTCTGAGTTAGTGCAGTAGCTATTCACACTCATGTCTACAACTTGGTTTAAAGGCTTAGCACCTTTTGCATCTTGGTTGTAGATCATCATGATTTCGATAACCGTGTTTTTTGCTAATACGCGCATGACCGACAGCGGGCCGTACTCAATCGGCAGGCCAGCAGATAAAACGCCAGCACGGTGCTGCGCCATCATCTCTAGCTGTCTTTGTTCGTCATGCTCACTTGATGAACAGCCTGCGAGCAGAGCTAAAGTCAGTGAGCCAATAATCCATTTTTTCACGTTAAAATACTTTCTTGAATGGTTTAACAATAACATTTTGGTAGACACCAGCAGCGATGTACGGGTCTGCGTCTGCCCATGTCTGTGCATCTTCTAAAGAATTAAACTCAGCAATCACAGTCGAACCTGTGAAGCCAGCTTCACCAGGGTTATCTGAGTCAATGGCTGGCATTGGGCCTGCTGTTAACAGTCGGCCTTCATCGTGAAGTGTTTGTAGGCGTTCTAGATGTTGTGGGCGAACACTTAGGCGCTTTTCTAATGAATTTTCGACGTCTTGAGAAAAAATCACGTACCACATATTGAGATATCCTTATTTTACTTCACTAAATTGGGGCGTTTAAATTCGCTATCTTGCTAATTTACGCGAACTAATTGGTATTGGAAGAGCTAATGATAAGAAATTGTGAATTGGTGCGAGAGAGCGCTATGGTCTTTAGCTATTTCATTGACTCGAACTAAAGACCATTTACGTAAACGACGGAGTGAAAAGTCCTATTTATTGATAGAGCGAGGCTTACCACTTTCATCAACCGCGACGTAGTTGAATGTCGCGCCACAAACCTTGTAACGGTCACCGATGCCGTGGTCAAGTACCGGCTTAACCCATACTTCTAGGTCGATATTCATCGAGCTGCGACCAATCTTAGTGCAATCACCATAAACACATACCACATCACCCACAGAGACTGGTTGTTTGAACTCGATACTTGATACTGAAACTGTGACTATTTTGCCGTTAGAGATCTCTTTCGCCAAGATACCGCCAGCTAGGTCGAGCTGAGACATTATCCAACCACCGAAAATCTGGCCTGCTGCATTTGTATCAGAAGGCATCGCTAATGTGCGAAGAAGTAAAGAACCAATCGGGTTCAAAGTTGATTGAATAGTCATTGTTGTACTCTTGATGGTATTGATTATCTTAAATAAAAACAGATGTGTTGACTGGTTAAGCACATTGGCAAATGAGTGCATTGAACAACAAGAAACCAGATTGCCGCTAATTTAGTGAGATTGTCAGTAAATAATAGGCTTTATTTTGACCAGTTTCTGCAACACAAAAAAGCCAGTGGCCAATGATCACGAGTATCATTGGCCACTGTTAAATAGCATATTGATAAGAATTGTATCAAAAAGGGAATGAGGACTCATCCCTTAGGGTTACTTCTCGTCGGTATTTTTGTCTGTTAGTTCTTGCTGTTGGTCTTTTTGTAGGTGCTGATCTTTTGGTAAATGCTTATAAATATATACACCCGTCAGTAAGGTGAAGAGCAGGGTAGCGATGAGTAAGCCAAACACCTTGAAGTTCACCCAAACATCCAACGGTAGGTTGAAAGCAACGTAAACGTTGAGAATAGCGCATAGAGTAAAGAACAGAGTCCATGCCCAGTTGATCTTGGCCCACACTGATTCAGGAAGTGAAATCTCTTTGCCCAACATTCCTTTAATAGCTGACTTGCCCATGATGTGACTGACTGTCAGGCCGATAGCAAACAGCGCGTAAACGATGGTCACTTTCCACTTAATGAAGTTGTCGTCGTGCAAGAAGATGGTCATGCCGCCAAATACGGCAACCATCAGAAACGTGATGATCTGCATTTTTTCTACTTTCTTGTAGATGAAATACGTCAAAACAATTTGAACTGCAGATGCAACGATCAAAGCACCAGTCGCTGTATAGATGTCATACATCTTATACAGCGCAAAGAAAATAATGAGAGGAATGAAATCAAGGATTTGCTTCATGAGACACTGACTATCCAGTTAGTTGAGTTGCAGACAGTCTAACGAAAACTGTCTCGATGCTAAATAGCCCGAGACAATTGGGTGCCATTTAATTCCATCTAACCCTTCATCGTGTTTAACGAGTTTAGACCGGTTATCGCATTGACGAGGTTTGGTAGCGAGGTATCAGCTTCTTGATGTCTTCAAGATAACCTTCGCTTTTCAAACTGTCTAAGGTGTTTTCGAGTTCTTGTTCACTCATGGCAAAACATGTCGATTTACCGGTCGTTAAGTCGAGATACTCATGATATTCACGTTCTGTGAAGTGGCCAATTCTGTCCATTAATAAGGTTTTAATTCCATGGTGAATTAAGCCGTAATACGTATGTCTTTGTAAGGTCATAGCCTATCCTCCGTGACAAGCTGCAGTTCAAATGATGCAACCTGCTGTATATTGGTTGGGTTATCTATGACAAAGCAATTCGAATGCCATTTTTTCCAATTGAACAGAACCACTTTCCTACCAAATAGAATTGAATTTCTTTTCAATTAGTTAAAGGAACGTAAGTTCTATTCTCTAAACACCAATACGGAGCTGACGAAAAATAGTTTTATTTTGAGAATGGTAAAATTCTCATTATGACGATCTACTGAAGCTTTAAGGCTCCTGAATTGGCAATTTGATAACCGTTAATCGACTAGCCAATCGACTAAGGTTGATAGCGAGGCATTCTGACGGTTCTTGGGTTGTAATAGGAAGTAACCATTTCCAGAGAAGACACTGCCTTCACTCACTTTCACCAATCTGCCCAAATCAATATCTTGCTTAGCAAGCGTGATGTCACCGATTGCTATACCAAAGCCCTGAATCGCGGCATTCATCGCTTGGTCGAGTGTCGCGAATTGTTGGTTGTTCTTGCTTGAAAGGTCATGGCTTCCTATGTGCTCTAACCATAGTCGCCAGTCACTCTGCTCATTGTTAGCGTGCAACCAAGTGTACTGAGCAAGCTTGTGTGGCTTGATGAAAGTTGAAGTGCTATCTATCAGGTGACTTGGAACAATACTCTGTGTTTGGCAGACAGGAGCTAGTTGCTCGTTGAACAGTAGTTGGCTAACAATTGAGTGTTGGCTTGGTTTCTTGCCATAAGTAATCACCGCATCGAAGGGATCAAAGCTTGGCTCAAAAACGTGCTTGATGGTCGAAGTGAGCTCGACATCAATATCAGGATAGGCCTGTTGAAATGACATCAACTTGGGTAAGAGCCAAGAGGTAATACAACTCGGAGCATTGAGTTTGATCTTAGAGGGAGAGCTAGCCACTTGATTCAGAGCCGATTGCAGTTGATGAATCGTTCCTTGTATCAAGGGAACCAGCTCTTCTCCTTTCGGCGTTAAAGACAATCCTCGAGCATGGCGATAGAAGAGGTCGCAGCCAAGGCTTTCTTCAAACGAGAGTACCTGACGACTCACTGCACCTTGCGTGACATTGAGCTCATGTGCCGCGCGCGTAAAGTTAAGGTGCCTTGCCGTCGATAAAAATGCGAGCAAGGTTTTGGTTGAAGGAAGTGTGCTATTCATATCTTTACCTATGACTTTTTATCATGGCTATTATGTGATTATTTCGATTCATTTATCAATAGTGTTCTGTTTGAATGTAAATACTTAGTCATCATTTGTGATTCAATATGTGCATAGTTCACATTTTTTGAATATGAAGGCAGTGGTGAAGACATTGTGATTTTGTGAAAGGGATAGCTTCTTGACATCTTTTATTGATAGCTTAGTGCCTCAGGCTGTAAAAAAATTAATACCTTATCAATCGGCAAGAAGAATTGGTGGTGATGGACGTGTATGGCTAAACGCGAACGAATTGGAAAGCTCGCTGTTTCAAGGAGAAGCCAGCCATAATCGTTACCCAGACTTTTTACCACAAGATATTGCCAAGGCTTACCAAGCGTATTGCGGAACTGACGCTGCAACTGTTGCTGTTCGTGGCGCTGATGAAGCGATTGACTTACTGATCAGAACATTCTGTAAGCCCGCGAGTGACAATATCCTGATTTGTTCACCAACGTATGCCATGTATGAGTTTTGCGCTGATGCATTAGCGATTGAAACGCTCGACTCTCCTTTGCAGGAAGATTTCAGCTTAGATGTTGCTGACATTCTGAATAAAGCTGAGTTGGTCAATATCGTTTTCCTTTGTTCACCAAACAATCCAACGGGTAATGTGATTCCCAGATCGGATTTGATTCAGGTACTGGAAGGGACTATCGGGAAATCTCTAGTGGTGGTTGATGAAGCGTATATCGAATTTGAACCACAAACGTCAGCCGTTAGCCTTATTGAGCGTTATCCGCACTTGGTTGTGATTCGCACTTTATCTAAGGCGTTTGGACTTGCTGCGGTGCGCTGTGGCTTTATCTTAGCGAGTCAAAATGTGATGCAGTATGTCGCTAAATTAATTCCACCGTATCCAATGCCAGATTGCTCATCGCAAATCGTGCTAGACGCTTTGTCTGATGAACGAGTCTCAGTGATGCAAGGTGCTACACAAAAGCTGGTCGAACTACGCAACTGGTTTGCTTGTGAGTTAACGCAGTTTGATTTCATCGGGTCTGTTTACCCTTCATCGACGAACTTTATTTTGCTGCGTCAAAAACCTGGGCATCAAGTGTTCGGTGTATTGGCGAAGGATGGCATTGTGACAAGGAATCAAAACCATGAACCTGCTTTGCGTAACTGTGTTCGAATCAGTATTGGTAGCCAAGAGAGCATGCTAGAAGTGATAACGTCACTAACACGCTACCAAACCGAATTAGAAAAGAATCAACAAGGCAGACAAATTCAACAACCTCAACATAAAGAAACTCAATCTCAACTCGATAAAGATCATATCTAGGATGGCAATGATGAAAAAGATAATACTAGGACTCGCTTGTGCGGCCGCTTTACTTGGTACAACGGTACAGGCGAAAGAAATCCGTTTGGCGTCAGACTTTACGTATCCGCCATTCAACTACAAAAATAGTGATGGTGTGCCTGTCGGGTTTGATATTGAGATAGCTGATGCCTTGTGTGAGCAAGCCAAACTCGATTGTACTTGGGTTTCACAAAGTTGGGACTCGTTGATTCCAAGTTTATTGGCAAGAAAGTCAGATGTGATTATGGCTTCAATGCGTATCACTGAAGAGCGCAAGCGTAAGATCTTGTTTACCGATAAGTACTACCAAACACCAGCCGTATTTGTTGCTGCTAAAAGCGCGGAATTCAGCGTCGATGAGGCCGGCTTAGCGGGCAAAACCATCGGTGTTCAACAAGGCACGATTCACGATCGCTACGTAACAGATAAGTTTGGTGATGTGGCAAACATTAAACGTTATACCGGGCAAGATGAAGTGTATCTGGATCTGCAAAATGGCCGTCTAGATCTCACCTTCGGCAACTCAGATCAATTGTCATTGGCTTTCTTAGACAAGAAAGAAGGTGAGGATTTTGAATTTAAAGGCAAAGCAGTAACTGACAAAGCCTACATTGGTGAAGGTACGGCTTTAGCACTAAGAAAACAGGATTCAAAACTGGCGAAACAATTCAATGCCGCGATTGAAGAGATCAGAGCAAACGGTACTTACGATAAGATTGCTTCTAAGTACTTCACATTTGATATTTATGGCGCTGATTTGTAGTTCGCGTAACGCCTAAAGTTAAATCACCAAAAACAAAAAATCCGAGGGCTGTGAGGCTCTCGGATTTTTAGTTTAAGCTGGTGGTATCAATTCAATCACTACCAACTTAGCGTTTATTGATTACGCTTGCTGTTTTTGTAGCTCAGCTTCTTTCGCTTCGTCTTTAATTAGAGAATCAACGATTACTGCACATGCTGCATCACCAGTGATGTTCAGAGCAGTGCGGATCATATCGAAGATACGGTCTAGAGCGAACAACAGAGGTAGACCTTCGATAGGGATACCAGCTGCTAGAAGAACGGCAACCACTAGGAAAGAAGGACCTGGAACACCTGCTTGACCAACTGCGCCTAGCGTAGAGGTTACGATGATAGCAACGTAAGCACCCATAGACAGGTCGATGTTGAACAGCTGTGCAAAGAAGATAGCAACTAGGCCGTAGTAAATTGCATTACCAGACATGTTGATCGTAGCCCCAAGTGGTAGAACGAATGAAGCCGTAGAGTTACGAACGCCAAGTTCTTTCTCTACCGTTTCCATTGTTACTGGCAGTGTCGCCATTGAAGAGGCTGTTGATAGTGCAACCGCTTGAGGCTTCTTCATTGCCACTAGGAACTTCTTAGCTGAAGTCTTAGTGAAGATCTGAATCATCAGTGGGTAAGCAACAAAACCGAAGATCAGGATCGCAGCGATGTAAACAACGAACAGTTTGAACACAACCATAAGTGCGCCAAAACCGAATGTACCAACTGCTTCTGCCATTAGGCCGAATACGCCAAGTGGTGCAATGATCATAACTTTGTTGATCATCCAAACCATAGCGTCAACGATAGCATTTACACCGTTGATGATAGGGTCACGTTTCTCTTTTGCTTGTTTAGAAATCGCAATACCAAAGAATAAGCAGAAAACGAGAATTTGCAGAATGTTTGCTTCATTCAGTGATTGGAAAACGTTGGTAGGGATCATGCCAGTGATGGTTGCCCAGAACGTTGGAAGTTCGCCTTTCGCAGCGTATTCTGAAGAGAACATACCTTCAACGCCAGAAACATCGATACCACGACCGGGTTCGAACACTTCACCCATTACAAGCGCTAGCGCTACAGCAAGTGCAGACGTTAGTGCGAAGTAACCCAGTGTTGTTACACCCACTTTACCAGCAGATGAGCTGTTACCTAGGCCTGCAGCACCTGAAATTAGTGCAACTGCGACTAGTGGAATTACCAGCATCTTGATCAAATTGATGAAGATCGCGCCCAGTGGAGCGAACATTGTCGCGCTGTCACCCATCATCGCACCGACTGCGGTACCGACGATCATTGCAATAACGACTTGAACGCCGATGTTGCTTAGTAAACTCTTTTCTTTTAACACTTCCATAACCTCTGTGCTACTAAATATAAAAATCCCAGAACTACTCACCAATGTACGATGTACCATTGGATTAATATTTCGCGACGAGTTTTACACGTATCCTTTACATTTATCAATATGAGCTGAGGTGAAAGTCCTTTAAAAAGAGGTGTTCCGATCTCATTTGGCGTTTTTTTATACCAGAGCAAACGTTTGCTTTGGTTTTTCGTGGTTCGGTTATTTATGAGATTTATAAAAGTGTTTTTCTTGATCGCTTTGTGAATGGATTGTGGTCTGCGCCGCACACTTACATTTGTTAACATTTAATCCATATTTCAGTGTTTTTTCTATACAGGCTAATCTGACTGAAAATGATAAAGCTTGTTGTGCGAAACTAAGCCTGAACTATGCTTAAGGTATCTATTTATTACCAAGATGTTACCTCTACGCTTTAAATAAAACGTCTATCTAGCATCTCAGTTGTAAGGAGTGGGGCTATGACTTTTATATTAAAGTACTTGTTTGCGTTTCTTCTGTTATTCAGCTCTACATACGTTCAGGCCGATGATGTTTGGGTGATCGAGGTGAACGGAGGTATAGGTCCCGCGACCAGTGATTACCTCACTAGAGAAATAGAACAAGCTCACGATGAGCAAGCCAAGCTCATCATTTTGAAAATGAACACGCCCGGCGGGTTAGATTCATCGATGCGCGACATTATTCGATCCATCACCACCTCACCGATTCCAGTCGCTACTTGGGTTGGGCCTGCGGGTTCAAGAGCGGCGAGTGCGGGGACCTATATTTTACTTGCCAGCCACATCGCTTCCATGGCGCCCGGAACCAATTTGGGTGCAGCTACGCCAGTGTCTCTTGGCGGTGGCAAAGCGCCGACTAATCCTTTATCGCCTCAAGACGATACCAATAAAGACGACAACACTTCAGCGAATGAGCAAGCCGAAACAAAACAAGACAAGTCAGATCAAGTAAAAGCGACGACGGCAATGGAGAAGAAAGTCATCAATGATGCTGCTGCCTATATTGTCAGTTTGGCCAAGCTGCATAATCGAAATGAAGAGTGGGCAGAAAAGGCGGTAAGAGAAGCGGCGAGCTTGGATTCAGAGAATGCACTTACACTTAACGTGATCGATTTTATTGCCAGCGACCTTCAGCAATTGGTTGAACTGAGTAACGGGCGTATCATCACCATCAACGGGGTCAGTCAGGAAGTCCAACTTAGTGATGTTGCTTTTGTCGAGCGAGAACAAGACTGGCGCTTTAGTTTGCTTTCGGTGATTACGAATCCAAATGTCGCTTACATCCTCATGCTCATCGGTATCTATGGTTTGTTGCTGGAGTTTTATAACCCAGGGGTCGGCTTACCAGGTGTATTGGGCGGTATCTGTCTGTTATTGGCGATGTACTCGTTACAAATGCTGCCTGTGAGTTACGCGGGTCTTGCTTTGATCTTGTTGGGTATAGCTTTAATGGTTGCGGAAGCCTTTAGTCCGAGCTTTGGTATTTTCGGTTTGGGTGGCGTTGCTGCATTTACATTGGGCTCAATCATGCTGATGGACACTGAAGTACCGGGTTACCAAATCGCATTGCCGTTAATTATCGGAATCAGTTTGTTCTCTGTAGCGTTTATTGTCGTAACAATATCAATGCTAGTCCGAGTCAGAAATAAGCCAGTGACGACTGGGATGGAAGCGGTGGTTGGCGAGACGGGTAAAGTTGTAAGCGGTTTTCCTGGCTCGGGTCGAGTGCTGGTTGAAGGTGAAATCTGGCAAGCTAAATGCGTCAATGAACTGAAAGCAGGACAGAGTATCAGAGTCACCAAGCTCACCGGGCTTTCTTTGGATGTTGAAGCGCTGCCCGATGAGACACCATCGAAGTCTGGTTAGCACGGGCTGTTAGCGCGGAATGCTAGGACAAACTTGATTGAATTATTTATTGCTTAACCATCGTTACCATTAGGGGGCGGTTATGTTTATACACACTATAGGTATTGTTATCGTGCTTGTTATCTTGTTGATAGCTAGTATGTTCAGAGTTCTGCGCGAGTACGAGCGTGCAGTAGTGTTCTTCTTAGGGCGCTTTTACGGTGTGAAAGGGCCAGGGTTAATTATCATCATTCCCTTCATTCAACAAATCGTGCGAGTCGACTTGCGAACCATCGTTTTAGATGTACCAACACAAGATTTGATCACCAGAGATAATGTGTCGGTTAAGGTTAACGCTGTGGTCTATTTCCGAGTGCTTGATCCTAAGATGGCAATCAACAACGTGGAGAACTATCTCGAAGCCACTAGCCAACTCTCACAAACCACGTTGCGGTCTGTTCTAGGTCAGCATGAATTGGATGAGCTGTTGTCTGAGCGAGAAGAGCTCAACAGAGATTTACAATCAATTCTTGATCAGCACACCGATAACTGGGGGATTAAGATTGCCAATGTCGAGATTAAGCATGTTGATCTTGATGACAGTATGGTGCGAGCTCTTGCGAAACAAGCAGAGGCAGAGCGTTCTCGTCGAGCTAAGGTGATACATGCAACAGGTGAGCTAGAGGCATCCACTAAGCTAAGAGAAGCCGCAGAAGTGCTGAACAAAGCGCCTAACGCCATTCAGTTACGTTATATGCAGACATTAACCGAGGTCGCGAATGAACGCACCACGACCATCGTATTCCCAATGCCTGTCGACTTAGTGGATAAAATCACTGATCCCATTAAAGCGACACTCAATGAGGCTGCGATTAAGAAGGCGATGAAAGTTGATGATTAGTGAGTTTTTCTGACAACAATAAAAAAGGCACCACATCTGTGGTGCCTTTTAGAATCTACAGTCGTGTTTAGCGAATGCTAAAGATTACTTCTGTGTTGCAGCTTTCATTGGCGTTACAAACTCAGCCAATGCTTTAAGCATTGCTTCTGGCTGTTCAACGTTGTTCTCAATGATTTTTACAACCGCTGAGCCTGAGATAGCACCGGCAGCGCCAGCTTGAATCGCTTCTTTTACTTGCTCAGGAGCAGAGATACCGAAACCAAGCAGTGCTGGTGGCGCATCGAACTTGTTCAAACGATCAAGTAGAGCAGTTACTGGCATGTTTGCTTTAGTTTCTGCACCCGTTACGCCAGCACGAGAAAGCAGGTAAGTGTAACCACCACCAAGCTCAGATACTGACTGAAGCGTTTCATCGCTCGCTGTTGGTGGAGCAATAAAGATTGGGTGAACGCCAAACTTCTTCGCTGCAGCAACAAACTCATCACTTTCATTGGTTGGTACGTCTGCAATCAGTACCGAGTCGATACCCGCATTTGCACAACGCTCGTAGAAGTTCTCAATACCACGTGCGTAGACCAAGTTCGCGTACATCAGTAGGCCGATTGGTAGCTCTGGGTATTTCGCGCGGATTTGGCCAATAAGGTCAAAACATACATCAGGCGTTACTTTAGAATCTAACGCACGAATGTTCGCACCTTGGATTGTTGGGCCATCAGCCAGTGGATCAGAGAATGGGATACCAAGTTCAAGCGCATCAGCACCTGCTTCAACCAAAGTTTCCATGATCTTAAGAGACTGTTCAGGGTTAGGATCGCCAACCGTTACGAATGGTACAAATGCACCTTGATTCTTTTCAGCTAAGCGAGTGAATAGTGATTGATAGCGATCCATTATAATGCTCCTTTCTCTTTAAGGATGTCGTGTACAGAGAAAATGTCTTTGTCACCACGGCCAGACAAGTTAACAACTAATAGTTGCTCTTTTTCTGGTTCGTCATGAGCCATTTTGATTGCATGAGCTAAAGCATGAGATGACTCTAGCGCTGCAAGGATACCTTCGTTACGTGCGATAGATTGGAACGCTTCTAGCGCTTCGTCATCGGTTACGTTTTCGTATTCAGCACGGCCAATTGCGTTCAGGTGAGCGTGTTGAGGACCAACTGATGGGAAATCTAGACCCGCAGATACAGAGTAAGACTCTTCTACTTGGCCGTTCTCATCTTGCATCAGTGGTGCTTTCATACCAAAGAAGATACCGGTTTTACCGTGCTTAAGCGGCGCGCCGTGTTGGTCGGTATCAATACCTTTACCAGCAGGCTCTACACCTATTAGGCGTACAGATTCTTCTTCAATGAAATCCGCGAACATACCGATAGCGTTAGAACCACCGCCGACACAAGCAATAACTGCATCAGGAAGGCGACCTTCACGAGCTAGAATTTGGTTCTTCGTTTCTTCACCAATCATGCGCTGGAAATCACGAACAATCGTTGGGAATGGGTGAGGACCCGCTGCAGTACCCAGTAGGTAGTGCGCGTCTTCATAAGTTGCAGACCAGTCACGTAGCGCTTCGTTACACGCATCTTTTAGCGTAGAAGAACCAGAATGAACAGGGATAACCTCTGCGCCCATTAGCTTCATACGGAACACGTTCGGGCTTTGACGTTCAACGTCTTTAGCACCCATGTAAACGCGACACTTAAGCCCCAATAGAGCACATGCTAGCGCCGTCGCAACACCGTGTTGACCAGCGCCAGTTTCAGCGATGATTTCTTGTTTACCCATACGTTTAGCAAGAAGCGCTTGACCCAGTACTTGGTTCGTCTTGTGTGCGCCACCGTGAAGTAGGTCTTCACGCTTAAGGTACAGTTTAGTTTTTGTACCTTTCGTTAGGTTGCGAGTCAGCGTTAGTGCCGTAGGACGACCCGCGTACTCTTGAAGAAGCGTCATGAATTCACTGCGGAACTCAGGATCGGCTTGTGCATCGATAAATGCTTGTTCAAGTTGGTCTAGTGCTGGCACTAGGATCTGCGGTACGTATTGACCACCGTATTCACCGAAGTAGGCATCGAGTTTAGCCATTATTTTATTCCTTCAATTCTATTGGCGTGTCTTCACACCAAGTCGTTTAGTCTTGTTTGAGCCTCGCTCAGGCAAAGCTCACAAATATGTTTTAGTTTCTGCGTTTAAAGCCAGACTAGTAATTACGAATCGCTGCAAAAGCACGTTGCAGTTTGTCTGCGTCTTTTTTACCAGGAGCGGATTCAACACCAGAGTTTAGGTCTAATCCTAAGCAGCCCAACTTAGCGGCTTGGTTAGCATTTTCTGGGTTTAGACCACCAGCCAACATGATTGCGCTTTGGTTGTTGATCAGGCTCCAATCGAACGCTTGGCCTGTACCACCCGTTTGCGAACCCACTTTAGTATCTAGCAGGTGACGAGTCACGTTGCTTTCCAGTAATTCTGGTAACGCGCTCCCAGCGCCGTTTTCAGCACCCGAAGCCACACCGTAAGCTTTCCAAATCTCAACGCCTTCAGGCAGTGATTGTTTTAGCTCATCGACATACGCTTGAGACTCATCACCGTGCAGTTGTACAGCAAACAAACCGAGCTCAGAAACCGTGTTAGCCACATCTGCCACGCTGTGGTTTTGGAACACACCCACGTAGTTCAGCGGTGCACCGCTCATCGTCAAACGAGCCGCTTCGATATCCACATGACGCTTAGACGCTTCAACGAAAATCAGACCACCGAATACCGCACCCGCTTGATACGCTTTTGCAGCATCGTCAGAGTGAGTTAAACCACACACCTTGTTTTCGCCCAGCGTTACTTTACGAACGGCCAGTTCAAGGTTCTTTTCAGCCATAAGAGAGCTGCCGATTAGGAAGCCATCTGCAAATGTTGAAAGGTCACGCACTTGTTGGTGGGTGTAGATACCAGACTCTGAAATCACGATGGCATTTGGAGCCAGCTCGCGAATCAGTGGAGCCAACTCTTTGGTACGGTTCAAATCCGTCGACAGGTCACGTAGGTTACGGTTGTTAATGCCGATCACCTTAGCGTTTAGAGCCACAGCGCGGTGAAGCTCTTCTTCATTGCTGACTTCAGTAAGCACACCCATGTTGAGTGAGTGAGCAACCTCAGCAAGTGCTTTGTACTCTTCATCATCTAATACCGATAGCATCAACAAGATAGCATCAGCTGAATAGTGACGAGCTAAGTAAACTTGGTAGGTATCAACCATGAAGTCTTTACACAGGATTGGTTGCTTAGCAATGCTGCGAACCTTAGGTAAAAACTCAAAGTCACCTTGGAAGTATTTCTCGTCGGTCAGAACTGAAATCGCATTAGCGTGGTTGTTGTAAACCGATGCAATGTAGTCCAGGTCAAACTCGTCACGGATCAAACCTTTTGACGGAGAGGCTTTCTTACATTCAGTAATGAAAACCGTCTGTTCGCCGCTCAGTGCATCATAAAAGCTGCGTTCTGTTGCGGTTAACGCTGCTTTAAACTCGTCCAATGGTTGAGTTTGCTTACGCGCTTCAACCCATTGGTATTTATCACGAACGATTTTTGCTAGTACTTCCGCCATTTCAGCTTCTTTGACTGAAACGTGGGTCGACAGTTTATCGGTAGTCTGTGTCATGTTCTTTGTCTCAACTCGTCGTTCGTTAGGCGTGCGCAGCAAGCTTTTGTACAAGCTCGTATGCTTTGCCAGAGTTCATCGCATCAATGGCTTGTTGCGCGTTGGCTTTTAGGTCTTCGTGACCAAATAGACGCATCAATAGAGCAACGTTCACCGCTACTGCGCCAACTTGGGCTTCAGTGCCTTTACCCGTCAGGATATCGGTTGTGATGGCTTTGTTCTCTTCTGGCTCGCCGCCCTTGATAGCTTTAAGAGGGTGAGTGTTCAAACCAAAGTCAGCTGGAGTCACTGTGTACTCGTGAATCTCACCATCTTTAATTTCAGCAACCATGGTCTCGCCATGAATCGCCACTTCATCTAGGCCGCTACCGTGAACAACCGCTGCACGCTTCATGCCCATTTGCAGCATGGTTTCAGCGATAGGGCGCACCAGCTCTTTACTGTAAACACCCATTAGCTCGATGTTAGGGCGAGCAGGGTTAATCAGTGGACCAAGGATGTTGAAGATAGTGCGTGTTTTCATTGTTTGACGAACAGGCATCGCGTGACGTACACCGACGTGATACTGCGGAGCAAATAGGAATGCTACGCCAAGTTCATCAACAGCCGTACGTGTGTCTTCTGCTGTCATCGCTAGGTTGATACCGAATGAATCCAGTAGGTCAGAAGAACCCGATTTGCTCGATACACTGCGGTTACCGTGTTTCGCGACTTTTAAGCCACACGCTGCGGCAACGAACGCAGAAGTCGTTGAGATATTAATGGTGTTGTGACCGTCGCCACCTGTACCTACGATGTCTGCGAAATCGTAATCAGGGCGAGGGAACAGGTTTGCATTCGCAAGCAGTGCTTTCGCCGCACCAGCGATCTCATCGGGCGTTTCGCCTTTGATTTTTAGTGCAGTCAGCGCAGAAGCCATCAAGATTGGGTCAAGTTCACCCTTGATGATCACATCAAACAATTGTTGGCTTTCTTCTTGAGTAAGAGACTGCTGTTCGTAAAGTTTATTAATCTGTTCCATGATCGTTTCCTATTTTCCAGTCTTTTCGAGACGAAGAGGTTTCTCAAGAGCCCATTCGATAGCGTTCGCAAGAAGCGTTGCACCGTAGGTCGTCATGATTGATTCAGGGTGGAATTGGAATCCACAAACCTTGTCTTGTTCTTGAACCACAGACATCACCAAGTCATCAACTTCAGCTGTCACGGTTAGGCTGTCAGATACATGCGTTGCTACCAAAGAGTGGTAGCGAGCGATAGCCAGTGGAGAAGGTAAGCCTTGGTAAGTCGCATGATTTTGGTGTTCCATCAGCGACACCTTACCATGAATGATTTCGCCAGCGCCTGCAACGGTGCCGCCGTAGGCTTCAACAATCGCTTGGTGGCCTAAGCAAATACCAATCATTGGTACTTTACCTTTTAGCAGCTGAATCAGCTCTGGCATGCAGCCCGCATCAGCTGGAGCGCCGGGGCCTGGTGAAAGCAGTGCAACCGGGTTGTCTAGTTCGTTGATCGCCGCTTCAACAACCTTTGCCGGAATGTTGTTACGGTAAATCTTTACGTTGTGACCTAATGAACGAAACTGGTCTACCAGGTTGTAAGTGAACGAGTCGAAGTTATCGATGAATACAATATCAGCCATGATTACGACTCCTTCTTGTTAGAAATGGTTTTAGTATGTGCAGCTTGAATCGCTGAGATGACTGCTTGTGCTTTGCCGCGAGTTTCATCGGCTTCTGCTTGTGGGTCTGAGTCGAACACCACACCAGCGCCAGCTTGTACTTGTGCCACGCCATCTTCAACGTAAGCAGAGCGAATTACGATACAAGTATCCAGAGTTCCTTCACCGGTTAGATAACCGACTGCACCGCCATAGCTACCACGACGTGTTTTTTCTACGTCACGAATAAGCTGCATTGCGCGGATTTTTGGTGCGCCCGTTAGTGTGCCCATGTTCATACAAGCTTGGTAAGCGTGCAGTGCGTCTAAGTCTTCACGTAGTTGACCAACCACACGAGAAACTAAGTGCATCACATGGCTGTAGCGATCAACCTTCAGCAAGTCTGCCACGTGGCGTGTGCCTGCTTCTGCAATACGTGCAACATCGTTACGCGCTAGGTCTACTAGCATCATGTGCTCGGCGTTTTCTTTCTTGTCGGTACGCAATTCAAGTTCGATACGGCTGTCTAGGTCGAAATCGATTTGGCCATTTGGGCGCTTACCACGACGGCGAGTACCAGCAATTGGGTAGATCTCGATTTGGTTGGTTTCGGTCTCGTACTTAAGCGCACTTTCTGGAGATGCACCAAACAGAGTAAATAGCTCGTCTTGCATGTAGAACATGTAAGGGCTTGGGTTACTTTGTTTCAGTTCTTTATAAGCTGCCAATGGAGCAGGGCAAGGTAGAGTAAAGCGGCGTGAAGGTACCACTTGGAACACATCGCCTTTAACTACGTATTCTTTTAAATCACGAACCGTTTGGCAGAAGTCTTCATCTGAAACGCTTGGTACCGCTTCAACATTGTCTAGCGGCGTTACTTCTGTGATGGCTTTTAGTGACTGACACTGAGTTTGAATATCGGCTAAGCGCTCAGTTAATTGCGCTTTGATGCTTTCATCTTGAGCGAACAAGCTCGCATGAAGTAGGCCTTCGTTCTCTTGGTGGTCGAAACGCAACAGTGTTTCCGCAACGTAGAATACAAAGTCAGGACAATTGTTGGTTGCTTCAGCATCTCCGAGTGGTTCAAAGTTTGCCACGATGTCGTAAGCGAATAAGCCCGCCATGAATAACGCGTGTTTATTATCCGCGTCTTGCTCAAAGCTGTGCTGAACTAAACGCAGTGCGTCGAATGAAGAGGCTTCTCTTAAACGTGAGTCTTCATCTAATTCATTGCTTGGCTCGACAAAAGTCAGCGTCAAAACGTTATCAGTCAGGTCAGATTTAATTTCTGTTTTAACGTTTTGAGTAAGGTGTTCAATTAGCGCTTGACCGTTTTCAGTCAATGCTTGAAAGGTTACTTCATGTCCGCGACATACGATGCGAACAGCAGAGTCGATAAGGAGTAGGCTTGTCAGGTTCTGTTTAGATTCAATCTCAGCCGATTCCAACAGCAAACTGTCTGTTTTGTTTTCACACAGAGTATGGAAAACGCTGGTTGGATCTTGCGAGTAAGGAACTGATGAATTGATGACCTCAATGGTTCCCAGCTTTTTGATTTCAATGGCCTTGTTCACAAGACCTCCTTTATGATTCTTTAAATTTCCTGCCGTACATAGTCGCATAAAGATACCTTTCACCCAATCTAGAATATGGTCAATTCGATGATTTGTTAGTCAGTTGAATGTGAGATGTTCGACAAATTAAAAAGCCCGCTATGAAAGCGGGCTTAGTGATAACTTTTTTATAAACAAACTGTTTAACTAGAAGTACACGTTAGCCCACCAAGAACTTGTCCAAGTGCGCCACCAATTAAGCTCTGAACTTGCTTCTACTGAAGAAAGTTCTAAAACTTTATCTTTATGGTTTTGGTTAAATTCTTGTAACATGGTGAACCTATCAAATGTGATACTTCGTATTTGTGTACTAGTTAACTAGTTTTCCGCTTGCGGGTCAAGTGTGTTGACACAAATATAACGATAAAAATTGAAAACAATGAAAAAGAATATATGAGAATTGATCTACATAGTCATACAACAGCCTCAGATGGCCGACTTACTCCACCTGAGCTAATTGACCGAGCGCTTGGCTTTAACATCGAAGCGCTAGCGATTACAGATCATGATACGACTGATGGGCTTGCTGAAGCACGCAGCTATATTGCTGATAACAACCTTCCGATTCAGTTGATCAACGGCATTGAGATTTCGACTGTTTGGCAAAACAAAGATATCCATATTGTTGGGTTAAACGTTGATCCTGAGTCACCAGAACTCAAAGCGCTCATTGAACAACAGAAGCAACACCGTATTGGACGCGCAGAGATGATTGCTCAACGTCTTGAGAAAGCGACTCGTGAAGGGGTGCTAGAAGAAGTTAAATTGATTGCGGGTGATGCGCCTATTACTCGCGCTCACTTTGCTAAGTGGTTAGTCGACAACGGCTACGCAAAAACCATGCAGCAGGTGTTTAAAAAGTTTCTTACTCGCAATAACCCAGGTTATGTGCCGCCGACGTGGTGCTCAATGAGTGATGCTGTCACGGCCATTCATGCTGCTGGTGGTCAAGCCGTACTCGCTCACCCCGGGCGATATGGCCTTACAGCCAAGTGGGTTAAGCGCTTGCTAGCTGCATTTGTTGAAGCGAAAGGGGATGCGATGGAAGTCGCTCAACCTCAGCAAGCGCAACAAGAAAGACGCACACTCGCGGATTATGCTATACAATACAAACTATTAGCCTCCCAAGGCAGTGATTTCCATTACCCATCTCCGTGGATGGAACTTGGACGTAATCTCTGGCTACCTTCTGGGGTCGAAGAAGTATGGAAAGATTGGGAGTTTCAAACGGTTTCACCATCTGAATAGTCTTTAGGTGAACCAGCTCCTTCTGATGATAGAGTCGAGAGATTCGATAACGAGGATCAACAATGAGCCAGTTTTTTTATGTACACCCAGATAACCCACAAGCACGCTTAATTACTCAAGCGGTTGCGATTATTCGCAATGGCGGCGTAGTGGTTTATCCAACAGATTCCGGTTATGCGCTGGGCTGTCAGCTTGAAAACAAACAAGCACTTGAACGTATCTGTAAAATTCGTCGTATCGATGACAAGCACAACTTCACGTTGTTATGCCGTGATCTTTCTGAATTATCACTGTATGCACGCGTCGATAACGTGGCTTTCCGTCTACTGAAAGCACACACGCCAGGTGCTTACACGTTTATCTTTAAAGCAACCAAAGAAGTGCCAAAGCGTTTGATGAACGCCAAGCGTAAAACGATTGGTATTCGTGTCCCAGACAACAAGATTGCACTCGACCTGTTGGAAGCGATGGGCGAACCACTGATGTCGACGTCTCTGATTCTTCCGGGTAACGAGACGACTGAGTCGGATCCAGAAGAAATTCGTGACAGCCTAGAGCATGCAGTTGACGTCATTTTGAATGGCGGTTACTTAGGTGAGCAACCGACGACGGTTATTGACTTCAGTGACGATGATGCCGTAGTTCTGCGTCGTGGTGCGGGCGATCCTGCGCCGTTTGAATAATAGCTTTACTGATTAACAGTCTGTAACGATACAGCAAACCTGCCACAGTAAATAACAAGTGCTTTTTGGCAGGTTATTTGCGATAATACGCGACCGCGATTTGGTCGCGAAAAATTCATTCGACGTCTGTGAAGACGACAATTAGGTAGAAAAGAGTAAATGAGCGAAAAATTACAGAAGGTTTTAGCGCGAGCTGGTCACGGTTCTCGTCGTGAACTAGAAGGTTTAATCAAATCTGGTCGTGTAAGTGTTAACGGTCAAGTTGCGAAACTGGGTGAGCGTCTTGAAGACGAGAACTCAGTGATCCGTATCGATGGCCATACTGTTTCAGGCAAGGCTTCTGAAGAAGTGGTTTGTCGTGTACTTGCTTACTACAAACCTGAAGGTGAGCTTTGTACTCGTCACGATCCTGAAGGCCGCCGCACTGTTTTCGATCGTCTACCTAAGATCCGTGGTTCTCGTTGGATTTCAGTTGGTCGTCTTGATGCAAACACATCGGGTCTTTTGCTTTTCACTACTGATGGTGAGCTTGCAAACCGTCTAATGCACCCAAGCCGTCAGGTTGAGCGTGAGTACCTAGTACGTGTATTCGGTGAAGTGACTGAGCAAAAAGTTAAAAACGTTACTCGTGGCGTACAACTAGAAGACGGCATGGCTCGTTTTGAAGATGTGGTTTACGCTGGTGGTGAAGGTATGAACCATACTTTCTACGTAGCGATTAACGAAGGTCGTAACCGTGAGGTTCGTCGTCTTTGGGAATCTCAAGAAACAACAGTAAGCCGCCTGAAACGTGTACGTTACGGTGATATCTACCTTGATAAGAAACTGCCTCGTGGTGGTTGGAAAGAGCTAGATCTTCAAGAAGTTAACTACTTGCGTGAACTTGTTGAGCTTAAGCCAGAGAAAGAGACTTTATTGGATCTTGATCCTTCAAACACTTCTCGTAAGCGTGAGCGTTCTCGTAGCCAAAAAATTCGTCGTGCTGTTAAGCGTCACGAAGAGCGTGCTAACGCACCAAAAGGCCGCAGTAACCAAACTAAACGCAAGAAGCCTGCAACTCGCGGTACAACAACACCTGATTCAGGTCGTAGCGCTCCAGCTGCAAACAAAGGCAAACCTCAGGCTAACAAAAGTAAGCCTAAACTGAACAACGGTCGTCCGGCTAAACCAGCTAAGCCAAGAACACGTCAGTAATTACGTAAGTTCTTACGCGTAAGCTTCATTAGCTGAAAGCACTGAATACTAAAAAACCTGCTCATTGAGCAGGTTTTTTTACGTCTGAACAAATAGAAGATGCGAGATGCGAGATGCGAGTAATCGAGTATCGAAAACATGCTGCCATAAACGACAGTAAGCGAGCTTTTCGCATCTATAATCTGCTCGTATCTCGTATCTCGTATCTCGTATCTCGTATCTCTTCTACTTATGATTCGAGAAGTTATCGCCTTTCGCCAGTCGGTCGTAAAGCACAACATTCACTGATGCTGCTAGATTCATACAGCCGTTGGTCGGAACGTAAATCGTCTCACGACAGAAGTCTGTGATCTCTTTCTTTAGCGTGCCGTCTTCAGGGCCAAAAATGTAAAACGCGCGTGGTGGGTGCTTGTAATCAGGTAGCGGCTTAGCACCTTCAATCAGATCAACAGCTACAGGTACGCAGCCTACAGGAATAATGTCTTTCAGATCTTCAACACCAATTAGAGGCAACGCTAGGTGCTTCTCTTTGGTGTCGGTATGGAATTTTCGCGCGTGGTCGTAGCGTGTGCCCGTGTAAAACACAGAGTTGGCGCCATAGCAGCCAGCCGCTCGCATTACAGAGCCTACGTTTTCCGGCGTCTTTGGGTTAACTAGGCCAATGCAGGCATAGCCTTTCGATTGTGTGTCCGTTTTTGCTTTGGTCATAATCAGTGAATCTAACGTTGATGATGAAAGTAGGTAGTCATGATGGGAAACAGCGTGATAAAAATAGCCGAGCAATCGGCTCGGCTAACTTTTAACTCGCGTACATGAATACTTGTTTACTCATGCAGATGAGTGTCAATAGCGGTACTAGTCGCGCTTCCACAGCATGTGACAGAACTTATGCTCTGGATCACGGCTGATTAGCATGCGAGCAAATACGTCGTCTAGAACGTCATCAGCTTCATTCACAAGACCAATGCGCACTTCAGCGTAGATTTCTTTGTCGACCTCAAAGCCAACATGTTCAACCCAATCATCGCCAGTTTCAACAAGCTCTGCTGCGCCACGATCTTCAAACTGAGCAGTGAAAAGAATCACGTCTGCAGGTTCTAGGTTGTCAGGTGCCATCTCTAGGAAGATGTCGTATGCAGTGTCAATTGCGTCGTCATAAGACATTAGGTCGTTAGCTTCGGTCATAATAAGTATCTTAGCTTGCGCGGTTCATGTATTTACGTTCAGCAGTGTTTACTACTACTTTGTCGCCAGTCGCGATGTACTCAGGTACTTGGATTGTAAGACCTGTAGAAAGACGAGCAGGCTTAGTACGAGCAGACGCTGATGCACCTTTGATTGAAGGGTCAGTTTCTTCGATAACTAGCTCAACAGATGTTGGTAGCTCAAGCGTTGCAGCGTTGCCATCAATAAGAATCGCGTACATGCCTTGAGTTTCTTCGTTGATGAACAGCAGTTCGTCTTCGATTGTTTCACCGTTGAAGATGAATTGTGTGTAATCTTCGTTGTCCATGAAGATATACTCGTTGCCATCAACGTAAGAGAACATTACTGCACGCTTAGTTACGTCAATAGTTTCAACAATTTCGTCAGCCTTGTGGCGAACTTCAGTTTTAACGCCAGTTGCTACATCGTTACCACGGAAGCGGTAAATCTTTTGGCCGCCACGGCCGCCTGGTGTTGTTACTTCAATATCTTTAACGATTACTGTTTTGCTTTCTACTGTGATAGCAAAACCTTTTTTAATTTCACTTGCTCTAGGCATTTTGTGTTTGTCCTTAGTGGGTCTATCCGCTGATTATATCTCGGAGATGCTATAAATAGGAATAGCTTGAATCATAAAGTCACCTAGGCGATCATAGAGTTACTGTTAAATCATGATTTTATTTACCGAAACGACCTATGCAGCTACCTGTTATTGACCCAACACAGCCTTTTCAACCTGAATTCCAACCTGTGGTTAACGATCTGATTACCTTCTTAAAAGGTGGATTAGGTTCTAATCTACACAGTGTCTATATTTATGGCAGTGTTGCTCGCAAGCAAGCCGTCGTCGGTCGCTCAAATCTTGATGTGGTTGTGGTGACACACCGCCCGTTTCCTGACCAGCGAACCACGCTGTTGAATACCATTAAATGGCGCTTCCAAAAAAGCTTCCCACAGGTGACTCAAGTGGCGATTAAAACCACCTTGGTGAGCGAGATAGTCGATTTCGACAACATCTTCACCTGGGGCTTTATGCTTAAGCATTTGGCCGTGTGTGTGCATGGTGAAGACTTGTCAGATTGCTATGGTGATTTTGAGACGAGTTGGGAAATTGCCAAGCATTGGAATATGGATGCGGAAAACTGGTTAGCGGTGTATCGCAACAAGATTGCCCGAGCTACAACGCCAGAACAACAAGTGGCCGCGCAAGTGATCATTGCCAAGAAGTTGCTAAGAGCAAGCTACTCTTTGGTGATGTATCGCGATAAGTATTGGTTCGATGATCCTGTAGAGTGTGGTCAACAGTTCTTGAAGTATCACCCAGATAGAGAAGTCGAAATTCAAAGGCTGGGCATTTTACTCTCAGGTAGACCGATCCCGAAACGTTCGGTGATCGGTATTCTTGATGGCTTTGGTGAGTGGTTAGTTAAGCAATATCAGAAAACCGAGTTTAGAATCGGATAGAGCTTCTTAATCTATCGATATAAAAAAGCAGAGCGAATTGAACATTCCTCTGCTTTTTTGTTTTGATGAAACCTCGACAATAATCTTAGAATAAACCTAATTGCTGTCCACTGACTCTCTCAAAATCTAACCCGATGAAGGGTAAGATAGCTTCAGCGACGGGTTTAATCTGTTTGTCGATGTAATGCTGATAATCAATACCACTCTTTAAATACTCTTTAGGCTCAGGGCCGCTCAGAGTAATCAAATATTCAATACGTCCTTTGTTTTGGTATTGAAGAGGGCGCCCTAACTGAGCATTGATTTCATCGGCCATACGAGCTGCACGAACCTGCGGCGGAATGTTCTTTTGGTATTCATGTAGCTTACGACGCAGACGCTTCTGGTAAACCAGTAAATCGTCATGTTTACCCGCTGAAGTCTCATCTACAAACTGTCTGACATAGTCGGTAGGGTCTTGGTCATGAAACACCATCTCATATAGGGTTTGTTGAAACTGCTGTGCTAGAGGTGTCCAATCGGTTCGAGCACTTTCAAGGCCTTTAAAGATGATCTTCTCTTTGTCGCCTTGAGTGATTAGGCCGGCATAACGTTTCTTTGAGCCGGTTTCTGAACCTCTAATGGTCGGCATTAGAAACTTGCGATAGTGAGTTTCGTATTCCAGTTCAAGTATTGAGGTTAAGTTGTGGGTCTCTTTTAAGTGATTCGTCCACCAATCGTTGATGTAAGCGACCAGTTCATTCCCTATCTCGTCTGCTTTTTGCTGGTCATAACTGCCGTTCAGAGACACGAAGGTTGAGTCGGTATCGCCGTAAATTACTTGATAGCCTTTGTCTTCGATCAGAACCTTAGTTTGCTTCATGATCTCATGTCCACGCATGGTAATCGAAGACGCTAACCGGGTGTCGAAGAAACGACAACCGGACGAACCTAACACACCATAGAATGAGTTCATGATGATCTTAATCGCCTGAGAGAACGCTTTCTCGTTGTTCTTCTTTGCCACGTCACGTGCAGCCCATAGGTTTTCGATCATCTCTGGCAGAAAGTGCATTGAACGGTGGAATTGACCACCTCTAAAGCCCTCGACCGCTTGGTTTTCGTCTGGGCCTAGTTCCAGCTTCAACCCTTCGATTAATCCCATAGGGTCAATCAGGAACGAGCGGATGATTGATGGGTATAGGCTCTTGAAGTCGAGCACCAAAACAGAGTCGTACAGGTTGGGAATTGAATCCATCACATAACCACCGGGGCTCGCAATCCAGTTCTCAGGCTCTAAGTTAGGTGCGACATAACCCGCTCTGTGTATCTGTGGTAGGTACAAATTAGTAAAAGCAGCAACAGAACCGCCAACACGATCAAGCTCGACACCAGTCAGTCGCGAACGCTCAATCGCAAAATCGAGTAGGTGGGTATGTTCGAAGATTCGGTTTACCAACACACAGTCTTGAAGGTTGTACTTAGCTAATGAAGGCTTATCGAACTTAAACATCCGGTTAATCTCATCCATGCGGTCATGAACGTTGTGGATGTCTTTACCTTCTCCTAGTAGCTCTTGCGATACCGACTCCAGTGACCAAGACCGGAAGTGGTAGGTTGCCGTTTTAAGCATATCGATACCATCCAAGACAACGCGCCCAGGGATAGTGATAAAACCCTGCTGATTCTGTGCAGAGCTACGGAAAAAGCTCGGTTGATTGTCTCTGCCGATATTTAGCTTCACTTCGTTCCATTCTGAACGTTTGTGCAGCAGCCTAAAGTCGAAGTCGATAACATTCCAACCAATGATGATGTCAGGGTCAAATTCAGAGAACCACATAATCATGGCTTCAAGAAGAGCTTTTTCGTTGGCAACCCACTGGATATTAGTGCCGGCTTCTTGAGGGGCGCCGACCATGATCACTCGGCTATCCATTGGGCTGTCTAGACCAATCGAATAAAGCACGCCTTTTTCTGAACATTCAATATCAAGCGAGACGACAGATAGATTAGGTAAGTAGTCGCCCGCTCGGCATTTCGCATTTGATACTTTGCGATGCTGGTTCTTTTGTACCGCGGTACCCGTGAACTCAATACTTCCTTTGATAAAGCGTTCCATTAAGAATCGATCGGCGAGTCGAATATCGCTTTCAAAGGTTTGGATGTCTTCGCTGTGAAAGGCTTGCGCTAAACCAAAGCTACTTCTCGACAGCGAGGTGTAACACGCGGCGAGAGGTGTTTGCTCGAATGTGGCTAGTTCTAGAGGCTTAAATTGGCAATCAATCGACTCTTTCGCTGCGATTGTCTGACATGCTTCTAAATCAGATTGAGCGACAAAAAATACAGGTTTTTCATTTGGAATGGTCAGCAGAGTAGGGCCTTGAGGGGTGCTTAACCACAAGTCGATTTGCGTGCGCCCTGAAAAATCTCTCGCTTGTCTTGTAAGTACAAAGCCTTGCTGAATATCCAATGTAGTAACCTATTGAAATTGGGAATCGAATACTACCACTTAGCGACCCTTAGCGCACAACAGGCAGCAAAAATACTAACTAAATTCTAGTTAACAGAGGCAAATAACGGGACTCTATAAGCAAATAAGTGAAATTGTCGCGAATGGTTATTCAATGGTATTGAAAATATCTTTATCTTGTGTAATTTTATTGGGTGTTGTTTTAACTGGTTGATTTTTAGAAAAAGCTTGTTGTTTTAGTTAGCTTATTTGTTAATAAGTACTTGCTAAAGTTCGTGTTTCAGCACATATTCAACAGAGCTTTTTTTTAGTAATTAAGTTAAGATGTACTCAATGCTGCGATCCACTGTTCCTTTGTTCAATTGTTTCAAACAGATGAAACGACACAGTGGTTGCAGAGCCAATTAATAGTGTGGAGATACAAGTTTGATAAATGTTTTCCTTGTAGATGATCACGAGCTGGTTCGCACAGGGATACGACGTATTATTGAAGACGTCCGTGGAATGAACGTAGCAGGGGAAGCTGAAAGCGGTGAAGATGCTGCAAAATGGTGTCGTACTAACAATACTGACGTTATTTTGATGGATATGAATATGCCTGGTATTGGTGGCTTAGAGGCAACCAAGAAAATCTTGCGTTTCAACCCTGATGTTAAAATCATCGTTTTAACTGTTCATACGGAAAATCCGTTTCCAACTAAAGTGATGCAAGCTGGAGCTGCTGGTTACCTTACTAAAGGGGCAGGTCCGGATGAAATGGTAAATGCAATTCGAGTGGTTAACAGTGGCCAACGATACATTTCACCAGAAATTGCGCAGCAGATGGCTTTGAGCCAATTCTCTCCTGCGTCTGAAAATCCATTCGCAGACTTATCTGAACGTGAACTTCAAATCATGATGATGATTACCAAAGGTCAGAAAGTGACGGATATTTCAGAACAACTCAATCTAAGTCCTAAAACAGTCAACAGTTACCGCTACCGTTTGTTCAGCAAGCTGGATATCAGTGGCGATGTAGAGCTGACGCATTTAGCGATTAGACATGGAATGTTAGACACTGAGACCCTTTAACACTGAGATCGTATAGTGACCAACTTGTTTGACTCAGTCTCATTCCTCAAGACAGTAACAGAGCAGCCCGGCGTTTATCGAATGTATAACGCCGAGGCTGTCGTTATCTACGTCGGTAAAGCTAAGAACCTCAAAAAACGCCTTTCTAGTTATTTTCGTAAAAAAGTCGACAGTGAAAAAACACGCGCTCTAGTCAGCAATATTGACAAGATCGATGTCACTGTAACGCACACGGAAACCGAAGCTCTTATTCTTGAGCATAACTACATCAAGCAGTACCTACCGAAATACAACGTACTTCTGCGAGATGATAAGTCGTATCCCTATATTTTTATTAGCGGTCACAAGCATCCTCGTTTGTCGATGCATCGTGGTGCTAAAAAGAAAAAAGGTGAATATTTTGGTCCTTATCCTGATTCCGGCGCTGTGCGTGAGACGCTGCACCTAATACAAAAAATCTTTCCTGCCCGCCAGTGTGAAGATACGGTTTATGCCAACAGAACACGTCCATGTTTGATGTATCAGATTGGCCGTTGTGCTGCGCCATGTGTCAGCTCGATTATCTCTGACGAAGAGTACAGCGAGCTTATCGACTATGTTCGTCTGTTCCTGCAAGGAAAGGACAAATTAGTCCTTGAGACGCTCATCGAAAAGATGGACACAGCAAGCCGAGAGCTTCGCTTTGAGCAAGCTGCCGCTTTCCGTGATCAAATCCAAGCGATTCGACGCGTGCAAGAACAACAGTATGTATCTGACGATTCAATGGAAGATATGGACGTGTTGGGCTTTGCTCAAGAGAATGGCGTAGCGTGTATTCATATCTTGATGATTCGCCAAGGCAAGGTTTTAGGCAGTAGAAGCCATTTCCCTAAAATTCCAAACAATACGGTGCGAGAAGAGGTCTTTTCGAGTTTTCTAAGCCAATACTATCTTGCGCATAATGAAGCGAGAACCATCCCAACTCGTCTGATTCTCAATGCCGATTTGATGGAAGATGTGACACCGATTCAAGAAGCTTTGTGTGAAGTTGCGGGTCGTAAGATCCACTTCAATACCAACCCTTCAGGGACTCGAGGTCGTTACCTTAAGTTGTCGAATACCAATGCATTGACGGCTATTACTACCAAGATTAATCACAAGATGACGATTAATCAGCGCTTCAAAGAGCTTCAAGAAGTGCTGTCGATGGATGCTATCAAGCGAATGGAATGTTTCGATATCAGTCATACCATGGGTGAAAGTACGATCGCTTCTTGTGTGGTATTTAATCAAGAAGGCCCGGTTAAACCGGAGTACCGTCGTTACAACATCACCGGCATTACTGGTGGTGATGACTACGCTGCGATGGCTCAGGCGCTTGAGAGGCGTTATTCGAAGCAACTCGATGTCGACAAGATCCCAGACATTATCTTTATCGATGGTGGCAAAGGTCAACTAAACCGCGCTCATGAGATCATTTCTCAATATTGGGGGGATTGGCCGTTTAGACCAAGAATGATGGGTATTGCGAAAGGCGTGACTCGTAAACCTGGTTTAGAGACTCTAGTGACCCTAGAAGGGGAAGAGTTCAATTTACCCAGTGATGCGCCAGCACTACACCTTATCCAGCACATCCGTGATGAAAGCCATAATCATGCGATTGCAGGGCATAGAGCTAAACGTGGCAAAACACGTAGAACCAGTGCTTTGGAAGGAATTGAAGGGGTAGGGCCTAAACGTCGTCAAGCGTTGCTGAAATATATGGGTGGCTTACAAGAACTTAAGCGTGCAACTGTCGAAGAAATAGCCAAAGTGCCGGGCATTAGTCATTCTTTGGCAGAAAACATTTATCAAGCATTGAAACAATAGTAAAAATCCCGCACCATTAAAGCGCAATTAATAAGAGCCCAATAATATGCGTTTGAATATACCTAACATTTTGTCCTTACTGAGACTATTTTTGATCCCAGTATTCGTTGTCGTTTTTTATCTACCTTATCAATGGGCTCCTTTTGCTGCTGCGATGGTGTTTTGGGTGGCAGGCTTTACTGATTGGCTAGATGGTATGCTGGCTCGCAAGTTAGGGCAAACGTCTCGTTTTGGCGCATTCATTGACCCAGTGGCTGACAAAGTGTTGGTTGCTACGGCACTTATCCTGATTACTGAGCATTACCACTCAATCTGGGTGACGATTCCAGCGGTGACCATGATTGCTCGTGAGATCATCATTTCAGCACTTCGTGAATGGATGGCTGAAATCGGTAAACGTGCAAGTGTTGCGGTATCTTGGGTTGGTAAAGTCAAAACCGTTTCTCAGATGTTCGCCCTTTGGGTGCTTATCTGGCGCTATGACGACTGGATGGTTTGGGTAGGATACATTGCACTCTATGTCGCAACCGTTCTTACTTACTGGTCAATGGCGCAATACTTGATGGCCGCTAAAGACGATTTGTTAGACGAAAAACATCATTGATGAAGAAGCGAGCTGAGGCTCGCTTTTTTGATCTTTAACCTAAGGTTAAGCCACCAATAGCGGATATCTAATGTGATATAGATCTCCTTTGAATAACCCGCTCACAGTGTGTTTTGAACATAAAGTCAGCTATTTGGCCTGTTTCGTATGAAATCTATTCAAACGAATTAAAAATACAAAAATAATATTGACTCAATCGTCTGAATCCGTAGAATGCATCCCGTACCCAAGAGGATGGCAATAAGCGATTCGCTTGGAGTTACTAAGGCGCCTTGGCAGAGTGGCTATGCAGCGGATTGCAAATCCGTGGACCTCGGTTCGACTCCGGGAGGCGCCTCCATTCTTTCTTTCTTCTAGAAAGAATATGAATGAAAATGCGATACTAGCTCAGTTGGTAGAGCGCAACCTTGCCAAGGTTGAGGTCATCGGTTCGAACCCGATGTATCGCTCCAAATTTTGTAATGTTGATTGGCGTCAGCATTAAGATGGTGTTTTACTTTTCAGTAATCGGCATCGCAATAAAGAATTGCGTGCCCTGGTGGTGGAATTGGTAGACACAAGGGATTTAAAATCCCTCGGCGTTCGCGCTGTGCCGGTTCAAGTCCGGCCCGGGGCACCATCTATTAAAGTCTTTATCTTGATAAAGCAAATGCGATACTAGCTCAGTTGGTAGAGCGCAACCTTGCCAAGGTTGAGGTCATCGGTTCGAACCCGATGTATCGCTCCAAATTAAAAGCCCGAACAGAAATGTTCGGGCTTTTTGGTTTCTGGCGTTCAGCGTTTCCATATCTGTACTTTTGTTGTTTGAATCCACACTCAAAATTCACTTCTATTTTTATTTCAAAATTTCGCAATTAAGTTCATTTAGAACAGTTAGTTTTTAAAAGCGAGATCCCCTATGAACTCTTTCCTCGTACCAGGGAATGATGTAAAGGCGGCACAGCCTCAAGCCATCACTAACACCGTCTATATACCTGTGTCGTCATCCTCGGGCATGAGGAACGAATGAACCGGAGATCTCTTTCTTAAACGATATTGCTGACAATATTTTCAGCAATTGCTTAGCCACCACTGCTATTTATCAGGCTATTATTAAAAACTATTGATCGTTCATTTCACTTTATGTTACTTTCCTGCGCAATCTCGGAATGAACAATGTTCAAGAAGAGCAACGATTGCTTCTGGGGGATACGCGTAGTGACCATTCTTGCTGATTGGGACATTACGTAGGGTAGGTATTGGCTAGTCCTTTAGCTGATAGACGGGATACTTATGGCGCAGTTCGCCATGTTAATGGGAAACCCAACATTGAACACACTAATTACAACATTGCTAATCAGCTCTGCATTTCCAAAGGGATCAGCTCCTCATAGCTGCCCGATCCTGCAAAAATGTCCAATTCTTCAAAACAGTAGCATTACTGAACCTTGAGCTCACGCTAACAATTTATCGCTGTCTTAAGACGGCTTAATTTCGTATTCGTCATTTGACTTATGCGAGCGTACAGCTATATCTCATTTCTAGACAATACGCGTGCTTCACTATGAACTCTCTCCAAATTTAACGAGAGTTGGTGGGTAATTGCGTCTGATGGAGGTGAGTATGAACACATTCAAGGGGACTTTTATGACTACCGCCTTTGAAGTCGATATCAATACTATCGCAAATTCATTTTCAACTATGGTTCCTATCTTAGAGGGAACGTACGACCTAACACCTGACGCTATTCTGCTTGAGCAAGAACAGCATGAGTCGGATGTTCGTTCTTACCCAAGACGCCTGCCTATTGCTATTAAACGAGCATGTGGCGCTTTAGTTGAAGACACTCGTGGCCAACTCTTTCTCGATTGCTTAGCCGGTGCAGGGACACTTTCTCTGGGTTACAACCACCCTGAGATTAACCAAGCACTTAAAGACCAACTCGATTCTGGTTTGCCATACCAAACTCTTGATATCACGACTCAAGCAAAAGAGACGTTTATCAAGCGAGTTAAAGCTTTTCTCCCTCAAGACTTTTCAGACAACTCGGTTCTTCAATTCTGTGGCCCATCGGGAGCTGACGCTGTGGAAGCGGCGATCAAGCTCGCTAAGCAAACCACAGGTCGCAACACCATGTTTGCTTTCCGTGGTGCTTACCATGGCATGACCAACGGCACCATGGGTATGATGGGTAATCTCGGCACTAAAGAACGTCGTAGCGGCTTGATGTCTGACGTACATTTCATGCCTTTCCCATACAACCTTCGCTGCCCATTTGGCATTGGTGGTGAAGCGGGTGCCAACGCGAGCATTCGTTACATCGAACGTATGTTGAACGATGACGAGTCTGGCATCATGAAGCCGGCTGCGATGATCGTTGAGCCGGTGCAAGGTGAGGGCGGTGTGATTCCTGCTCCTGCTTCTTGGTTGCAAGGTTTACGTCGCATCTGTGATGAGCACGGCATCCTACTGATTTTTGATGAAATCCAGTGTGGTGTAGGCAAAACAGGTCATCGATTCGCGTTTGAAGAGTCAGGCGTTAATCCAGATATTTTATGTTTGTCTAAAGCGATTGGTGGCGGACTGCCTATGTCGCTGCTTGTATTCGATAAGAGCATCGATACTTGGAAAGCGGGTGAGCATACCGGCACTTTCCGCGGTAACCAACTGGCTATGGTGTCTGGTGCGAAAGCGTTAGAAATCATCGAGCGAGACGGTTTGGTTGAGCACGCGAACATTGCAGGCCAATACTTGCGTCATGGGTTGGAGAAGATTCAATCTCGCGTTAACTGTATTGCTGAAGTTCGTGGTAAAGGTCTAATGCTTGGCGCTGAGATCAAGCAACCAAGCGGCGAACTTAACAAATTTGGTGAACCGAAATCAGACGGTGAACTCACCCTAGCGATTCAACGCGCAGCACTAGAGCGTGGTTTGATGGTCGAGAAGGGCGGTCGTGATGGTTCTGTGATTCGCTTCCTACCACCGATGATTATCTCTTTTGAGCAGATTGACTTTGCATTGCGCGTCATGGAAGAAGCGATCATCGCAGCAGGTGGTGGTTTACAAAAAGACCCAGCTTCAAGCGAACAAGCAAACCAAGAATGGAACAAGCATTTCATCCAGACAGGTTTAGGCGGTAGCGACGAATTCGCTAACGTGATGAACCAAACCACTCAAGCGATGAAAGCGGTTTTTGAGCAAGTTGAAACGCCATACTCAGGTCTAGAACCTAAAGTACTAGAGGCCGCTATCAAAGCTGTCGACCTCGATAACAATCAACACGCTTTGGTTGATGTTGTAGATAGCACTGCAGACCTTGTCGCTGCAAACTCCATCTTCGTGCAACACCCAGACTGTATTGCACACCTCCACACTCCTCCTCTTATGGCTTCGGTAGCGGCGGAATCAATCATCGCGGCGTTGAATCAATCAATGGATTCATGGGACCAAGCGTCTGCTGCGACTTATGTTGAGCAGCGAGTGGTTGATTGGATGTGTGACAAGTACCAACTTGGCGACCAAGCGGACGGTGTTTTCACTAGTGGCGGCACGCAAAGTAACCTAATGGGATTATTGCTAGCAAGAGACTGGATTGCTGATAAACACGATGGTCACTCAATCCAAAAGCTGGGTTTACCAGATTACGCGAGCAAGCTTCGTATCTTGTGCTCAAAAAAATCTCATTTCACGGTTCAAAAGTCCGCTTCACTACTTGGTTTAGGCGAGAGCGCGGTGTGCTGCGTTGAAACATACGCAAACGGAACCATCAAACCGGATTTATTAGACGCAGAAATCAAAGCACTTAAAGCTCAAGGCCTGATTCCTTTTGCTGTAGTCGGTACAGCAGGTACAACCGATCACGGTGCTATCGACGACCTTGATGCGATTGCAGACATCGCAAGCCAACAAGGTCTTTGGTTCCATGTCGACAGTGCTTACGGTGGCGCGCTTATCTTAAGCAGCCATAAAGCTCGTTTACAAGGCATCGAGAAAGCGGACTCTGTAAGTGTCGATTTCCATAAGCTTTTTTATCAAACAATCAGCTGTGGTGCGGTGTTGTTGAAAGACAAAGCGAACTTTAAGTACCTTCTGCATCACGCAGATTACCTAAACCGCGAACACGATGAGCTGCCGAACTTAGTCGATAAGTCTATCGCGACTACTAAGCGTTTTGATGCATTGAAAGTCTTCATGACTATGCAAAGTGTTGGTCCAAAGCAGTTGGGCGATATGTACGACCATCTTCTTGAGCAAACGCTAGAAGTGGCAGACCTGATTCAAAACCAAGCTGACTTAGAGCTACTCGCGGAGCCTTCACTATCAACAGTGTTGTTCCGATCTAAGCCGTCAGCAAACGGCGAGCTAGATTTAGACAAACTGAATCAAACGCTAAGACTGGAAGCGCTGACTCGTGGCGTTGCAGTATTGGGTGAAACGATCGTGGATGGTAAGAGTGCGCTTAAATTCACTATCTTGAATCCGTGCCTAAAGACATCAGATTTCAAATCTCTAATTAACAAAATTCAAACTCTAGCCACTGAGCTAGCAGAACAACAAGGGTAATTAATACTATGGCTATTCTACAAATTGGTGCAGGCGGCGTTGGTTGGGTTGTTGCACACAAAGCAGCACAAAATAACGAAGTACTGGGTGATATCACAATCGCTTCTCGCACAATCGCGAAGTGTGAAAAAATCATCGAATCGATTAAAGGTAAAAACAACCTTAAAGATTCAACTAAAAAACTAGAAGCTCGCGCAGTAAACGCTGACGATGTTGATGCACTTGTTACTCTGATTAACGAAGTGAAACCAGACCTAGTAATCAACGCTGGTCCTCCTTGGGTAAACATGGCGATCATGGAAGCGTGTTACCAAGCAAAAGTATCTTACCTAGATACATCGGTAGCGGTTGACCTATGTTCTGAAGGCCAACAAGTACCACAAGCTTACGATTGGCAGTGGGGTTACCGTGAGAAGTTTGCTGAAGCAGGCATCACAGGTATTCTTGGTGCGGGTTTCGATCCAGGTGTGGTTTCAGTATTTGCAGCGCACGCGGTTAAGCACTTGTTCGATGAAATCGATACGATCGACGTAATGGACGTAAACGCAGGCGATCATGGTAAGAAGTTTGCGACAAACTTTGACCCAGAAACGAACATGCTTGAGATCCAAGGTGATTCTTTCTACTGGGAAAATGAAGAGTGGAAACAAGTACCTTGCCACTCTCGTATGCTTGAGTTTGATTTCCCTAACTGTGGTTCTCACAAAGTTTACTCAATGGCGCACGATGAAGTTCGTTCAATGAAGGAATTCATCCCAGCTAAGCGTATCGAATTCTGGATGGGCTTTGGTGATGCTTACCTGAACTACTTCAACTGCATGCGTGATATCGGTCTTCTGAGCCCAGATCCGCTAACACTGCACGATGGCACTGTTGTTCAACCTCTACATGTTCTTAAAGCTCTATTGCCAGACCCAACGTCTTTGGCTCCGGGTTACACAGGTTTAACGTGTATCGGTACTTGGGTTCAAGGTAAGAAAGATGGCAAAGAGCGCAGCGTATTCATCTACAATAACGCAGACCACGAAGTGGCTTACGAAGACGTAGAACACCAAGCGATCTCTTACACAACCGGTGTTCCAGCAATTACTGCTGCACTTCAGTTCTTCCGTGGTGAATGGGCTGATAAAGGCGTGTTCAACATGGAACAGCTAAACCCAGACCCGTTCCTAGCAACCATGCCTGAAATCGGTCTAGACTGGCACGTTCAAGAGCTAGAACCTGGGCAAGGTCTACCTCTAATCCATACTTTGAAGTAATTTTGGCTCTTTGCCCTCGTTGCGTTGCCCTAGCGACAAGGTCAAAGCTCTGCGAATTCAATTCAAAGTCATATGAATGACGAGAACGTATAACTACAAGCCGATGCATTAGCGTCGGCTTTGTTCGATTATCATGTGCCTTCGTGAACTCGAGGGCCGCAAGGTATTAACATGCAAAACAACGAACTAAAAACGCCTTATTTCATGATCAACGAAGACAAGTTGATTGCGAATCTAGAGAAAGCGAAGCAGCTGAAAGAGATTTCAGGTGTGAAGCTAGTATTGGCACTGAAGTGTTTCTCTACATGGGGTGTGTTTGACATCATCAAGCCTTACCTCGATGGCACGACAAGCTCTGGCCCGTACGAAGTAAAACTTGGTCATGAAACCTTTGGCGGTGAAACGCACGCTTACAGTGTGGGTTACAGCGAAGATGACGTGAGAGAAGTTGCGGATATTTGCGACAAGATGATCTTCAACTCGCAAAGCCAATTCGAAGCTTACCGTCATATTGTTGAAGGTAAAGCCTCGCTGGGTTTACGTCTAAATCCGGGCGTAAGCTACGCAGGACAAGACTTAGCAAACCCTGCGCGTCAATTCTCGCGTTTGGGCGTACAAGCTGACCATATCAAGCCTGAAATCTTTGATGAGATTAATGGCGTGATGTTCCACATGAACTGTGAGAACAAAGACGTCGATGCCTTTATTGGTTTGCTTGATTCAATCTCAGAACAGTTTGGGGATCACCTAGATAAGTTAGATTGGGTGAGCATGGGCGGCGGCGTGTTCTTCACATGGCCGGGCTACGACATCGAGAAACTTGGTCTTGCGCTAAAAGCCTTCTCTGAAAGACACGGCGTGCAGATGTACCTTGAGCCGGGTGAAGCTATCATCACTAAAACGACAGATTTAGTTGTGACAGTGGTTGATATTGTTGAGAACGTGAAGAAAACGGCGATTGTGGATTCAGCTACCGAGGCTCACCGCCTTGACACGCTTATCTACAACGAGCCTGCATCGGTATTAGAAGCGTCTGAAAACGGAAGTCATGACTACGTGATTGGTTCGTGTTCATGTCTGGCGGGCGATCAGTTTTGTGAAACAAGCTTTGACGAGCCGCTGAAAATAGGTCAAAAGCTTCACCTATTGGATAGTGCAGGTTACACCATGGTGAAACTGAACTGGTTCAATGGTCTGAAAATGCCATCAATCTACTGCGAACGCAGCAGTGGTGAAGTTCAGAAGCTAAATGAATTCGGCTATGAAGACTTCAAACGCTCATTATCACAATGGTCGATTAAGTAACTGAACATTGCATTAGAACAAAAGAGCAGCCGATGAGCTGCTCTTTTGTTCTGTACAGTGATAAACCTAATTAAATGTTTTCACTAAGCGAACAAGAGGATGTGGAATATCATCTGGGTCTGTAATGACTTCTAAAGCTTCTTCAAAATCAATAATTAAACCATCATAGTCACTGTTGATTTTATGAGCGTCAGGAGTATTAGTCCAATATGGTTCGTTGGTTGTAGTCGGGAAGTGTGTCAGGTTGATTGCTGGTCTAGTACAGCTATAGTCAACGATTGAACTTAACTCTTTGATATTAGGCAACCTAAAACCAACCTGACCTGCGATAGTGGTCAGATTCGAATCTTCAGTTGCGATAAGTGCATCCTGCCAATTTTGATATTTAATCGCGGTACCATCACATGTGTCATTGGATTGATTGTAGATTTCGCCTAGGTTGCATTTTGACCAAAGCAAATTAGTCGTTACGTCGAGTAATGTCCCATCTTTACGGTCAATAAATTGCCCGTCTTGGTGAGAGGGAGTTTGAGTTTGCACGCAGGTTTGCGCGATGGCATTTGCACTTAACAGAGAGGCAATTACACCTAAGCATAGTTTTAGTTTCATTACTCAATACCTCCACTTACAGCCACAATTCCTGTTGAGCCTGCGATGTTTTTATTACAAAGCTCAAGCTCTCCATTTTGAGAGTCGATACATCTAGCACTACCATCTTGTTTAACAGAGCTAGAGTGCGTGAAGAGTCGGTCTCCAAGATTAGGAAAGAAATCAATGGCTCCTACTGGTGCAGTGCCGACATTGAAGTTGATAAATGAACGAGCTTCAACAGGTGAAGGTAAGCGCCAATCTGTAATACCGCAAATAGAGCGACTGTTTAGACTACTAATATAACTACTTGTATTACAGTAGTTACTTCCTGAACCATCGTTAATGTATGCACATTGAGAAGAGATCGGGCCGACGCTGTACAATAGATCATTGCGTGCTCCTGCATAGCCACCATTGGTTGTATTATCAGAGTCGTGCCAAGTATATGTGTACGAAGCGCTTCGCCATGAGCTTGATTGACTGTCCCATGGATAAGGGTGGGCATCAGGGTTGTCTTTATGGTTCTTAACCCAGGTATCGACCGCGGACTGACTCGGCAGTGCTACCGGATCTTGTTTTGCTTCAATATATAATCCGGTATGCTCATCTTTAACACAGCGCCAATCAGTAGAGCTAGGTATTAGAGGGTTCCCGTGAGCATCTAGCTTGGTGTAGCGGAAGCCATATCCCCCATCCGAATGTTCACTTCCATTTGTGACATCTAAACCAAAATCGGCATCTTGATTTGGATGTGATACTGGAGGAGTGACGCTGTCGTAGTCTGTTCCATCAAAATAAGTGACATACCCAGTATCATTAAAACTTTTCTGCCCCGGAATATAGAACGCGAGAGTGTTTTTACTCGAATCGATAGTCGCGTTACCAACGGAAGCTATCGTGTAGATTACCGATTCGCCACCTTCATCGAAGCTATCATCACGAGCAGAAAAAGTGATATTTGTTGATAGGGTTTCTGCTGGCAATTTAAGAGTTAACTCTGATATATCAACAGTAAAGTCCTCAGGCGCGGCAATACCAGTTTGAGTTAAGGTAAGTGTTACATCTTGAGATGTGTAATGACTCAAAACAGCTTGTTGAATAATGCTGTCACCTTCTACAACGGTACTTAAGTCGTTACTAAAACTAACTGTTGGTTGAGTATCGCTATCATCAATGGTTACTACAGTTCGTTCGTTTGAAAGAGTGTAATTTGTACTGTTATCTGCGCTAATAGAGTAATGAAGTGTTTTACTGCCCTCATACAGATTATTGTGTATAAGGTTTAGTGGTAGAGCTGCGCTGGTTACACCTGCCGCAATTTTGACGTTTTGACTTGATATAGCATCGTAGTTTTTGAAGGTGCCATTAGAGTGAGTTGTCACGTCACTAGTTAAGATAGTTAAGGTGAGTTCTTGAGCTAATGCTTCGGAAAGAGAAACGGTAATGGATTCTGTTTTCGACCCTGATTGTGGTTCAGAAAATGAGACACTACTTGGGATGCTAAGCGTAATAGGAGAAGATGACGTACTTGAAGTTGTTCCCGTAGTCGTTGTTCCACTATCGTTATTTTCATGACCACTTTTGCAACCGCTAAACAGTGTCGTAAGAAGGATTGCTGAGATGACATTGAGCTGCCAACTCGACCTTTTTCTTTCCATGTGTGAACCTAAGCTACTAAATTATATAAGATATCTATCGTATCAAAAAAATTATATAAATGCTTAATTTCATATGCTGTCGCTATGTATTTTAGGTGTTTTGATGGTTTTTTTTTGTAAGTAATGTAAGAGAGGTCTTATTTATTAGGTGACCTCCCAACGATCAAGGTATCGTCAGGAGGTAAGTTAAATTAGCTTTCAATCATCACACGAGTGTCTTCACTGAGTGTTTCGAGTTCATTAACTACATCATCGATTTGAACTTCGATTGGCAGCTTAACCGCTATTTTTGAAGTGAATAGGCTTGAGCTTACACCACCGCCGCCTGCAATGAAGACTCGGTGACAGTCCATGTCTAGAATACTGATCCCTTGTCTATCTAATACATGTGTCACTTCATTGACGATACCTGCTCGGTCGTTAGAATCGAGTCTTAGGTGATGGATTGTGTCTTGGACATTATGCGTATGATCTGAATCGACAAATTGTACGATGAGATCTGGATTGGCGCTGAAAGCCTCTTTAACAATCGATTCGTTGATGGCTGGAAGTTGAACCTTGAGTACGCCTGCGACTTGGTCTTCAATAAAGTTCACTTTACTGATGAGCCATTTTCCGTCGTTTTCGTGAGTAACCGCAGCAAGCTGTTTGATTGTTGTTGGTGATGCTTTTCCGATAAAGTTTACGATAAATGTACTGTTCATATCAGCCCCCAAAGTTTCAATGATTTGTTGCGAATTAAATGTTTGATATCACGCGATAAAGTTCTTTAATTTCAGTGTAGAAGGTTACATCGAACAATGTTTGACCTACGTCAATTTTTGAAACTAAGCTGTGATGCAAAAAAAGAGAATGAAGAGTAGGGCACAAAAAAAAGCGGCTAGAGAGCCGCTTTTGGGATGAGTTGTCGTTTTTATTGGGAATGCAGTAACTTAAAACTTAGAGACTGAAAGCTGACTTAGAACGTTACTTTAAAGTTCATACCAACAAATTGAGAATCGTATCGTGCCCCAGCATCATAGGCGAATCGTGCTGCGTCTTGGTTATCCCACCAAGGGTTAGTATTCAGATTAACTTCTGCGTCACCGCCCCATGCATCACTTACCCAGTAGTGGATGTGACCAACAGGGTTTAGGAAGAATAGAGACACATCACCCATAGTTTGAGATCCCATCACTTCGCCACCTGAAGCAACGATGTCTTGCTCTGCTTCTAGCATCATTTCACCGACAACAGCACCAAAGAAAGGAGTGATAAAGAGGTCTTGCCATGAAGGTACTTCAGCAAACGCTTCTACGCCGTATTCCCAGAAGAACGTCGACATAGTCCAAGAGTATAAGAAAGACTCAAACTCATCGTAACCTGCGTGTCGAGCTGCAGTGTAGTAAACACCACCAAAATATGGGTGCATTACGTAGTTTAGGAAGTGTTCGTCACGGTCCCATACTGGGCCATCAGACACGTTATCTTTCCACTTTTTACCTAATGAGCTGATGTCACGTTGGTCATCATCCCACTTAGTGATACTTTCAGGTAGGAGAGTCATCAAACCCACCGTCGCGACACTCAGGCCAAGAATGGTGTAGGTTTGACCCATTAGGTAATCCCAATCCTTCTCCTGACTCACCAACAGGTGTTTTGGTTGTTGGATTGAGAAGTCGTACTCATCACTTGATTCGCTCAGTGCGTAATTGGTACTAGGCTTGTAGGTGTACAAGCTATCATTAACACAGTAATCTTGAGCACATTCATCCGAATAAGAAAGGTTGATTGGCTGGTCGAAGTCGTATTGGCTTGCAACCGAGTTAACTGACATTAGCATTGTAAATGCAGCAGTAACCTTTGCTAGTAACGGTGATTTGGCCACAAGGGTCTCCATGAGAAAGTTTGGAATTGATCAGGGTCACAATTATCTATTAAATGCCTGATTTAGGGAACTAATAATTTATAGCTTTTCCTAAGAAAACCTTAGGTTTAACATTATTAATATTAGTGAAAAGGCGGATTGCTCCAAATTCAACCATAGACCAGTTTGTAAATAATGCAGTGTCTTTTTATGACAACAAGGGATAGAAATATGACGAAAATCGCAATGTTAAGTACAGGTGAAGAAGTTCTTCATGGAGACATTGTAGATACAAACGCAGCTTGGATGTCTGGTGAGTTTTATCAGCATGGTTTTGCTCTTGCTAAGCGCTCAACTGTGGGTGATCAAATGAATGCTCTTGTTGAAGAACTGCTGATGCTGAGCTTTAACTATGATGTGGTTATCGTTAATGGTGGTCTAGGGCCGACAACCGATGATATGAGTGCAGCCGCCGCTGCAACTGCTTCAGAGCAGAAACTCGTCATGTTCCCTGAATGGCTGGCTCGTATGGAAGAGATGTTCTCAGGACGCGGTATGCCGATGCCTGACAGCAACCTTAAGCAAGCCTTGTTGCCAGCAAGCTCTGAGATTGTCGATAACCCTGTCGGTACTGCATGTGGCTTCAAGCTGAAAATCAACGATGCGACTTTCTATTTCACGCCGGGTGTACCGAGTGAGTTCAAACGTATGGTGACGTTTGAGATTCTTCCTGACTTGTCGCGTACCTACCCTCAAGTGGTTGCCTCTGAATGCAGTCGACTGTTTACGTTTGGTTTGTCTGAATCGGGTATCTCGGATGTGTTAGACCAGCTTAAGCTGCCAGAAGGTTATGAGTTGGGTTATCGCTCTTATTTGCCTTTCATTGAGGTCAAACTGTTTGGTCCTAAGGCAGACTTAGAAACTCGCGTTAAGCTTCTGCAAATGGTGTACAAGCTGCTAGAGAGTAACGTAGTCAGCGTTGATGAGCCGATGATTGACCATATTGGGCATATCATGGCAGAGAGAAAGAAAACCTTGTCTGTATCTGAAGTGTCGACCAAAGGTGCGCTTTCAGCTTGGCTACAATCGAATGAGCAGCTTGAAGATTGCTTTGGGCATTCTTGGGTGATGGCTGAACCCAAAGAGAGTGAGCTTGAAAAGAGCGATCCATTAGCCGCCACCTTTGCTCTGGCTGGCGCAACAAGAGAGAAGTGCGAAACCGAATTGGCTTTGGTGACTGGTAAGTTAGAAGGCAACACATTCAGCGTTGCATTGTCGACTGAAGCAGGCGAGTGGGGGCAGGTGCTTGAGTTTTATCGTCAGTACTCGCGTGAAGACCAACGCAACGTGATTAAGACCGTTGCCGCCGATATGCTGAGAAGGCATCTAGACAACAAACCGATGTTTGGTACTTACTCTTCGGTTAAGCGATTGAAAGACATGTTTATTCCAGCGGCTATCATTAAGTAACTATGTAAGCGAAATCGCAAAGTCTGTACTAAAAACGCTAGAAAAAACGCAATAAAAAGGCCCAACATCTAAATAGGTGTTGGGCCTTTTGTTTATCTAGCCTTCTAGATAACTAAACAAGCAGCGACTTTTACACGTAACTCATGTCTGTAAGAACTTGATTACAAACCGCTTGTCATATGTAAGCTGTAGAACAAACCACGGCCGATTAACTCTGAAGCCAAGAACAATACTAGTGCTAAGCCAAGGTTCACTGGGTTCACTTTTGCTTTGTTCAGCATAGGTAGAATCCAAATCAACAAGCTTGCCATTAGCAGTGCCACTTGAAGAATCACATAGCTACCTAAACCATCGACTAACTCAGACGCTTTTGCTGCTGAAGTTTGGATCTCACCGATTAGGTTCAGTTTTCCTACTGTTGCAAGCAAGCTGATAGCAACTGCGATAACAGCCAGCATGGTGATGTTACGGTCAACCGTAAAGCGGCTGTCGTTTGCGAACACAATCACGAACTGAGACAGCAGCAAGCCACCCACAACCATCGTCATGATGAAGCTTAGTGGTGTGTAGATGTTGTCCCATGTCGGTACTGTATTGATCATGTATACGTTGATCATCGCGTACATGAAGATAACACCCAGCACCATAGCGCCGACCACCAGTGCTTTTTGGATAGCTACGCCACCTTTCTTAACCACAGACAATAGCCATTGCAGGCCGCCTACTGCGAAGAATGCCGCACCGAAGAACACTTCGTTAGACAACCAAGCCGAGCCTAGTTGGTTAAAGGCATTAAACGCGCGCAGTGGAGAACCCAGGTGCGTTGTCGAGAACATGAAGCCAAGACCCATGAATGCCCACAGAATGAACATTGGAACCTTATAGCTGTTTAGTTTCTCTTCATCGTGACCAAGTACCAGTGCACGAGCACCAATCAGTAAGTAACCACCAACCGCAGTTTGCGCCAGCACCGTAAAGAAGATTAAAGACCACTCATGAAAAATCATCTTACACCTCCTTCGGGTTTGCTAGGTGACCACTGGTATCGCCAGTAGGCTTCGCGTTTTTGTTCAGCTTAATCACGATGTTTGGCAGTGTTTCGGTTGAAGATGGCAGTGGCGCCACATCTGCACCAGAGCCGTACTTCTCGCGAAGCGTATTGATTTCACCAAACTCCAATGCACGAAGTGGGCAAGACTCAACACAGATAGGCTGTTTGCCTTCTGAAACACGTTGGTAGCAACCATCGCACTTGGTCATGTGACCTTTCTTAGCATTGTATTGTGGTGCGCCGTAAGGACACGCATTGCTACAGTGCTGACAACCAATACACACACTTTCGTCAACCACAACCAAGCCGTCTTCATCACGTTTGTGCATTGCACCCGAAGGACACACTTTCACACACGCAGGGTTAGTACAGTGGTTACAAGCGATAGACAGGTAGTAAGAGAAAACATCTTTCTGAACCCAGGTATCGCCATCTTGAGTGAAGCCACCACCTGCGTATTCGTATACGCGACGGTAGTTCGTTTTGATGTCGAGATCGTTATAATCTTTACAAGCAAGCTGACAGGTTTTACAACCCGTGCATTTACTTGAATCAATGTAAAAGCCGTATTGTTTCATTCCAACCTACCTTATGCTTTCTTTAGCGCTTTGATTTGAACTAGGTTTGTATGCTGAGGGTTACCCTTAGCAAGTGGGCTCGGGCGCTGAGTGGTCAGCACGTTGATAGAGCCTGCATGGTCGATCTTCTGACCATCTGGTGCGTACCATGCACCTTCGCCTAGCGCGACAACTCGAGGAAGGATCCTTGGTGTCACTTTCGCTGGAATGTGTACTTCGCCACGGTCGTTGAAAATACTCACCATGTCGCCGTTTTCGATACCACGTTCTTTCGCATCAATTGGGTTGATCCACAACTCTTGCGGTGCTGCTGCTTTGATTTCTGCAACGTTGCCGTAAGTCGAGTGAGTACGAGCCTTATAGTGGAAACCAGTTAGCTGAAGTGGGTACTTCTCTGCTAATGGGTCGTTGTGGCCTTCAAAAGAATCGGCGTAAATCGGAAGAGGGTGAATCACTTCGTCTTCTTTCAATTTCCAAGTCTTCGCGATATCAGCCAGTTGCTCTGAGTAGATCTCGATCTTGCCACTTGGTGTGGTCAGTGGATTCGCTTCAGGATCTTTGCGGAAATCTTCGTAAGCGATGTAGTGGTGGTCATAGCTACGTTTGTAGATACCCAGCTCTTTCATCTCTTCGAAGGTTGGCAGTGTTGGATCGTTCTTACGAGTTTCAGCGTAAAGATGCTCAATCCATTGCTCTTGAGTACGGCCTTCTGTGAATTCTTTTTCTACGCCCATGCGTTTCGCCAGTTGAGAACACATCTCGTAGATAGATTTCGCTTCGAACTGAGGCTCGATCGCTTTTTGCGCGTAGATGAAGTAAGGCATGTTCGATGCTTTACCATCCATACACCAGTCGTCTTGCTCTGACGTCGTTAAGTCTGGCAGGATGATATCGGCGTATTTCGCAGAAGAAGTCATATGGTTATCAACCACGACAATCATTTCACACGCACTTTCATCTTGAAGAATCGCGTGAGTCTTGTTGATGTCTGAGTGTTGGTTGATGATGCAGTTACCTGCATAGTTCCAGATCATCTTGATTGGGTTTTTAAGGCGCTCTGCACCGCGAACACCATCAGTGATGTCGGTCATTTCATGGTGACGGTAAATCGCATCTGTCCACATGAACATTGAAATTGACGTTTCAACTGGGTTTGGCACAGTAGGGAAGCGAACAAACGGAATGTTGATGTCACTTTCACGAGCACCTGTTGAACCACCTGATACACCCACAGAACCAGTGAGTAGCGACAGCATCGCGATTGCACGACAAGCTAGTTCACCGTTCGCTGTACGTTGTAGGCCCCAACCTTGGTGGATTGCACATGGTTTTGCTGTGCCCATTTCACGGCCAAGCTTAACGATAGTATCAACTGGAATGCCTGTGATCTTAGAGGCCCATTCAGGTGTCTTCTCTACGCCATCTTCACCTAAACCTAAGATGTAAGATTTGTAGTCGCTGTTTTTAGGCGCTGATGCAGGCAGAGTCTTCTCGTCGTAACCTACGCAGTATTTGTCTAGGAACGGTTGGTCGACAAGGTCTTCAGTGATCATCACGTGTGCAAGACCTGCTACCAATGCAGCATCAGTTGAAGGACGAATTGGAATCCATTGATCTTCACGACCACCTGCAGTATCGGTGTAGCGAGGGTCGATGATGATCGTTCTTGCGTTCGATTTGTTTTTGCTTTCTACGTAGTGGTGGATCAGACCGCCGCCAGACATACGAGTCTCAGCAGGGTTGTTACCAAATTGGATATTAAGCTTTGTGTTCTCTAGGTCAGAGAAAGAGTTGTTGTTTGCCCAACCACCGTAGGTGTAGCTCAAGCCTTTCGCGATTTGCGCTGTTGAGTAGTCACCGTAATGGTTTAGGTAACCACCACTTAGGTTCATTAGACGAGCAATCAGCGTTTGTGCTGGTGGCCAAGATTTAGTAACCGTACCGCCAAGGGTGCCTGTACCATAGTTTAGGTAGATAGTGTCGTTACCGTAGTCTTTGATCAGGCGTTGCATAGTACCAGCGACTTCATCATAAGCCTCTTCCCAGCTAATGCGTTTAAATTTGCCTTCACCACGTTTACCAACACGTTTCATTGGGTATTTCAGGCGATCTGGGTTGTAAACACGGCGGCGCATAGAGCGACCACGTAGACACGCACGAACTTGGTGATGACCATATTCGTCAGTACCTGTGTTGTCTGTTTCTACGTATTTGATTTCACCGTTTTGTACATGCATACGTAAAGGGCAGCGAGAGCCACAGTTTACAGTACATGCACTCCATACGATTTTCTCATCCACATTCTCAGCAACTGCAGCCGCTACTGGTTTGGATTTGAAAGGTAAAGCGATACCGCCCGCGAGTGCGGCTGCACTACCTACCGCAGAAGAAGCTTTCATGAAGCCTCTTCGAGTAAGGTTCATTACCCCAGATTCTTTCTTATTCGTCATTCTAAGATGCCTATTGTTATTGATGTATAGCACTTTATAGGTAGTTTTGTGTTTGTCTTTTAATATTTAAATATTGATTGATAGGTATCAAATAAGTATGAAATTTAAATCTTATGAATTGAATGTATAAATTAGATCAAAGAATGGAATGGTTTAATTAATATAATTATCTTTAAAACCTATTACGGTATAAATAATAATGATTATCGATACGCACAAACTGTTGGGTTCGCTATTTTATAAAGCGATAAATAAAGAACAGTTGTTAACCATTGTCGAAGCCTTGGTTGAGAGTGAAGTTCTATCAGAAGAATGTCTGCTGGCACTGAGAAGTGAGCAGGAAATCGCCTTGTCTGCGGAATTTAGTCGCTTGTTTGAAGGCGTTGGAGACATGCCAGCTCCACCTTGGGGCTCTGTATACCTAGATAAAGACCGTGTTGTATTCGGCGCGTCGACTGTGGAATATCGCCAATTCTTAGAATTGAATCAAATTGAGTTAGACACTGGATTAAGAGAGCCAGAGGATCAGTTTGGTTTAATGCTATTCGCCCATGCATATTTGTTAGAAAATAATAATATCAATTCAGCTAATGAATTACTTGAGTGTCATTTATTACCTTGGTCTTCTATTTATTTGGATAAATTAAATACAGCATCAGATTTATCATTTTATAAGCAGCTATCAAGTGATGTAATAGATTGGTTTAAGTATTTAACATCTGAATATAATTTAAACGTTGCTACTAAAAAGTTATATATCGACTAATGTCTGAACAAATAAATTCAAATAGACGCGGTTTCTTAACTCGACTTTCTAAACCGGTTAAAGCAGCCGCGAATTACGAAGAGATCTCACAGCGCTTGCATTCAAGACCGCCAAGAGCGGTTGATGAGGTGCTGTTTGAGCGTCTTTGCGAAGGTTGTGGGCTGTGTGAGCAAGCGTGTCCGAATAGCGTTATTGAGATGCTAGAGGGAAGTGCACTGCTGAATTTGGATTACAACAGTTGTTCTATGTGTAACAAATGCACTGAAGTGTGTACGACTGGCGCACTTCATCCAACGGTCACACCTTATATCGACCTCAAGCCAAGCTTTGCCGATACCTGTAACAATTACATGCAAATGGATTGCTCAGCATGCCAAACTGCGTGTTCAGCAGGTGCGCTACACATCGAAGTAGGAGAGCTGCCTACAGTGGATAAAGATAAGTGTAATGGTTGTGGAGAGTGCCGAAGCGCTTGTTATATTGGCTCGGTGACTCTAAACCTGACTCAGCAATAAACGTTTGGTTAGGTGGTTGAGAACTTAAGACACGAATAGAAAAAGGGTCCGCATTCCTAAAGGAAGCGGACCCTTTTTAATTCTTATTGACGATATTCGAACAAGGTGACTTAAAGCCAGTTGGCTTATGCGCGTTTTTGCTTGCTTCTATGAATAACGTTACTCAGCGATAGCTCAGTCTTCGCTTTACAGATACAAGGCAATATTTCATTACCTTGCGTGTAAGCCATAGCAAAACCAACGTACTCGACCTCACCAGAATCCAACGTGCAGCGGCAAGCGCCACAGTGGCCATCTCGGCAGTTGTATTCTGGCTCTAACCCAGCTTGTTCCATTGATTCCAACAGAGTGTTTGAAGGGTTAGATTCAATTGAAGTCAGCTTGTTGATTTTGATTGTTGGCATTACAGCTCAAATCCTTCAAAGTCGTCAGCTTTTACTTCGTTGTCGATCTGACCAACTAGGTAAGAACTGATTTCTGCTTCTTGTGGAGCAACTTGCACGTTGTCTGAAGACAACCAAGCGTTAATCCATGGAATTGGGTTCGATGTTGCTTCTGGGTAAGCGGTACCTAGACCAACAGCCTGCATACGAATATTGGTAATGTACTCAACGTATTGGCAAAGAATGTCTTTATTCAGACCAATCATAGAGCCGTCTTTGAATAGGTACTCTGCCCACTCTTTTTCTTGCTCAGCCGCTTCTTTGAATAGGTCGAAACATTCTTGTTTACACTCTTCAGCGATCTGCATGAATTCGAAATCATCTTGACCGTTGCGTAACAAGTTGATCATGTGCTGCGTACCAGTAAGGTGAAGTGCTTCATCACGAGCGATTAGCTTGATGATCTTCGCGTTACCTTCCATTAGCTCACGCTCAGCGAATGCAAATGAACATGCGAAACTTACGTAGAAACGAATCGCTTCTAGTGCGTTTACAGACATTAGACATAGGTAAAGTTTCTTCTTCAGATCGTGAAGTGAAATCTTAACGTCTTCGCCGTTGATGCTGTGGTTGCCTTCACCGTAGCGGTGGTAGTCAGCCGTCAGCTTGATTAGGTCGTCGTAGTAGAAAGCGATGTCTTTAGCACGCTTCAGGATCTCTTCGTTTTCAACGATGTCGTCGAATACTACGCCTGGATCATTCACGATGTTACGAATGATGTGCGTGTAAGAACGAGAGTGAATCGTTTCTGAGAAAGACCATGTCTCAATCCAAGTTTCTACTTCAGGTAGTGATACCAATGGAAGTAGGGCAACGTTAGGGCTGCGACCTTGGATAGAATCTAGAAGCGTTTGGTACTTCAAGTTAGAGATGAAGATGTGCTTTTCATGCTCAGGAAGCTTGTTGTAGTCGATACGGTCGCTAGACACGTCTACTTCTTCTGGTCGCCAGAAGAAAGAAAGCTGCTTCTCGATAAGCTTTTCGAAGATTTCGAATTTTTGTTGGTCGTAACGTGCAACGTTTACCGACTGACCCAAGAACATTGGTTCTTTTAGTTGGTCATTTTTTTGCTGAGAAAAAGTACTGTAAGCCATAAATGCCTCAAATCCTTTAAAGACCCGTAATAAAACGGACCCTGTTAATGCTTTAAACCCAGAGAAGATAACTCTTCTCTGGGGTCTTAATGTTTATTGCGGTTTAGATCTTACAACCGCCGCCTTCACAATCTTCTTCCGGCACTTGAACTGCATCGCCTTGGTCGTCTTTAGCACCATCACGAGTGTTATGGTAGTAAAGCGTCTTAACACCGTACTTGTACGCTGTTAGTAGGTCTTGAAGCAGCTTCTTCATTGGTACTTTACCGCTGTCGTAAACACTTGGGTCATAGTTAGTGTTTGCAGAGATAGCTTGGTCAACGAATTTTTGCATGATACCTACTAGGTGTAGGTAACCGTCGTTAGAACCAATGTTCCAAAGTAGCTGGTAGTTTTCTTTTAGATTTAGGAAATCTGGAACAACTTGCTTCAGGATGCCGTCTTTCGATGCTTTCACTGATACGTAACCACGTGGTGGCTCGATACCGTTAGTCGCGTTCGAGATTTGAGACGATGTCTCAGAAGGCATAAGCGCTGTTAGCGTAGAGTTACGCAGACCGTGCTCCATGATCTCTTCACGTAGAGAATCCCAATCGTAGTGCAATGGCTCTTCACATACTAAGTCGATATCTTTCTTGTAAGTATCGATTGGCAGTAGGCCTTTCGCGTAGTTGGTCTCGTGGAAAGATGGGCAACGACCTTGCTCTTTCGCTAGTTCAACAGATGCTTTTAGCAAGTGGTATTGAATCGCTTCAAAAGTACGGTGAGTCAGGCCATTGGCGCTGCCATCAGAGTACTTAACACCATTCTTCGCTAGGTAGTATGCGTAGTTGATTACACCCACACCTAGAGTACGACGGTTCATTGTCGACTTGTATGCGGCTGGAAGCGGGTAGTCTTGGTAATCAAGAAGTGCATCTAGTGCACGAACAACCAGTTCAGAAAGCTCTGCTAGGTCGTCTAGTTCATTGATTGCGCCAAGGTTGAATGCTGAAAGCGTACAAAGTGCAATTTCGCCTTCGTCATCTTCTACGTTAGAAAGCGGCTTAGTTGGTAGCGCGATTTCTAGACATAGGTTCGATTGACGAACAGGTGCAACTTCAGAATCAAACGGGCTGTGTGTATTACAGTGGTCAACGTTCTGAATGTAGATACGACCAGTAGAAGCACGCTCTTGCATTAGCAGAGAGAACAGCTCAACAGCTTTTACTGTTTCACGCTTTACTGATGGATCGTTTTCGAACTTAACGTATAGCTCTTCAAAACGGTCTTGGTTTTCGAAGAACGCATCGTAAAGGCCAGGTACGTCAGAAGGTGAGAACAGGCTGATGTTGCCACCTTGAACAAGACGAGAGTACATAAGCTTGTTCAGCTGTACGCCGTAGTCCATGTGACGAACACGGTTCTCTTCAACGCCGCGGTTGTTTTTCAGTACTAATAGAGACTGAACTTCACCGTGCCATAGTGGGTAGAACACTGTTGCTGCGCCACCACGAACACCACCTTGAGAACAACATTTTACTGCTGTTTGGAAGTATTTGTAGAAAGGGATACAGCCAGTGTGGAACGCTTCACCATTACGGATTTCAGAACCAAGCGCACGGATACGACCTGCGTTGATACCAATACCAGCACGTTGAGATACGTAACGAACAATTGAGCTTGCTGTTGCGTTGATAGAATCAAGGCTGTCACCACACTCGATCAGTACACAAGAACTGAATTGACGAGTAGGCGTACGTACACCAGACATGATCGGTGTAGGTAGAGAAATCTTAAACGTAGACGATGCGTCGTAAAAACGTTTGATGTAGTCAAGACGAGTCGATTTCGGGTACTTAGCGAATAAACACGCAGCAACTAAAATGTAAAGGAACTGAGCACTCTCGTAGATTTCTTTCGTTACACGGTTTTGCACGAAGTATTTACCTTCGAGCTGCTTAACCGCTGCGTAAGAGAAGTCTAAGTCACGTTTGTGGTCGATGTACTCGTCAAGCTCGTCAAACTCAGCTTTCGTGTAGTCTTCCATAAGGTGGCTATCGTATTTACCCATATCAACCAGTTTTGCAACGTGGTCATACAGTGCCGGCGGCTCGTATTCGCCGTACGCTTTTTTACGTAGGTGGAATACAGACAGACGTGCTGCTAGATATTGGTAATCAGGAGTCTCTTCAGAGATTAAATCCGCTGCCGACTTGATGATAGTCTCATGAATGTCAGTAGTGGTGATGCCATCGTAAAACTGAATGTGAGCTTTCAATTCTACTTGTGATACAGAAACATTGTGCAAGCCTTCAGCTGCCCATGTAATCACGCGATGGATCTTCTCTAGATCGATCGTTTCTTTGCGCCCGTTACGCTTGGTAACAGTAAGTTGTTGGTTCATTCTGCTTAATTTCCCTAACAAAACTGAACAAGGCCGTGTTTTTGTGTATTTCTGTGTAACTTTTGTAAATTACGTTTCGGCTTTGTGATCTTGGTCTACCCATATATTGTAGTTCAAACACAACATATAGGGGTCATTTGTTTGTTGGGTTACAAGATAGTGCTACAACTGATATTTTTCAAGGTAAAGAAATTGGGTTGCTTGTGGATAAGTGGTGGATTGAAAAAAAACTGTAAGTGACCACTAACTGATGAGGTTAGATGTGACTTGATTGTATAAAAGTCGGCTTTTAATGATGCTTTATTTTTGCACGCCCATAAAAAAAAATCCCTTGATCTTTGACCAAAATAGGCGATGGATTTTGGGCGATTAAATTTAAATCGAGGTGGTCAAAATGGAAGCTAGCGCACGAAATTTAGACTGAAAAAAGTCGCAAACTTATGGTAATTGCAACTCTTTTCATTCGTCTTTTTTACAAAAGGTTTTACGGTAGGGCTACCGATATTTTTTAGCCGAAGTTTTGCGTGTGGACGATGTAGTTTACGTCTACATTTGTGCCTAAACGGTAAGTGTCCGTAAGAGGGTTGTAGTGCAGTCCTGTAATCCCTAATTCTTGCAGCGGCGTGTTATCAACCATCTTGATAAGTTCAGCAGGGCGAATGAATTTCTCGTGTTCATGAGTGCCTTCAGGAACAATCTTCAATAGCTTCTCTGCACCAACAATCGCAAACAAGTAAGATTTGAAGTTACGGTTCAATGTAGAAAAGAACACGTGGCCGCCCGGTTTCACCAATTTCGAACAGGCAGTGATAACAGATTGCGGATCAGGAACGTGTTCAAGCATTTCCATGCACGTTACCACATCGTACGTCTGTGGGTTCTGGTCTGCGTGGTCTTCGATAGTGCTCTGGATGTAATCGAGCTTGGTGCCAGTTTCCAATGCGTGAAGGCGCGCTACTTCTAGCGGCTCTTTACCCATGTCTAGGCCAGTCACTATCGCACCTTCAACCGCCATGCTTTCTGCAAGAATACCGCCGCCGCAGCCAACATCGAGGACTTTCTTGCCAAACAGGCCTTCCGTCTTCTCTAACACGTAATTTAGGCGCAGTGGGTTGATTTGATGTAGCGGCTTAAATTCGCCTTCTAGATCCCACCAGCGTGACGCCATGTCTTCGAATTTCTTTATTTCTGCTGGGTCTACGTTCTGTGATTTAGTCATAATCGGCATTTCCAAGTTAAATAATGCATCCATGAAATTGCAGGCATTATAACTTGCCTTTTAGCGCTGACCAGAAGATCTACAATTTTGCTAGTTTATTGGATGTAAAGTGACCATGTTTCAGCAAGATATGATGCGGAGGTGCAATTTCTCATCAATTGATTGGCTACAAGGGTCACAAGATGGTAAAAGGAGAGGGAAAGTGATGCCTCCGTAGGTAAATTTGTGTTATATTTTTCGGTCTTATACGTATTCAAAAATACGATCTGACTATAGAGGGAAAATGGCTCTATGAGCGATCTAGCGAAAGAGATCACGCCCGTAAATATTGAAGATGAGCTTAGAGGTTCATACCTAGACTACGCGATGTCCGTCATCGTTGGTCGTGCCCTTCCAGATGTGCGTGATGGCCTAAAACCAGTACACCGCCGCGTTTTGTTCGCGATGAATGTACTAGGTAATGATTGGAACAAACCATATAAAAAGTCTGCTCGTGTAGTAGGTGATGTAATCGGTAAATACCACCCGCATGGTGATAGTGCTGTATACGATACAATTGTTCGTATGGCGCAACCGTTCTCACTGCGTTACATGCTAGTTGATGGCCAAGGTAACTTTGGTTCTATCGATGGCGACTCCGCGGCTGCAATGCGTTATACCGAAGTTCGTATGGCGAAAATTGCGCACGAGCTACTGGCTGACCTTGATAAGGAAACTGTGGATTACGTACCGAACTACGATGGTACAGAACAAATTCCAGCAGTACTTCCTACAAAAATTCCTAACCTATTGGTAAACGGTGCTTCTGGTATCGCAGTAGGTATGGCTACCAACATTCCACCACATAACCTTGGTGAAGTTGTTGATGGCTGTTTGGCTTACATCAATAATGAAGAGATCACTATTGATGAGCTAATGGACTACATTCCTGGTCCTGACTTCCCAACAGCAGCACTTATCAGTGGTCGTAAAGGCATCGTTGATGCTTATAAGACTGGCCGCGGTAAGGTTTACATGCGTTCAAAAGCGGATATCGAAGTAGAGAAGAATGGTAAAGAAACCATTATCGTTACTGAGATCCCTTACCAAGTAAACAAAGCTCGTTTGATCGAGAAGATTGCTGAACTGGTTAAAGATAAGAAAGTAGAAGGCATCAGTGCACTGCGTGACGAATCTGATAAAGATGGTATGCGTATTGTTATTGAATGTAAGCGTGATGCAGTAGGCGAAGTGGTTCTAAACAACCTATACGCTCAAACTCAACTGCAAACGACTTTCGGTATCAACATGGTTGCGTTGAACAACGGTCAACCACAGTTGTTCAACATCAAAGACATGCTTAAGTGCTTCGTAGACCACCGTCGCGAAGTTGTTACACGTCGTACTATCTTCGAACTGAAGAAAGCGCGCGATCGTGCACACATCCTTGAAGCGTTGTCTCTAGCACTTGCTAACATCGACGAAATCATTGAGCTTATTCGTAACGCTCCAACACCAGCTGAAGCAAAAGCTGGCTTAGTTGCACGCGGTTGGGATCTTGGTAACGTTGCTTCAATGCTTGAGCGTGCTGGTACTGATGCGGCTCGTCCTGATTGGTTGGAAGACCAATACGGCATCCGCGATGGCCAATACTTCCTAACGGAAACACAAGCACAAGCTATTCTAGAACTTCGTCTTCACCGCCTAACTGGCCTTGAGCACGAGAAGATTCTAGACGAGTACAAAGCACTTCTAGAAGAAATCGCTGAGCTAATGCACATCCTTGCAAGCACTGAGCGTTTGATGGAAGTTATCCGCGAAGAACTTGAAGCGGTACGTGAAATCTATGGCGACGAGCGTCGTACAGAAATCACAGCTGCAGTTCATGACATCGACATGGAAGAGCTGATTGCTCAAGAAGACGTTGTAGTAACGCTTTCTAACGCAGGTTACGTTAAGTACCAAATCCTAAGCGACTACGAATCTCAACGTCGTGGTGGTAAAGGTAAGAGTGCAACTAAGATGAAAGATGAGGATTACATTGAGCGTCTGCTTGTTGCTAATACTCACGATAACATCCTATGTTTCTCTACTCGTGGTAAGACATACCGTCTGAAAGTTTACCAACTACCATTAGCAAGTCGTACTGCTCGTGGTAAGCCTATCGTGAACATTCTTCCTCTAGAAGAAGGTGAACGTATTACGGCTATCCTGCCTGTTTCTGAGTTCTCTAACGAGAAATTCATCTTCATGGCAACAGGTGACGGTACAGTTAAGAAGACATCTCTGGATCAATTCGCAAACGTACGTGCTAACGGCCTAATCGCAGTTAACCTACGTGACGACGATTCACTGATTGGCGTTGACATCACTAACGGTGATAGCGACATCATGCTGTTCTCTAAATCGGGCAAAGTTGTTCGCTTTAACGAGGACAAAGTACGCGCAATGGGCCGTACTGCCTCTGGTGTTCGTGGTATGAAGCTTCCAGAAGACGATCAAGTGGTTTCACTGATTGTTCCTTCTAACGAAGGCGATATCCTAACTGTGACTCAAAATGGTTACGGTAAGCGTACTGAGCTAGCAGAATACCCAACGAAAGGCCGTGCAACGCAAGGTGTAGTATCTATCAAAGTCTCTGAACGTAACGGCCCAGTTGTTGGCGCTGTTCAAGTTGAAGAAGGCGATGAAATGATGATGATCACCGACGCAGGTACACTAGTACGTACTCGCGTAGCGGAAGTAAGCCAAGTTGGTCGTAACACTCAAGGTGTAACACTGATTCGTACTGCTGAAGACGAGAATGTTGTAGGTCTACAACGTATCGACGAAGTAGAAGAAGCTGAGATTGTAGAAGGCGAAGCTGAAGAAGCAAATGCTGAAACTATCAACGCTGAAGTTGCTGAATCAAGTGAAGAGCAAGCATCAGATGCTTCTGACTCTGAAAGTGATAGCGAGCAAGACACTGAGTAATCTCGATTACGTTAAGTAATTAAGCTTACCATTGAAAAAACCGAGCCTAAGTGCTCGGTTTTTTATTGTCTGCTCGTTTATTCTGATTGGCGTAAATCCTAATAGCTAAGTCTCGATCAATATTGCCTGATTGGGAAAGTGGTAAACTTAAAGGGTTGATAAAGGAGTGTGGAATGGACATCTGGTTGTTGGTTGCGTTAGTACTAATTAGCCTGTTTTTGATCGTGGTCGTTATTGCCGCGAGCGACAATGGTAGTCATCTAAAAGGCAATGTGGTGATTTCCCTTACTGCAGTGGCTCTGAGTGTGCTTGTCTGGTCTCAAATGAAACAGGACACACCCCAACTTCCTTTGGATGATAGCAATGGTTACACGGCAACAGATTTCGAAGGTGAGCTTCAACAAAGCCTCAAACAAGATCCGAATCAATCCGATTTGTGGTTTAAGCTGGGTGGTGTGTATATGCAGAAAGGGGAGTTTGATGCAGCGTTCACCTGTTATGACTACGCGATTCGGTTGGATCCTCAAGCACCATCGGGCCTTTATGCGGCCAAAGCAACCGCACTTTATTACCTCAGCTCTCAAGCTATGAGTGATGAAGTGAATGCGTTATTGGATCACTCAATGGAGCTTGATCCCAATGATCGTACGGCATTGATGCTGATTGCGACCGATCATTTCATCAGCATGCGCTATCAACAAGCGATTGATGCGTGGACTCAAATCCTCGACTCCAATCAAAAGGGGATTGATCGCGTTTCGATTATTCACTCGATCAACCAAGCCAAACAGATGATCCGCTAAGCTTGGTCAATAGGCTGTTCTTCCTGATTAGCTTTTGAAGCTATTTGTCTTTGAAACGATTAGCCTTTGAAACGACTTACCTTTGAAGCGTTTAGCCTCTAAAGCCATTAATCTCTCAAGCTATTGGCTTTCTTGCATTTCTATTAACCCACCTGCGTTGTGGATTTGAGTAAATCCTTGAGCTCGCAAGAATTGATAGGCTTGTCCTGAACGATTACCACTGCGGCAATACAAAACGATCGGTTGGTCTTTATCTATCTTGGCGAAGTGAGTAGCGACTTCAGAAAGAGGGTAGTTGATGGCGTTGTCCAGATGCCCTTGTTCGAACTCTGCAGGTGTTCTGACATCAACCACTAATGCGCCTTTCTCTATTAATTCCCACCCTGTCTCAGCACGCTCAGAGGCGTAAACGCCTGAACTGAGTAGTGCGATACATAATGCTGAAAGTGAAAGTAAGGTTTTCATTATATATTCCTTGAATTGGCGAGTGGATTGGGGAGGAGATATTAATGTGTATTGCCCCAAACCTAAAAAACCAGCCACACAATAATAGTGTGACTGGTTTTTACGTAATGGTCTAATTGAAGAAACTAGTATTCGTAGCTGGCTTCACGCTTTTCAGCTTGCTCTTCCCATTTAGGAACAACTGTGTCTAAGAAGTGTTGTTTTTCAGCGTTCATCTTATCCATGTCCATTCCAAGCGCTTTTTGAGCCGCCTCTTTGGTTGAGATGTCTGGAATCTCGATTGGATCAGTGATGCCTTTCTTCGCCAGTAGACGAACAATCTTAGTACGAGCATCGGCTGCGCGGTCAACGGCAGTGCCTAGCACTTCTAGAGCGATTTCAGGTGCATGCATATGAACGCCGTGAGATGCAATAGCGTAGTCCCAACGCCATTGAGCGTGACGGATATCCAGTAGGATAGGCTCCATCTCTTGCTCTGTCGCACCTGCTTCCCATGCCGCGCCTGCTTCAAAGTGAGCGGCAACGATTTGTTTCTCAGCGGTCAGCTTCATGTTTAGCACTTGAGCTTTACGGCTTGAAACGATGTTACGCATGGTTTCTTTAGATTGAGTGTGACAGTTTGCACACGTATCTTCGAAGCGGTCGAATGGGTTACCCACTTTATGGTCGGTATAAACGGTGCCATCTTCTTTGGTCACTTTCGGCATATGACAGTCAACACAAGCAACTTTGTTTTTGCCGTGAATGCCTTCACGCCACGTTTCATAGCCAGGGTGCTGTGCTTTTAGCATTGGCGCTTTAGATACTTTGTGCGTCCAATCTTTAAAGCCGATTCCATCGTAATACTCTTCCATTTGCTCAACACGAGTCCCTTTGTCCCAAGGGAATTTCACGCCTTTTGTTGGCCCTGTGAAGTAGTATTCCACATGACATTGAGCACAAACGGAAGCTTGTTGATCTAAGCGACCTTGGTCTTCAAACTTCTTACCAATCGCATCGAACGCACGTTCAACATAAGGACGCGTCACCTTCAGTGCTGGCTCACCATTTTTAAAGCCTTCGCTTTGGGTATCGTGACAGTCGGCACAGCCAATAGGGTTCACAATCTCGTTGCCAAGACGTGCCCATTTACCTTCAAAGTAACCGTCTTCACCACGCTCTTCGATAACGCGTGCTACGTCTGGGCTTTTACAGCTCCAGCACGCCATTGGCATAGGGCCAGAGTTTTCGTCCGTTGGGCCGCCAGTACGAAGTGTTTGTCGTACATCGTCAATCGCATAAAAGTGACCACGTGCCTTGTTGTAATCTTTTGCGAAGCCGTAGCCAGCCCACATGATAACCATGTTGGGATCTTCTTTTAGTGCGTCTTCAATGGTTTCGCTTTCTGAAGTCTGTCTCCATGAATGATATTGATCTGGGTGGTTTTGCTCGAACTGGTCGTTACGAGGGTCGCCAATTTCTTTTTGTTCAGACGCAGCAAAACTGGTTGCGCTTGCTAGTGATGCGCTAACCATTAATAGTGCTGTGACCGAATTACGTATCCAATGCTTTTTCACAGTGATATCTCCAATATACTGATTCTTATACCAAGCGTTGTGAGTTTGCTATTCAAATTAAGAACTGGAGAATTCCTGTTTATATTAATTCATAAACAAACACATTTTGTTACGTGTTGGATATAGCTTGTCTTAGATCAATTAATGGTAGTGACTTCAATCACGTTGAAGTTTATATAACCCTAAAGGGGTACTGCTGGGTAGGGATATTAAAGTTCAATTGATAATTATTATCATATATAACAATCAATTACCTAGATTGACCATGATATAAATAGGGTGATTGCGTTCACAGATTAACCCATTCAAATTTCGTATTACCCAATTCGAGGTATATTCTAACTATAGAAAGCGTTGTGGCTTATCCAAAATAAGAATTGATATCATTTAAGCGGTAATAATATCGTTTAAGGGTACTTTTGTTTAACCGGAATATTATTTAGTTGAGAGTTAAATAATGCCGGTATAAGGAAAGGATAAAATGGGCAATATTAAATTGGCCATAGTCATAATGCTTAAATCCCTTCTAGCATTCTGCCTCTATGGTTATTCCATTCATGCTGTTGCTGAGCCTGCTGTTACGCCAGTAGGAGAATCAACAAGACATGAAGTCGAATTAATACGTGACAAAGACTACAAGTGTGTTCAATGCCATAAAGATTCAAAAGAAACGGTATTGGGTTCACATGGTGAAAGTGCACACGCTTTACTTGGTCGTGAAGTAAATTGTACCGACTGTCATAGTTCTATTAGCCCCGATCACCGTGAAGGTGCACCTGAAGTGGTGAAGTATCGCGCGGCTCAATCACAACCGGGAACCGAGAAGGTTTTCCTAGACCCTAGCTTAATTTTAGATGCCAATAGCCAATGTATAGATTGTCACAAACCGGATGATCTGCGCGAAGCGAGTTGGACCCACGATGTTCACGCGCAAAACTTAACGTGTTCAAACTGTCATGATGTTCATGCGACTGAAGCAAAGGTGTTGGGCTTAGATAAAAAGCAAACCATCAAGCTGTGTGTGGATTGCCATTCAGACTTCAACCAGAAGAAAGAAGAGGAGTAATCTATGAGCTGCTCAAGAAGAAACTTTTTAGCTGGCGCTGGTGCCGTTATTTTTACTACAAGTGTTGCGGGAACGGCGGCGGTAACAAGCCGTAAAACGCTAGCCAATGTTCAAGAGGACGGGGCTAAACGTTATGGAATGATTCATGACGAGACCGCGTGTATTGGTTGCACCGCTTGTACAGAAGCATGTCGTGAAGTAAACAAAGTGCCTGAAGGCGTGTCGCGCTTAGAAATTATTAAGAGCGAACCCCAAGGCGAATATCCAAATGTTGATTACCGTTTTACTCGTAACTCTTGCCAACATTGTGATAATGCACCCTGCGTGATGGTTTGCCCAACAGGCGCGGCCTACAAAGATGAAAAAACTGGCATCGTTGATGTGCATAAAGAGAAGTGTGTCGGTTGTGGTTACTGTTTGTTAGCGTGCCCGTATCAAGTGCGCTTCTTCCACCCTGAGAATAAATCGGCTGATAAATGTAACTTCTGTCGTGATACCAATCTTGCACAAGGGAAGCTGCCTGCTTGTGTCGAATCTTGCCCGACCAAGGCGCTAGTATTTGGCGATCTAAATGACCCTAAGAGTGAGATAAACCAGGTGCTTAAATCTGAGGTGGTTTACAGGGATAAAGCTTATCTAGGCACTCAGCCAAAACTCTACAAAGTGCCACACCAAAAAGGGGAGATTTGATTATGAGTGCATGGGACACAGCTTTTCAGTCTGGTACTGTGGTATGGGACTGGATTATAGCAATCTATCTATTTCTCGCGGGGATGTCGGCAGGTGCCGTAATGATCTCCATTTACCTAAAACGTAAGGTCATTGAAGGCGATCCTGCTCATAATGGGGTGTTAAAGGCCACGGCTTTTCTCGCGCCATTCGGGATCATTTCAGGTCTGCTTATCTTGGTTTTCCACCTGACAAAACCGTTATCCTTTTGGAAGATCATGATCTTCTATAACCCAACGTCTGTGATGTCGATGGGTGTGATCTTATTCCAAGTGTATATGGTGATCCTATTCCTTTGGATCGGCATTATATTCCGAGATCAAATTGTCGTGTTCTTGAATGACCAAGCTTGGTTAAAAGGGCGACTCGATTTCGTAGGTAACTGGATTGGCAAATTGGAAGTGTTTGAGAATGCTTTGGAAATCTTCTTAGCTGTTCTTGCTCTGATGCTTGCCGCTTATACCGGATTCTTGTTGTCAGCTTTGAATACTTTCCCACTATTGAATAACCCAGTGTTGCCGATTTTGTTCTTATTCTCGAGCTTATCCTCAGGAGCGGCGGCGTGTATTTTATTTGGTGTGTTGGTCTTTAAGGAATCACCTCATAGCCCGAGTATTTCATGGATCCACGGATTCGAACGTCCGGTCGTGATGTTTGAGTTGTTTGTTCTTATTACTTTCTTTACTGGGCTTATCTTCGCTGGTGGTCAAAGTGAGCAAGCAGTATGGAACGCAATTGGCAGTGGTTTCTGGGCGAGTTGGTTCTGGTACGGCGTCATCGGTGTCGGCATGGTTTTACCCTTGTTGCTGAATGCAGTGACACCAACCTCAATCCGCCATAGCTCGGTGTATATTTTTTCAGTGACTTCGCTAAGCCTAATGGGTGTATTAATGCTGCGAACTTTTGTCCTTTACGCAGGGCAGTTAACGATAGCTTAATTTTGCTCAAGTAAGCAGATGTTGGATACTGGTCATCTGCTTACTTGGTTCCTGTTTATTGGAACAGTATAAGCGAACAATTGTTTAACTTGGCTCTGCTCAAGCGGAGCCTTATTGAGGTGATATGGTCGGTTCTTTGGGGCTGTTTAGTTTGGTGTTGGTCGCTGTTCTTAGCAGCATTATTGGTGTGCATTCGTTTTATCAAATGCTAAACAAACGGACGCAAAATATAGGTTTAATCCGTAGTTTCTCTCTTTCAAGTGCATTGTTTTCTCTCACTTCTGTCGTATTGCTTGGTTATGCCTTTGTCAGTGATGACTTCTCTATCTTATATGTCGCTGAACATTCAAATACTCAATTACCCTCATTTTTTAAGCTAGCAGCCGTATGGGCTGGCCATGAAGGTTCCTTGTTATTTTGGGTACTTACGATTAGCGTTTGGTCTGGCGTGATTGCCCTACAAAAACACTATTCGAATGAATACCAAAGCCGTGTGTTGTGGGTAATGAATCTACTGCTCGCGATATTTGCTTGGTTCACCTTATTCGCATCAAACCCATTTGAAATGAATTCGATTTTGCCGCTAGAAGGGCGTGACCTAAACCCAATGCTGCAAGATGTCGGCCTGATTTTTCATCCTCCATTACTTTACCTTGGCTATGTCGGCTTTTCTGTGGTGCTGGCGTTTGCTGTTGCGGCCTTATTGGTTGATCCTATTGAGTTTGATTGGGTTTCCCATTGTCGCAGTTGGTGTCTCGTCGCTTGGATCTTTTTAACTGCAGGGATCATTCTTGGTTCGTGGTGGGCGTATTACGAATTAGGTTGGGGCGGCTGGTGGTTCTGGGATCCTGTTGAAAATGCCAGTTTGTTGCCGTGGCTTACTTCGACCGCATTACTGCACAGCCTAGGTGTTGCAAAGGGCAAACAACAGCTCCTAAAATGGTCTCTCAGCCTTGCTTTCATTACGTTTTGCCTGAGTATCTTAGGCACCTTTATTGTTCGTTCTGGAGTACTAACATCGGTACATGCTTTTGCTGTCGACCCAACTAAAGGTATTGCACTGCTGCTTATATTAGTTCTGGTACTCGTAAGTTCATTTTCTCTGCTTATCGTCAGAGGTGAATCTTTTGAATCTAATCCGATTAACAGCTTCGCCAGCAAAAGCTTTTTGAGCTTAGTTGCGGTACTTATCTTTGTGCTGGCAACAGCCGTGGTTGTTTTCGGCACTTTCTATCCAATGGTATTTGAACTACTTGGATTGGGTAACATATCGGTCGGTGCGCCTTACTTCAATCTGTTGATTGCACCTTTAGCGTTACTCGCCCTTGGCGTGGTTGGCTTAGCTCCATTGCTCAGTATCAAACCTCAAGCAACTAAAGGCGTGATTGCCTCGTTAGCTGTGGTGTCATTTGTGCTTGGGTACATTTGTTATTCTTGGCAAGTGGAACAGGGACATCTACAAGTGATGGTGCTGCTGACTTGGGGGCTGGCATTCTGGGTTTTATTGACGCACGTTTATGGTTTAGTGGTTACGCGAAGATCCAAGTTCCAACGTAAAGTATGGGTGATGACCTTTGCGCATGTTGGAGTAGCGGTATTGTCTGTCGGTGCTGCTATGAACAGTTACCACTCGTTTGAGCGTAGCTATAAATTAAGCCCAGGTGAACAGGTGGAATTCATGGATTGGACGCTTTCTCATCGTGATACCGAGCTCTATGTCGCCTCCAACTTTACTGCAGAAAAAGCGATACTCGAATTAGATGCTAGCGAGCAAAGCTTTTCCATCGCGCCAGAAAGAAGACACTACCAAGTTCGTGTTATGAACATGAGTGAGCCTGCAATGAAGTGGTTCTGGCATGGCGATGTTTATATCACCATGGGAGAGAAAGTAGACTCAATAGCCTATGCATTCCGTGTTCAGTACAAAGCGTATGCGCGCTGGATTTGGTTTGGTGGGTTGTTCTCCATTCTCGGCGCTTTACTCTCATTAACTCATCGTAGAAAGAAAACCGTTAAGGCGTCACAGTATGCATACCAGCGTTCGTAACAAGCTCATCACGTTAATTGTCTTGGCATTAGTGATGGTGTTGGGTTTTGCCTTTGCACTCAATAATAAGCAGCAATCTACGACTGTGTCGGAGCAGAAGAGGGCATTTCCTGAATTCGTGTCTGCTGCGTTAGTCAATAGCGAAGGCATCAGTAGCAAACAGGAAATTACGTTGACTGATGTCACTCAGCACCCTTATCAACTAGTGAATGTATGGGCGTCGTGGTGTGGTATCTGCAAAACCGAACATGCTTTTTTACTCAAACTTAATGATAAAGGTATTCCAATTATTGGGCTCAATTATCGAGATAACTCTGCGGCAGCAATCAATGTGTTATTGAGCGATGGCAATCCGTACTCTACTGTGATCAGTGATCCTCAAGGTAAGCTAGCGTTAGAACTCGGCGTGATAGGTACGCCTGAAACGTATCTGGTTGATGCTAATGGGCAAATCGTGAAGAAGCTACTGGGCGTGATTAATGAATCCGTATGGCAAGATGAACTTGCTATGTATTTTGATGGTGCGAATGGATGAATAAATCTCTAATAAAAACTCTACTTATGTTGTCTGCACTTGTTGTTATTAGTTTTCCGACCATCGCGGAAGATTTGTTTACAGCGAGTAATAAAGACACCAGTATTCAAGTTGAATTGTTTGAGTTTGATAATCCTGAGCAGCAGCAGCGCGCAATTACATTGGCTAAAACGCTACGTTGCCCGCAATGCCAGAACCAAAACTTGATTGAGTCGAACTCTCCGATAGCAAAAGACTTACGTCTCGTTGTATTCAAAATGGTGAAAGCAGGGCAGAGTAATAATGAAATCACTCAATATATGACAGAAAGGTTCGGTGAATTTGTGCTCTATAAACCTGCAATGAGTGTTTCAAACTTATTACTTTGGCTACTTCCAAGTCTATTATTTCTCTTATTTATATATCTATCAGTAAAAAGTGTTAGAAAGAGCTCATAAAAATTATGTATTACTGTTTACCAATTGACCTGTATTTTGTAACATTAAAGGATTATAAAGGCTAAGCACTGTTATATAAGGATGTGTCTGTGGATAACGTAATCTCAAATTTAAAGAAAGAGTTCCATACTCATGTCCGATCTGACAAATGGGCAGAAAAATACAGTGCAAAATCGAGCATTTCTACGCTTACTCAAGAAGAGTTAACTGAATTAGAGAACGCTTGGGTTCAACTTGTCATCTGGAAGCAAACCCAAGTAAGCTGAACGTTCTGTAAAAATCGTAACTTCAGCCGCAACTGATTAATTTATAACCCCATGTTGGTCATTCCAATGTGGGTTTTTTTGTTACCTGAAAAATTATTGTTATAATATAACAATTTGAGCATGGTCGACCTTGAAAAAAATTGTTAACAGCCTCATAGTGTCTATCATTAGATAGTTAGCTACAAAATATTGCCTAGACATATAATGTAGTGTTGTTAAATACATCGAATTTTCAAGTGAGTATAGTTATGGCGGAAGTGCGTGCCAGAATAGATTTCAAAGTAGGGGTAACAAGCAGTATTGATGCTGAACTTCTGTCTTTTCATGGATTGAAAACAGACAAAGAGCATGTTGCTGTGATATTTAAATCAGCAGATAAGACACAAGACATACCTCTTGTTCGTATGCACTCTGAGTGCTTGACTGGTGATGTTTTCCATTCATCTCGCTGTGACTGTGGCGAGCAGCTAGACGAAACCATTAGAATTATGGGTGAGACGGGTGGAGTGATTCTTTACTTACGCCAAGAAGGTCGTGGTATTGGTTTATACAACAAAATCGATGCATACCGCCTGCAAAGCGAAGGTATGAACACTTACGAAGCCAATAACCACCTAGGCTTTGGTGATGACTTACGTGATTTTACTGAAGCAGCGGAAATGTTACGCGCTTTAGGTACTACAAAAATCCGTTTGGTGACCAACAACCCTAAGAAAATCAATGAACTTAAATCCTTTGGTATTGAGATTGAAGAAGTGGTGAATACCTCTGCTCATATCAAATCGGGTAATGAGAGCTACCTGAAAGCGAAAGTCTCACACGGTAAGCATAACCTGGATATCTGATTCGCTTACTTGTTGCGCTTAACATAAAAATGTTTAAAGACCTCACATATGTGAGGTTTTTTTGTATTTATCTTGCAATAAAATTGTAAGTTTGTATTATTCCAATCCGTAGTGCAAATGATAATGGTTTGCACTATTACTACGAATAATAATTTAAAGCTCAACAAGGATGCTTCATGACCATTAAATCTTTAGTGACAAAAGCAGTAACTTCGTCACTCATTTTTGCCTCTGCTTCTTCTTTTGCAGCAGTAACTCAAGATCAAGTTGTAGAACACTATGCAGATATTGCTCATGCCGTGTTTGCCGATTCAGTAATTACAGCAAAAGCGTTGAACTCTTCTATTGATACCTTTTTAGCTTCTCCTTCTGCTAGCAACTTCGAACAAGTAAAACAAGCTTGGCTTGAGTCTCGCGTACCATACCAACAGTCAGAAGTATTCCGCTTCGGCAACGTTGTTGTTGATGATTGGGAAGGCCAACTGAATGCATGGCCACTAGATGAAGGTCTGATTGACTACGTATCTTCTGATTACCAATATGAGCTTGGTAACGAAGGCGCTAGCGCAAACATCGTGGCTAATAAGACTTTCCAAATTGGTCAGACTACGGTTGATGCAACTAACATTACTCCAGAGCTAATCGCAGACTTGAACGAGATCGGCGGTTCTGAAGCGAACGTAGCGTCTGGCTACCACGCAATTGAATTCCTACTTTGGGGCCAAGATTTAAACGGTACAAACAGCGGCGCAGGTGAGCGTGCTTACACTGATTTCGTTGTTGGTGCTGAGTGTACTAACGGTAACTGTGACCGTCGTGGCGCATACCTAAAAGCATCTGCTGAGCTGCTTATCCAAGACCTAGAGTGGATGGAAAAGCAGTGGGCTGAAGGTGAGAAAGGTAACTACCGTCAAGAACTGCTTTCTGAATCTAGCGAAAATGGCCTACGTAAAATGCTATTCGGCATGGGTTCACTGTCTCTAGGTGAACTAGCGGGTGAGCGTATGAAGGTTGCACTAGAAGCAAACTCTACTGAAGACGAGCACGATTGTTTCTCTGATAACACGCACAACTCTCACTACTACAACGAGCAAGGCATCTACAACGTTTACACGGGTCTATATAAGCGTGAAGACGGCACTCTGCTTTCAGGTCCAAGCCTGTTTGACCTAGTTGAGCAAAAAGACGAGCAAGCTGCGAAAGAGATTCAAAAGCAGTTTGACCTAGCACGTGCACAAGTAGGCCAACTGGTAATGTCTGCTGATAAAAACAACCAGCACTTCGATCAGCTAATTGCTGCTGACAACGCTGCGGGTAACGCACTAGTAAACAAAACGATTGTTGCGCTAGTGTCGCAAACAGCTGCAATTGAGCGTGCTGCGGGTGTGATTGGCATTGATAGCCTGAACCCAGACACAGCGGATCACGAGTTCTAAGAACCTGAGCCAAAAATAAATATAAGGGCTCTCATTGAGCCCTTAATTGTTTGATCCTCAAGAAAGCCACACCCACATAAAAACTAAAACCAAAAAACACAGCAAGGCAATGTATGAAGTCGTATCTATCAGCCTCACTATTAACCGCACTGTTTGTCTTATCGCCATTACATGCCCATGAAACTTACTCTGGCGGCAAAACGACCGTTAAGAAAGAGGGGGCGAACGCTTTTTCCCTTCCCGCAGCCAACCTACCAATGAGTAAACGCTTAGATTTCAGCGTAGGCAACAGTTTCTTTAGAAACCCTTGGGTTCCCGCACCGTCATCAACTGATGCTCGTGATGGATTAGGACCACTATTTAACACCAACGGCTGCCAAAACTGCCACATCAAAGATGGTCGTGGTCACGCGCCAGAAAAGGGCGATGAGAACGCGGTATCCATGTTGGTTCGCTTGAGCATTCCGGCTGAAACGCCAGAGCAAAGACAAGCCTTTATTCGCGATGGTGGCATCCCAGAACCGACTTACGGTGGCCAGCTACAAGATTTCGCACTTCAAGGTGTTAAACCTGAGGGGAAAGTGAACATCAGTTATACCGATGTTCCTGTTGAATTTAAAGACGGCACGGTTGTTACTCTGCGTAAACCCACTTTAAAAATTACTGAGCTTGCGTTCGGTGAGATGCACCCTAAAACTGAATTCTCAGCTCGTGTTGCTCCGCCAATGATCGGTTTGGGTCTGCTCGAGAGTATTCCTCAAGAGACGATTCTTGGTTTCGCTAAGCAACAAGCAGCGGATAACCAAGGCGTATCGGGTAAAGCCAATTACGTTCTTGATGTTCGCACAAACGAAATAGCACTGGGTCGTTTCGGTTGGAAAGCCGGACAGCCAAATCTAATGCAGCAAAATGCAGCGGCATTTAATGGTGACTTAGGCCTAACAAGCAGCTTATTCCCGAACGAAAACTGCACATCTGCACAATCGACTTGTGATGATTTCCCAAATGGCGGTGAGCCAGAAGTCAGCGACAACATCCTAGATTTTGTTGAGTTCTATTCGCAGCACTTAGCAGTACCTATTCGTCGTAATATTGATGATCCGGCTGTCGTGCAAGGTAAAAAACTGTTCAAAGACGTTGGCTGTCAAAGCTGTCATCAAGCTGAGTTCCGCACGGCAGAGCGAGAAGGTCTGCCAGCATTATCTAATCAGTTAATTAGCCCATACACCGATATGCTGCTGCATGATATGGGTGAAGGCCTAGCGGATAATCGCCCAGAGTATCTGGCTAACGGTCAAGAGTGGCGCACCACGCCATTGTGGGGGTTAGGTTATACCAAAGAAGTGAATGGTCATACGTTCCTGCTTCATGATGGTCGTGCAAGAAACGTTATGGAGGCGGTACTTTGGCATGGCGGTGAAGCAGAAATGGCAAAACAAAACGTACTGTCTTTGAATGCGACTGAGCGTGAAGCACTGCTGGCGTTTTTGAACTCGCTGTAGTCGGACTGAGATTTAGCGTTTTAACTACTCAGCTAACCTAAAGAACACAACCGCTGAACTTGTAGGAATACGAGCTCAGCGGTCGTTTCATATTTAGTGAACTCATATAATTAAAAGAAAAATTAGGAAGTAAGGTAACAGCATGACACATAAATTTTTGTTAATGCCTTTGTCGGTATTAATCATGGCAGGCTGTCAATCATCGGGTGAGCAGACTGCTTCATCTGAGGTTAACGGTGTCTCCTATCAAGCCGACACGGCAAGTCATATTAGTCGCAGTGTCTATCAACAAGAGTTTGATTCTGCAGTTCTATTTGCCAAGCAAGCCAGTGAACTAGAAGTCTTGATGCAGGGTTACTGCCAAACCAATAGTGTTGAGCTTGATACGTTGAAAGCTCAGTGGCAGCTTACAATGAACAGTTGGATGGCACTACAAGGTCAAGAAAGAGGCCCAACAGCGGCACTGGAAGAGAGCTGGAATGTTCAGTTTTGGCCAGACAAAAAGAACACCACAGGTCTAAAAATGCGTCAGCTGACTCAGCAAGATAAAGCTTGGTCACAAGACGAAATTGCACAGCAAAGTGTGACCGTTCAGGGGCTTGGCGCCTTGGAGTGGTCTCTGTACGACGAGCAATCTCCACTGCTTCAAGACAAAGCTTCAGGCTGTCTATCTTCACCAGCTATCGCACAAAACTTGGCAATGAAATCGGCCTCTATTGCTGAAGCTTGGCAGGTTAACCCGTGGCTAGCGCTAGACGAGATGCGTTGGGAATCTGAATACATCGCTCTATTGACTAACCAGCTTGATTACAGCATGAAAAAGCTGAGTCGCCCGATGGCGAAAATTGGTCATCCGCGTCCTTACTTCTCAGAATCATGGCGTGCACAAACCTCGATGACTCAACTAAAAGCCAATGTAGCAGCACTTCAGAATTTGTACCTTGCCGATGGCAATGGCCTAGACGGCTTGTTGAGAGAGAAGGGCTTAAACGACCTTGCTGACCGTGTTGCTGACCAGTTCACATTGACGCTAGATACTTGGCCTACAGACTCAAGCTTGTTTGAGTTATTGCAGAGTAAAGAGGGCTACCGAGATGTGCTAACTCAATACAACAAACTAGAACGTTTGAAGTACCTGATTCATGAAGAAGTGGCGATAGAGCTTGGCGTGGTAATAGGATTTAATGCTACCGATGGTGACTGATACTACGCGAAGAACGCTACTCAAAGCTGCACTGGGTTGTGCAGCTGTTCCATTGCTTCCGTTTGGCTGCGCTAGTCGCTCTGGTGCTGTGAGCTCATCTAGTGAGCCTCAATTAATCGGTTGTGCGCTGAATGGGCGAGGTCAATATTCAGCGGTTGTGGCTGACGAATATGGAATGCCATTGAGTCAACTGCCGATTCCAGATCGTGGTCATGGCGTCGCGATTTGCCCAACCTCATCACATGCGGTGGTTTTTGCTCGTCGTCCTGGTGACTATTTTATGGTGTTTGACTATAAAAACGGCCAGCAGATCAAAATGGTCGTGAAAGGTAAGAACCGTCACTTCTATGGTCATGGCGTTTACTCATTAGATGGTAAGTTACTGTATGCCACTGAAGGGAAAACGGACAGCAGCCAAGGTGTGATTGGCGTTTACGATGTCGCGCAAGGCTATCGTAAGGTCGAAGAGTTCAGCGGTTTTGGTATTGGGCCTCATGAAGTGATCATCATGCCGGATGGTAATCTCGCGATCGGCGTTGGTGGCGTTCATACTGATGGTAGAACACCGAAAAACCTAGATTCGATGCAGCCGAGCTTGAGTTATATTTCTCCTGAAGGTGCGCTGCTTGATCAGGTTGAATTGTTGGATAAGAAGCTGAGCATTCGACACTTAGCCCATGATGGTGCTGAAACCGTGCTTTGTGGCCAGCAATATCGTGGTGAACCAGATGAGTATCCTTCGCTATTGGCGATGCATACTAAAGGCGGGCAGTTTGAATCACTGAACGCAGAGCCAGAGCAATGGGCAAGGTTCAATCACTATATCGCCAGTATTGCGGCGTCAGATGATTGGATTATTGCGACTTCGCCAAGAGGCAACTGCTACGGTATTTGGTCCAAAGAGAGTAAAGAGTTAGTCGAACTTTCTGCGCTATCTGATGCCTCTGGTGCCGTGTTACTTGATGGAGAGTTTCGACTCAGCTCTGGGGCGGGGAGTGTGGTTAGCCAGCGAAACCCTCATGAGAAATCGACCCAGCAATCTACGGTTCAGTGGGATAACCACTGGTCGTCAATTTGATGCATATAGCACCTTAAAAATTAACATGCTTACTCCAATTTCTTTGCCATACTTATGAGATTATGGGGATGGAGTTAAGCATGTTAGCGAAATACTTCTGTGGATTATTGGTGTTAGTTTCTGTGCACGCATGGAGCTATACGAGTTCTGACGAGAGCCGTTTCATTCCGGCTGATTCAGAGCTCTCTTTTATGCTGATTTATCCAGAGCTTACCCAGAGTATTTATCAAGACACTTCTCTTCCTATCCTTTGGGATTCGCCAGAACTGGTTAAAGCGTTTGAATTTCAATTGTCGCTTCTCGAACAAGCTCAAATGGCACCGCTCTTTGAACGACAACTTAAGCAAATCCGTCACTATCAATCCTATGCTCAATGGCAAGAGTTGGACATATTACTTACCGATACCTTTATCTACTACCTAAGCTACGTTGAAAATGCGCCACTTGCCGGTAAGGAGTGGTACTTTTCGGGTAAGCTACATTCCAAATTACCAGCGCCTTCGCCCCATATTCTGATGAGACTGAAAAGCAGTGTCGCCAATGATTACTTATTGGAGATGGTGTTGTCTTACGCACCGCCAGTGGGGGATTTCGACCAATTCAAGGCGACTTATTCAGTATTAGAAACCGCGTCCGAGCTCAAGATTGATCGGTACAGACAGAAAGGCTTGAAACGCTTGGGCGACCAGCTTTCAGATAAAGCCATTCTTGTTGAACGTATTGCCTTGGTCGGTGTTGATACTTCGATGATCGCGGTCGATTTCCCTAAGTTCGATCGAGATCTGCAAACGGCGATTAAGTCCTTCCAGCGTATGCACGGTCTTACAGACGATGGGATCATCGGCCCTGACACGATAAAGTGGATCAACATGGGCTTTGATGATCGATTAACCTCATTGGCTCTGAATGCTGAACGTGTTCGTTTGTGGCCAAGAGACCGAGATTCTCTCATCGTCGTTAACGTGCCGAGTTTTGACATGAAGTACTGGGAAGATGGCGAAGAGGTGTTTGAGTCTAAAGTCGTCGTGGGAAGAAAATCGCGAAAAACACCGCTTTTAGAGATAAACCTAGATTCTGTCATTCTAAACCCGACTTGGAATGTGCCATGGAAAATCATGGTCAAAGACATCCTGCCTAAAGTAAAAGCGGACGAAAGCTACCTTGAAACGAACAACTTCCAAGTGATTGACGGTTGGCGTTCAATGGAAACGGTCGACACCACAGAGATCGATTGGCAGACAATCAACTTCAATTCGTTTCCATATCGGATGCGTCAGCAGGCTGGCTCGCGAAATGCATTAGGTTTGTATAAGTTCAACACACCTAATAAGCGAGCCATTTACCTGCACGATACACCAAGTAAAGGCCTGTTTAATGACGACTTCCGTGCTTATAGCTCAGGTTGCATACGTGTTGAACACGCAGAAGAACTGGCTGAGTTATTGTTTGCCACTAAGGTAAGGAAAGTCCCGAACCAAAATGCTGACCTCGCTCCGAATACTAAGGTTCGCCTCAAGAAGCGGATTCCAGTGCATATCATCTATCAAACCGTGTTGTTTGAAGAGGGCGGCATACAGTACCGCGGTGATATCTACCAATATGATTAAGAGGGTGGTTGATTGAAATGAGTTCAACTAAGGTGATCTTGACCAAAAAATGACAACCAAGCTTCTATTGATAAAATTATAATGAGTATCAATAACTAACCGTACAAAGGTTACAAATACTAACGTTTTGCGCGGTTTTTGTACGTTGACGCAGCAAATGCCATTATGTATCGTGCATTTTTCGTTCGATCTAATTGGTTTTTTGCTGTATGTCTCAAAGTTTATTTTCACGCCGTCAGTTTCTGACTTACGCTGGTGGTACTGCTGTTGTCGCCTCTCTTACTCCTTCTATCGCTTTTGCTTCATACCCTGATCAACCAAGAACGATTAGCATGAACAATCTTCACACTGGTGAACGTTTAGAGACTTGTTATTTCGATGGCACTAACTATGTCGGTGACGAAATGGCACGCCTTAGCAAACTATGTCGCGATTTCCGTCGTAATGAAATTCACCCAATGGACAAGAACCTGTTTGATCAGATCACTCAGATTCAAAACGTGTTGGGTATTCAAAAAGAAGTTCAGATCATCTCTGGTTACCGTTCTCCAGCGACCAATGAAGCACTTCGTTCTAAGTCGAGTGGTGTGGCTAAAAAGAGTTACCATATGTTAGGTAAAGCAATCGACTTCCGTATTGATGGTGTTGATCTGAAAGAGCTGAGAGACGTAGCTAAAAGCCTAAACGCAGGTGGTGTGGGGTATTATGCGCGTAGCAACTTTATCCATATTGATACTGGCCCAGTACGCAGCTGGTAAAGCGAATCTGAGTTGAAGGGCGATACCGTAGGCACTTGTCAAAGTAGACATCCAATGTCATAGTTTGCCCAAATTTCAGTTTGCCCTCTAAGGTTTGTATATGTCTCTTAAGTATCAAGTTGTACCTGTTACCTCTTTCGCTCAAAACTGCTCGATTGTGTGGTGTGATGAAACCATGGAAGGCATCGTTGTTGATCCAGGTGGCGACATCCAACAGCTAGCTGCGATCATTGAAGAGCTGGGTGTGAAGGTGGTGAACTTGGTGCTGACTCATGGTCACTTAGATCATGTTGGTGGTACGGTGCCACTTTCAGAGATGTTGAACGTTGAAATTGTTGGCCCACATAAGGCTGATAATTTCTGGTTGCAAGGCCTAGAGAATCAAAGCCAAATGTTTGGTTTCCCACTGTGTAAAGCCTTTGAACCAAACACTTGGTTAGAAGAGGGCGACAAAGTGACTTTTGGTAACCAAGTTATCGATGTGATTCACACGCCGGGCCACACGCCAGGTCACGTTGTACTGTTCAGTGAGCAAGCACGTATAGCATTTGTAGGTGACGTGTTGTTTAACGGTGCAATTGGCCGTACTGATTTCCCACAAGGTGATTTCAATACACTTATCGCTTCAATCAAGACTAAGCTTTGGCCGCTAGGCAGTGACGTAACATTCGTTCCGGGTCATGGCCCTGAATCGACATTCGGTCGTGAGCGTGCATCAAACCCGTTCGTCGCAGATGAAATGCCACTCTACTAAGCCTCTGACCTAGTAAAAGAACGATTGAAAATGAAGCTTAGCTTTTGTTATGAAAGCTAAGCTTTTTTTATTGGGTGCGAGTTTATTTATGAACCGGTTTGATTTTAATCAGAGAGGCGCTCGGCAGCGGCTAAGTAGCGTCGAGCCAGGCCAACAAACTCTTCTCCACTAATATTCAAATCATGGGTTGATATGAAAATGTCATAACCGTGGAAGCCTCTTTGGTACTTCATCCTGTTGGCGAGCATCGCCTGTAACCCTGAATAGTCTTTGATTATCGCATTTTGATTATTTGCTTCATCGTGTGAATCCGCATCCATTTGTGCTTGTTGAGCGTTGAAATGCACCTCGTCATTACTCTTTGATTCTTTATATTGGCTCAATTCAACACACCCGTTTTCGGTACAACGAGTGTGGTAGTGCGATGAGTCTAAAACCATATCTTCAAAGTTTGACTCTTTTCCCGCTTGTTTAGCACCTAGATACAAAAGTGCTCGTTGGCTCAGCAATAACTCACAGGTGATTTTGGGGCAGATCGAATCGAGGTAGGGCGAGTAATCTTTAACCTTGATACCAATCCAAGGCAGAGGTTGGTGCCAACCATCTTGTTCATAGGTGCAAAGGCCAATTTTTTGGATGTTGTTCCACTTTAAGACCCAGCCCCCTTTATAAAAATGTTGTTGAAAATGAGTCGGTGTGAGGGTGAACATCACTCTGCTGCGCAACATTAAATAATAGCCAGTTCCTAGTAGGGCAATAATGCAAAATGCACCCACGATCAGTAACTTTGGATTGTCGCTGTAGAGTGCAATGATCAAGCAAACGAAGCCTAAAATAACGGCGAGAATACGGTACGAACGTGTGAACGAGGGCAAAGAGAAATTTGTTAGGTGACGAGTGTCCATAGGCAACACCAAGTTTTCATATTTTTGTCTGGATGGATAACCAGTGTATATGACCCTGAATTGATAAGTCGATGTTTAAATAATAGACGCTAGTAGACAATATCGGTATTTTTCGTCGACTTTCGACGCTTCACTCTACAAATAGCTCCTGTTTTTTGGTATAAATCGCGCTTCAAATTTTCACCACTGCGAAAAGAGCAGTGAACTGGAGAAATATTCAATGAGACTTGCTCATAAGCGTAAGGTGCAGGCTAAACTGCAGAAACGCACTAAAGCGGCTGTAGTTAAAGCAGTGGCAACGCCGAAAAAAGCGAAGCCTGTCGCAGAGAAAGTTGTAGCAGAAAAAACTGTAGCAGCAAAACCAGCGGTAGAGAAAACAGTAGCAGCAACTAAAGAAGTTGCAGTAGCACTGACTCCTAAGCAACAACAAGTTCTAGACATCGTTGTTAGCAATGCTGAAGGCATTAACCCTAAAGGTATCGGCCTAGCAGCTGGTCAAGAAGACGCGAAAGCAGCTTCATGGGCAACAGGCGCATTGAAAAAACTTCTTGAAGAAAACCTAGTAGCGAAAGAGCAACTTGCAGGTAACAAGGTTATCTACAAAGCTATCTAATCCCGCGGGATTATATTCGCTTCGTTAAGTTTTTAAGCCTCGATTATCGAGGCTTTTTTGTATCTGTCATAAACTTCATTTATCGCTTATTCTCATTTACTGGTTATTCCCATTCCAATCTACCGTTTAACTTGTTCACTTTAACTTCTAGCTTTGCTTCTCATCAGCAAGCCCTAAAGTAGGGCGCCTTACTAAAAAGCGCGGGTGACTTTCCCTAAAATGCAGCAATGGATAGAGCTTCATCACGAAATGGGAATCAATTGTTAATCGCGGTTCATTATAACTACTTAGGTATTTATCAATACGCATTCCCTTGGTGAATATCCAAACTCCTTTAAAATCGACACTATTCAATCATCTCCTACGTAGTTCTACTTAATCCTTTGGTCTAATACGTAACTTTGCTCACGCCATGCGTGCGTGCTCTCCCTGATATCTTGTTGCCTCATCACGGTGCACTCTTATGTTGAATCATAAAAAATGCTCATAGAAAGAGTGTTAACCCAACAAAGGACGTGAACATGAGTCTCATTTCTAACTCCCTCACACGAGTTTTTAAAAACGTTGCAGTAACCGCTGCGGCTTGTTTAGCTTTGGTCGCTACTGGTGCTACAGCCGCTGATAAGGTTTACCGTTTAAAGCTTGCAGAAACGTGGGGACCAAACTTCCCAGTTTTCGGTGATGCTACGAAGAACATGGCGGCGATGGCTGAGAAGATGTCGAATGGTCGACTGCAAATCAGAATCGATTCAGCAAACAAACACAAAGCCCCTCTTGGCGTTTTTGACATGGTTAAGTCTGGTCAATACGACATGGGTCACTCAGGCTCTTACTACTGGAAAGGTAAAGTTCCAAACACTCTTTACTTCACTTCTATGCCTTTCGGTATGACGCCAGCAGAACAATACGCGTGGTTCTATCACGGTGGTGGTATGGAGTTGATGGAGCAGGTTTACTCTCCACACAACTTGATGTCGTTCCCAGGTGGTAACACGGATATCCAGATGGGCGGTTGGTTTCAAAAAGAGATCAACAGCGTGGAAGATCTACAAGGTCTGAAAATGCGAATCCCAGGATTTGCAGGCGAGATTCTTGCAGAGCTAGGCGCTAAGCCGACCAACATTGCCCCAGGTGAGCTATACACGTCTCTAGAGCGCCGAACGATTGATGCACTAGAGTGGGTAGGTCCATCACTGGATTTACGTATGGGTTTCCACAAAATCGCGCCTTACTACTACACAGGTTGGCATGAGCCGGGTTCAGAGCTTCAATTCCTAGTGAACAAACGCACATGGAACAAGCTGCCTGAAGACCTACAAGAAATCTTGCGTGTTGCAATGCGTACTGCGGCTTACGACATGTACACACAAGCAACGCACGAAAGTGGTAAGAACTGGGTTTCAATGAAGACAGAATACCCAGATGTACAAGTGAAAGATTTCCCGCCAGAGGTTATGTCTGCACTGAAAGAAGCGAACGATCGCCTACTTGCTGCACATGCTGAGAAAGATGAGTTAGCAAAAGATATTCAAGCTTCACAAGCAAGCTACCTAGAGCAAGTTCGTTCATGGACGGATATTTCACATAGAGCTTACTTAAATAGCCAAGCGAAATAGTCGACAGTTGTTGAACTGAATCTAAATGAACCCAAAGCTTCCCATATTAGGCAGCTAAGAGTGAGCAAGTGGCGGGTTCATTTAAAACATAATAATTAAATGCTCAAGAACCCTTTCTACGTCGTGCCTATTGCTAGCTATAAACTGAATCGTTTTTAGTTGGGTTAGCTGTACTGCAAGATGTCTTTTCAAATTCCATGGAGTCGGGAATGCGAAGTCTAATTTATATTGAACGCGTGTTTAATCGTATCGGTGATGCACTGGGATGGCTTTCCAGTATGTTGTTTATTCTACTTATCGCTAACGTTGTGTATGACGTTGTCATGAGATATGCCTTCAATGATGTCTCAATCGCTTTCCAAGAAATGGAATGGCACCTCTTCTCAGCCGTTTTCCTATTAGGTGTTCCTTATGCCATTAAGGCTGGTGGTCATGTTCGAGTTGACGTGTTCTACGAGCAACTGAGCTTTAAAGCACAAGCGATAATTGACCTGCTAGGCACACTTATCTTCTTACTGCCGTTTTGTTTGCTGGTGGCTTGGTTTGGTATCGATGTTGCCAAAGAGAGCTATGAACTGGGTGAAACCTCAGGCGATCCCGGTGGCCTGCCGTATCGCTGGATCATCAAAGCCATGATCCCACTGTCATTCTTCTTAATGGCACTCAGTGGCGTAGGTTTGATCCTGCATTCACTGAACAAGATTTTTAATCCCCATCTTATCCATGCCAATAACAAATAGAGGCTAAACATGATTGGAATAGTAATGTTTTTCGTAGCCTTGTTTGCGCTTCTACTTGGCTTCCCTGTGGCGTTCACCTTTGGTGGTATCGCGTTAATCTTTGGTGTTTGGGCTGAGGGCATTGAAATGTTTGCCTTCATGCCATATCGAATTCAATCCATTATGGAAAACACGGTGCTGATGGCCGTTCCATTGTTTGTTTTCATGGGGCTTGTTCTACAAAAGACCAAGCTTGCTGAGCAGTTGCTTGAGTCGATGGGACGACTGTTTGGTGGCGTTCGTGGTGGTATCGCGATTTCAACCGTCTTAGTAGGCTCACTGCTTGCGGCTTCTACTGGTGTGGTTGGTGCTTCTGTGGTTGCAATGGGACTTATCTCGTTGCCAGTAATGCTTAAGTACAATTATGACAAAGGCTTAGCGTGCGGCACCATTTGTGCGTCTGGTACGTTAGGGCAAATCATTCCACCATCCATCGTATTAATCTTATTAGGTGACGTATTAGGTGTGCCAGTAGGTGACTTGTTCCAAGCGGCGATTTGGCCGGGCGTGATGTTAGTTGGTGCTTATATCCTCTACATCTTGATATATGCCAAGTTACACCCTGAAGCGGCTCAACCGATTGAGCGAGACGATTCAATCAGCCGTAAGCAAGAGGTGTTGGATGCACTTAAAGCGATTCTTCCGCCTCTTGCGTTAATCATTGTCGTACTGGGTTCAATCTTTGCGGGTGTGGCTACGCCAACAGAGTCTGCTGCATTAGGTGGCGCGGGTGCGATGGTATTAGCACTGCTTTACGGTCAGTTTAGTTGGTCGATGGTGTATGACGCATCGAAAGAGACGGTGAAAGTAACGGCGATGGTATTTGCTATCTTGCTGGGTGCGACTGCGTTCTCGATGGCGTTCACTTATACCGGTGGTGATTATCTGGTTGAAGAGTGGATGCTACAGCTTCCGGGTGAGAAGTGGGGCTTCCTGATCATCACCATGTTAGTGATTTTGATTCTGGGTTTCTTCATCGATTTCGTAGAGATCTGTTTCATCATCGTGCCAATCATTGCGCCGGTTGCTGAGTTGATGGGCATTAACATGACATGGTTTGCTATCCTGATTGCGATGAACCTGCAAACCTCATTCTTAACACCGCCGTTTGGTTTCAGTCTGTTCTACCTAAAAGGCGTGGCACCAAAAGGCGTAACTACGAAGGATATCTACCGAGGTGTGATGCCATTCATTCTGATTCAGATCCTCGTACTTGGATCACTTCTCGCATTTCCAGCCTTCTATGGAATGTGAGTGAAGCCAAGAATGTGAATGATATGTTTCAAGGGTTAACGATAAATTGCTAAAATAAAACGGCTTATTGATGTTCAGTAAGCCGTTTTTTGTGAGGAAAAGGAATGCCTCTAAAAGCCAAGCTGATTTTGCTGACGCTGCTCCCGTTGCTACTGGTAACGGCGAGTATTAGTTGGATCTCGTTACACCAAACTAAAACGTTGGGCGCGAAAGAGGTCGAAATCTTCAGAGACAGCTTAATCAAGTCACGTGAAAACGCCCTCAAAGACACAGTAGACCTAGCATTCGATGCCATTGAGCACATCTACAACGACCCTGACATCCAAGAAGCTCAAGCCAAAACGGAAGTTCGAGCCATATTGTCTAAACTTAGATACGGGTCGGACGGGTATTTCTTTGCCTACGATCGCCACGGAACCAATTTAGTTCATCCGATTCAGCCTGAATTGATTGGTCAAAACCTACTTGAACTGCAAGACGAGGATGGCGACTTTCTGATAGAAGCTCTGCTAAGAGAGGCACAAACGGGCGGAGGATTTCACCAGTATTTATGGCAAAAGCCATCGACGGGTGAGGTGGTGTCTAAGTTGAGTTACGCCGCATGGCTAGAACGCTGGGATTGGATGATTGGCACCGGTTTGTATATTGAAGATGTGCACCAAGAAGTGGCTTCAATGCAGGCTGAGATAAACAAGAATATTGAAACCACGTTCTTTTCTATTGTGGTGATTTTGAGTGTGACGGTGGCGGTTATTATCGTGCTTACCTTAGCCATCAACATGCATGAACATCGTATTGCCGATAACAACCTCAAAGAACTGGCGCATAAGACGGTGATGTTCCAAGAAGACGAGAAGAAACACCTAGCACGTGAGTTACATGATGGTATTAACCAATTATTAGTGTCGAGTCGTTGTCACTTAGAGCTACTCGGTAATAAGCTACAGAGTGAGGATCTCAAAGCACATTTGAATAAGTCACAGCATTCACTGATGCGAGCGATTGAAGAGGTGAGGCACATTTCACATCAACTTCGCCCAAGTTCACTGGATGACATAGGCTTAGAAGCGGCATTGTCTTCGTTGTTATTAGATTTTCAGGCGCACTCCGGTATTGAGGTGGAAACTTTATTTAGCACTCAACCGGGTAAGTTAAAATCAGAAGCCGCAACGACCTTGTATCGAGTGGTGCAAGAGTCATTGAACAACATAGAGAAACACGCGCAAGCGACCAAGGTAACGGTTATCGCTCAGCAAATTGGCAACGTGTTGCAACTGCTTATCCAAGATAACGGTGTTGGTTTCAATACCTATAAAGCGATGGAGAAACGAGGGATCGGACTGCGTAACATGAGAGAGCGAGTGGAGTTCATCGGCGGTGATTTTGAGTTGATGAGTGAGATTGGTTTCGGAACGGAAATTACAGTGTTACTGACACTAGAAGGATTAGTGAATGAGTGAAGTTATTCGAGTTGTGATTGCTGACGATCACCAAGTCGTACTGGATGGCTTTATGGCGAGATTAGAACTCGAGCCTGATATTAGCGTGATAGGCACAGCCAGTAATGGATTAGAAGCGGTTGAGACAGTGAAAACGCTGCGCCCTGATGTGGTGCTGATGGATATTAGCATGCCTATCATGAATGGTATTGATGCGACCCACCTGATTAAAGAAGAAGACCCTGAAGCCAAGGTGTTGATGCTGACCATGCATAACAACCGTGAATACATCATGAAGGTGATGCAGTCGGGTGCGGTCGGCTATATGTTGAAAGAGATTTCGGCTGAAAAAATGGTGCAGGCAATCAAAACCGTCAATCAAGGCTCGACCTATTTCTGTGAAAAAGTAACGCAGAATTTGTTTACTCAGCCAATTACTCCGACGCAATCTGTGAAGAATCCATTGAGCAGACGTGAAGAAGCGGTATTGAAATTAGTCGCGAAAGGGGAGAGCAGTAAAGAGGTCGCGAAGGCACTGAATATCAGCTATCGAACGGTCGAAACCCATAGACAAAATATTAAGCATAAGCTAGATATTCACTCTACAGCAGAGCTCGCTAAATACGCAGTCAGCTCCGGGCTTGTGGACTGATCTTACGCTAAATTACATTAAATGTGTAATTTAATTACTAAATGTGTAATTTAGGCCTCCTTTATGGAGGTTTTTTTAGTATTTTTGCGACAGGTTGATATTCTTCTTTTCGAAATTTAAGCGCCGAATGCAATGTTGCAAACAGTGCGCTGCAAATTAGAGAGGAAGCATGGAGCCTGTAAAAGATAGGTATAGTATTGAAAATACCGATTATACAGTAGGACAAGATAACGTTCAGAAATGGGGGTTCGATGTTCATAACCCAGTATTTGGAATCAGTGCAGGAGCGATCATTGTCTTCCTTCTGGCACTTCTAGTCGCAGATCCTGATACCGCAAAAGCGGCGCTTGATGGAATCAAATGGAAAGTCATCGGTAACTTCGATGGTTTCTTCATGTGGGCAGCCAACATCTTTGTTATTTTCTGTCTTGCCCTCATTGTCTCCCCGTATGGCAAGATACGTATTGGTGGCAATGATGCCAAAGCAGAGCACTCCAACCTATCTTGGATGTCGATGTTATTCGCCGCGGGAATGGGTATTGGTTTGATGTTCTGGGGTGTGGCTGAGCCAGTGGCTTACTTCACGGGTTGGTATGAAACGCCATTAGGTGTCGAAGCATATTCACCTGAAGCCGCTAAATTAGCGCTAGGCGCAACCATTTATAACTGGGGCTTACACGGCTGGGCTATCTATGCTGTTGTTGCTCTGGCACTTGCTTTCTTCACCTTCAATAAAGGTTTACCTTTATCAATCCGCTCTATTTTCTACCCTATCTTAGGTGATAGAACTTGGGGTTGGTTTGGTCATATTGTTGATATCGTTGCTGTGCTTGCAACACTGTTTGGTCTTGCAACTTCATTGGGCTTAGGTGCTCAGCAAGCAACAAGTGGTATTAACCATGTATTTGGTACCGATGGCGGTATTGGCATGCAACTGGTTGTTATCGCAGTGGTCACTTTCTTAGCGACAATGTCCGTTGTTCGTGGCATCAATGGTGGCGTAAAAGTACTAAGTAACGTGAACATGCTGGTTGCTTTGGGCTTGCTTATCTTCGTAACCATCGCTGGTGGCATGGCGGGTATTAAAGCTATCCCAACCGCTCTAATGGGCTACATTGAAAACTTCATTCCTTTAAGTAATCCTCATGGCCGTGATGATGAAACGTGGATGCAAGGTTGGACGGTATTCTACTGGGCGTGGTGGATGTCTTGGTCTCCATTCGTAGGTATGTTCATCGCTCGTATCTCTAAAGGTCGTACGATTCGTGAATTCATCGTTGCTGTATTGTTCATTCCAACGACAGTAATCATCATCTGGATGGCAATTTTCGGTGGTATCGCGATTGATCAAGTGGCGAACAAGGTGGGGGAAATTGGTGTGAATGGTCTGCAAGATATTACACTTTCTCTTTTCCATACTTACGATGCGCTGCCAATGAGCTCTGTGCTTTCTGTAGTATCGATTGGTTTGATCATGGTGTTCTTTATCACCTCATCTGATTCTGGCTCGCTTGTTATCGATAGCATCACCTCGGGCGGTAAAGTCGATGCGCCAGTACCACAACGTGTATTTTGGGCGTTGATGGGCGGTGCAATTGCAGCGGTTCTACTGTGGGTTGGTGGCACGGAATCTATTCAAGCACTACAAGCTGGAACGGTCTCTATGGCGCTGCCATTTGCATTCATATTATTGCTTATGTGCCTAAGCTTATTGCTTGGTTTACGAACTGAAAATCAATTGGTTAAGCACCAAAATGCTTTGAGTTAAAAGTATTATTGAAACAACGGCCGACTTGTTCGGCCTTTTTTTCGCCAGCAATTTGAGTAATTACGTGAATATTGGATGAAAACCCATCGAACTGATTCAGGTTTACTGAAAACAATAAGTTCACCTGCTAAACTTCAGACATCCAAGTATTTGAATTATTGTGACAACAACTTGTACTACTTGGATTGTATGTTCGAGTTTGTAATTAAGTCACAGGTAAGTAAGGGATACGAGGTCAATAGACCTTATGAGTATTCCGTAGAGAGGGATAATGACTAAAGGTATAGATAAATACAGTATCGACAGTACGGATTACACTGTTGGTCAAGATAACGTCCAAAAATGGGGTTTTGATGTTCATAACCCAGTATTTGGTATCAGTGCGGGACTTATCGCTTTGTTCCTGATCGGTGTTCTTATTACAGATACCGCTTCGGCAAAGGCTGCACTAGATGGCGTTAAAGGCCAGATTATCAATTCGTTTGATTGGCTTTTCATCTGGTCGGGTAATATTTTCGTAATTTTTTGCTTAGGTTTGATTGTTTCTCCGTACGGCAAAATCCGCCTTGGTGGTGTTGATGCGACGGCAGATTATTCTTTTATGTCTTGGCTATCGATGCTGTTTGCCGCAGGTATGGGTATCGGCTTGATGTTCTGGAGTGTGGCTGAGCCAGCAGCATATTACACCGGTTTGTATGAGACTCCGTTAGGTGTTGAAGCGAATACACCAGAAGCGGCTAAGCTAGCACTAGGTGCAACCATGTATCACTGGGGACTGCACCCTTGGGCGATTTATGGTGTAGTGGCATTGTCACTGGCTTTCTTCTCTTACAACAAGGGATTACCTCTTTCAATTCGTTCTATCTTTTACCCAATCTTAGGCGATAGAGCTTGGGGCTGGGCAGGTCACATTGTTGATATTCTTGCAGTGCTTGCAACCCTATTCGGTTTGGCGACATCACTTGGCCTAGGTGCACAACAAGCGGCAAGTGGTATTCAACATGTATTCGGTATTGAAGCGGGCTTAGGGCTGCAAGTTATTGTGATTACAGCGGTAACTTTATTGGCGGTAGTATCCGTACTTCGTGGTATTGATGGTGGCGTTAAAGTTATCAGTAACATCAACATGTTGGTTGCTTTCCTACTGCTTATCTTAGTGGCTCTAATCGGCTATGCGGTGACTTTAGGTTCAATCCCAACAACATTGATGGCATACATTGAAAACATCATTCCGCTAAGTAACCCTCACGGTCGTGAAGATGAAACGTGGATGCACGGTTGGACTGTATTCTACTGGGCTTGGTGGATCTCATGGTCTCCATTCGTAGGTATGTTTATCGCACGTGTTTCTAAAGGTCGTACCGTTCGTGAGTTCATCACAGCAGTACTGATTGTACCGACTACAGTGACTATCATTTGGATGTCAGTATTCGGTGGCATGGCGATTGACCAAATCGTGAATAACGTTGGTATTCTTGGTCAAGACGGCCTAACGGATGTATCACTAGCAATGTTCCAAATGTTTGATGCACTGCCGTTCGGTACTCTGCTTTCAATCATTGCGGTTGTATTGGTTCTAGTATTCTTCATTACATCGTCTGACTCAGGCTCTCTAGTAATCGACAGCATCACCGCGGGTGGTAAAGTTGATACGCCTGTGCCTCAACGTGTGTTCTGGGCGTTCCTTGAAGGTGCGATTGCTGTGGCTCTATTGTGGGTTGGTGGTACTGAAGCAGTGCAAGCTCTACAAGCGGGTGCAATCTCGACGGCATTGCCATTCACCATCATTCTCTTACTGATGTGTGTGAGCTTGCTAATGGGTATGCGTACAGAAAAACGCTAGGCTTTTTAAGCTGAAATCTACTGCAATTTATACGCAGTAGAACGTTAAATACTATGAAGGCAGAAGAGGAAACTCTTCTGCCTTTTTTGTTTCAATTTACCGTGTTTTTTTGTCTATTTTAACGTGTTTGGTGCGATAAAAAATCTAATAACCGTAGAGACAATACCGCCTTAAATTTGGCGGCAAGCCAAGGATTTGACATTACTTAAGCTTATGGTTTGCTTAAAATTATATTCCAATATTAAATTGTGAAATCGCTCGAATTTAATACTGATATTGGGTAGTATGCGCGAGATTTCCCACCACTCGTGAAACTTTGACATGAAACTAACACTAAAGCAGAAGTTGATAGGTGCTAGCCTATCTGCTGTTGTCGTTATGGCTACAGCGTTGACTTGGTTGTCAGCAAACCAATTATTTGAACAGACTCGTAATGGCGTATACCTACGAGCTGAAAGCGTATCTGAAGCAGCATCTGAAGGTATTAAAAACTGGATTGATATCCGTACCGATATCGCATCAGCATTTAATGAGTTTTCACGAGAAAGTGATGTTGTTCCTTTCCTTAAGCAAGCTCGTGTAGCGGGTGGTTTTGACGATATCTTTTTAGGTACTCCTGAAGGCGGAATGTACCGTTCACATCCTGAACGTAATCGTGCAGATTACGATCCTCGTCAACGTCCTTGGTACCAAGAAGCAAACGCTGCAGGTAAGCAAATCATTACCACGGCTTATCAAGATGCAATCACGAAAGCACTACTAGTAACGATCGCAGAGCCTGTTCGCCACAACGGCCAACTTGTTGGTATTGTTGGTGCAGACGTACTTATCGACCAATTGGTTAACGATGTCATCAGCCTTGATGTTGGTGACAACGCTTACGCAATGCTAATTGATGCCTCTGACGGCACATTCCTAGCGCATCCAGATTCAGCACTAAGCTTGAAGCCAGTAAGCCAGCTTTCAAACGATATCTCTATGCCTATTATCGAAAACGCAGTGCGTACGGGTAGCATCGAGATCATCAAACAGCGCGGCGCTGACAAGCTGCTTTACTTCACGAAGGTGCCTAACACTAACTGGATCTTCGCGGTTCAGATGGACAAAGCAACAGAAGAAGCGAACCACTCAACGCTACTTACTCAGCTGATCATCACTGCTGTCGTTATTACGCTCATCGTAATCGTACTCGTGTCTTGGTTAGTGAGCTTCCTATTCCGCGACCTAAACCGCGTTTCAGCGGCACTTGAAGAAATTGCTTCAGGTGAGGGCGACCTTACTCAACGTCTTGAGCCTAAGAGCGACGACGAAATTGGTCAGCTTGCTGCAAACTTCAACCGTTTTGTGGGCAACATGCACACCATGGTGATCAAGCTAAGCGAAGTATCTGCTGCGCTGGGCAACCAAGCTCGTCAAACGGCTTCTCAAGCAGAAGAACGTAGTGCTCGTATCCAAATGCAACAAGACGAGATCAACATGGTAGCAACAGCCGTTAACGAAATGGCTGCAGCAACACAAGAGATCGCAGGTAACGCAGACCACACTGCACAGAACTCATCTGAAGCGGTTGGCGCGTGTGAGCACGGTACTGGTCAAGTGACACAGACTCAAAGCTCTATTCAAAACCTTGCTCAAGAAGTTCAAATCGCAACCAACGTGATTCTAGAACTTGAAGAGCACGGCAACAGCATCAACGCTATCTTGTCTAATATTCAAGGTATTGCAGAACAAACGAACCTACTTGCACTTAACGCCGCTATTGAAGCTGCACGTGCCGGTGAGCAAGGTCGTGGTTTCGCAGTAGTAGCGGATGAAGTTCGAGTTCTGAGCCAACGTACACACGGTTCAACGCAAGAAATTCAACAAACGATTGAGTTGCTACAAGGTACAACAGGCAAAGCGGTTAACATCATGAACGATAGCCGTACACTTGCTGAAACCAGTGTTGATGATGCTAACTCAGCGGCTGCAAGCCTAACGCAAATCCATGCTGCTGTTGAGCGCATCAGCGACATGGCAACACAGATCGCTTCTGCTGCAGAAGAGCAAGCGTCAGTAACGTCTGAGATCACTCGTAACACTGAAGGAATCCGTGACGTATCTAACGAGCTAGCAGACGAAGCACACCAAGCTGCAGAGCAAGCCGCGCAACTTTCTGAGCTGTCTCACGAGCTAGAGAGCGAAATCAGCCGCTTCAAGCTGTAAGCGCTAATTCGTAATTTAAAAGCCGAATGTTATTGTCACATTCGGCTTTTTTGTGTGTGCTAGTTAGAGTCATGAACCCAAACTAGTTGTTCGGGTAACCTGGGAATTTAGCTTTAAGTGCTGCGCGAGTAGGGAAGTACTGCTCCATAAATTTAACCATCTCTGGGTCGTTTGCTTGTAGCTCTGTGAACGTCGCAGAACTTAACTCTTGAGCACGGTAGCCTTTATAGTTCACGTCGTAGTAGGCATACAGAGAGTAAGCTAAGTACTCTTGATCGTAAGACTCAGCATCTAGATCAGCTTCGACAATTGTTGAGTCTTTACCGTTTGGAAAGTAAGAGCCTGCAAGAATCGCTTTCTCATTCAGTTCATCTAACTCTTTCTGCATCACACCCCATTTCGATGAAGATGACTGTACCGCTAAATTCATCACACCGTAATCGTGTACAAAGTGGATGATCTCTTCAAACGCAGCGTCTCTTTTCATTGCCAAGTCCGGCTTGTTCTCGCCTGTTGTCGTGGTTGTGGTTTCAGTCGCGAACAAATCTTGGAAACGGTAATTCTCATCTAAATATTCGCCTGCATCTCTATTCGGGCCATCAGCCCAATCTTCATCGTAAAAGAATGCCATCGCAGCTTTACTATCGTAAATGGCCTTGGTGACTTCTGCAGGGAAGCTATCAAGGTAATACTGCATGATGTTCTTAACGTGTGCGACCTTTGCTTCCGAATTGTTTACAGTTTTATCTTCAATCAACAATGGAATTTTATAACCGTGTGCTTCTACGCAGGTGCGTTGTTTGATGCCATTGTCGAGCAAATCACCTGTCGTGTTTGAGATAACAGAGCAATCACTCGTTGGGACTCTTGCAAACGCCCCTGACGTACTTTGCGCGAAGGATGGAACAAATTGAATACCGTTACTAAGCGTGTTACCAACACGAACGTAAAGGTTCATCGGTCTCATTTGATCGATATTAAATTTGTCGCCAGTAGCATCAATAATGAACTGCTTATTGATGGTCACGGTATCCGCTTTTTTCCATCGAATGACGTTGTTTATATTGTTTTCAACTTCTGCAATAGCAAGCTTTTCAAGAGTGCTCGTTGAGTTAAAGTTTTCGTAGTAAATACTGAAATTGTCAACGTCGAACGTTTTACCCGCTGAGTTTGTTGCCGTTACAGAGAAGGTGATATCTGCATCGCTTTGGGTTTTATAATTGCGCTCAGGAATGCCGTGAACTTGTGCGAAGCTGCCGCTAGATTTTAGATTATTACCATACTGAGTAATATCAATGTTCACGTTTTTGTCTGTACCCGCAGCAATCGATTTCACGCTGAATTGTAGTGAGTAATTGCTTCCTAAACTAACCACTGAGCTAGCGCTTGATGCATCGATTACATTCTTTGACGCGCTCGTGTTATTGCTGTCGCTGCCGCCGCATGCAGTGAGCATCGTAGTCAGAACAAGAGTTGGAATTGTGAGTTTGTATACCATAGGGGACCAAGTTATCTGCAAGCTATAAAGCCAGCATGTTACAAGAAATGGCATTTGCTCTTAGTAAGCTTTTGTAAGTAATGTATTAATAGTGCTTACAAATAAGCAATAAGTGATTGGCGGTGGTTATCTGTTTGAGCTGCTCGAAACTAGAATCACAGACAAACAAAAAGCCCGAGCATAAACTCGGGCTTTGAATGGTTTTCTTTATAGCTTAAGGAGAAGCTAGATTGCCTGACGAAGTTGGAAATAGCGTCCTTCTTCGTTCAACAGTGTCTCGTGAGAGCCGTTTTCTACAATCTCGCCTTGTTCAATCAGAACGATAGAATCCATCGATTCCAGACCAATCAAACGGTGCGTAATGAAGATAACTGTCTTGCCTTCAAAGTGCTTCTCGAACAGCGCCATGATGCTCTGCTCAGTTTGCTTATCTAAGCCTTCTGTTGGCTCATCAAGAAGCAGGATAGGGGCGTCATGAAGGATTGCACGCGCAATACCAATACGGCGCTTCTCACCACCAGACAGTTGACGACCGCCGTCACCTAACCAGCTATCAAGTGCGTTATTCTCAAGCAGCTTTTCTAGGCCAACGTCTTTAAGGATGTTAGCTAGGTGATCATCATTGGCGTCTGGTTTTGCAATCAACAAGTTGTCACGCAGAGTGCCGTTTAAGATGTCGACACGCTGGCTTACCACACTGATAGATTCACGCAGTTGTGATTCGTTCCATTGTGTCAGCTCAATGCCCGCGATAGAGATGTAACCCTTTTTCGGATCCCAGTAGCGAGTTAGAAGCTGAATCAGTGTCGATTTACCAGAACCCGTTTGACCCACAATCGCAACCTTGTTCGTTGCTGGGATAGTTAGGTCGACAGCGTTCAGAACACTGCGCTCAGAGTCAGGGTAGTTGAAGGTCACGTTTGAGAACGTAATATCAAGCGGCTTGTTGATGTCGAGTTTCTCTTCAGCAAACTGAACTTCAGGCTCTGACAGAATAACCTCGTTCAAGCGACGTGCTGAAGACAGAGTTTGACCTAAATGCTGGAACGCACCTGCAATTGGCATCAGCAGTTCAAAACTTGCCATAGTAGCGAACGCCATTAGCGCGATGAACGGGTCTGGTGCATTATCACCCACACCGTCAGCCGCAAGCCAAAGCATAAGAACAAGCGTCAAACCATTGAAAAGCATTAGCGCTGCTGAAGCCATACCGGTTAGGTTAGCGTTCACAAACTGATTCGCCATCAGCTTCTGCTGTGTCTCTAGAATCGCATTACGGTAACGCTCTTCCGCACCGAACAGAGTCAGTTCGCTGTAGCCTTCAATCCAATCTAGCGTAGTCACACGAAGATCCGCTTTGTTCTGTGTCAGTTCGCCGCCGTTACGCTTGCCCAGTTTGTAGAACAAGATTGGCCAAACCAACAGCATGATCAGAAGGATAGAACCTAAGATCAAACCTAGTGAGCTATCGAACCACATCAAGAACAGAGTCAGGAAGAAGATACCCAACACACCCACTGTCACAGGGCTTACTAAGCGCAAGTAAACGTGGTCCATTGCGTCGACGTCAGCAACTAAGCGGTTAAGTAGGTCAGCGTCACGAAGGTTTGAGATACGACCTGGGATCAGCGGAGCCAGCTTCTTGAAGAAGAAGATACGCAGATCCGTCAGTAGTTTGAATGTCGCATTGTGGCTCACAACACGTTCACCCCAACGACCAGCAGTACGGCTCATTGCCAAACCACGTACACCACCGCCCGGTAGCATGTAGTTGAAGGTTTCACGCGCAATCGTAAGGCCAGCAACCGCAGAAGCTGAAATGAACCAACCTGATAGCGTTAACAAGCCGATAGAAGCCGACAGAGTAGCAAAAGCCAATAGCATGCCTAGCGATAGGCCAAACCAATGCTTTTTATAGAGTTTCAGGTAAGGCAGTAAATCACGCATCTAAATTACCCTTATTGTCTTGTTGAGCTAAGTTCGCGTTAAGCATCTCTTCGAATAAACCACCCGCAGTCGAAAGCTGAGAGTAATGACCTTGTTCCACAAGACCACCATCGCGCATAACCAGAATGTTATCGACCGATTGAAGAGGAGCAAGTTGGTGCGTCACAAGCAGGGCAGTGCGACTTTCGATGTTGCTGTTAATGCCTTTCATCACGAGCTGTTCACTGCGAGTATCTAGGCTGGCAGTAGGTTCATCTAATAACCAGAATTGGCCGTCTTGAATCATTGCACGAGCCAAAGCTAAACGCTGAGATTGACCAACAGATAGGCCACCTGAACGATCAGAAATCATGTAATCCAAGCCATGCTCGTTTACAAATTCGTTAGCAAAAGATTGCTCTAGTGCGTTTTGAACAGTTTGGTCAGTGATATCTTGCTTACCTAGAGTGACGTTGTCACGAATGCTGCCGTGAAGCAACAGTGGGTTTTGGCCAACCCAGCTGTTCGTCTTACGCCAAGATGCCAAGTCTAAATCACGCAGTTCAATACCATTGATTTTCAAGCTTCCTTCATAAGGCATGAAACCAAGAATGGCATTAATTAAACTTGTTTTACCCGCACCGCTTGGGCCAACTAATGCAGTCGACTGGCGAGTATTCAGTGCAAACGAGATAGGGCCAACCAGTTGAACACCTTCTGGGCTTAACACTTTGAGATCTTGAGCTTCAATATTGATGCCTTGAGCCGGATCGAGCTGAGTGTCGCCTGATTTAACCTTAGTGATGTCTGTTTCTAGGAACTCGACAATACTTTCAGCTGCGCCAACCGCTTGTTGCTTCGCGTGGTAGAAAGTACCTAAGTCACGCAGAGGTTGGTAAAACTCTGGCGCTAAGATAAGGATAAACAAACCAGCGAATAGCGTAATGCCTGCACCGTAGTGGCCAAAGTTCAGCTCACCAATGTAGGTGAAACCAAAGTAAACTGCCGTCATCGCAATAGAGATAGACGTGAAGAATTCAAGCACAGCAGAAGACAAGAAAGCGATCTTCAATACATCCATAGTACGCGTTCTGAACACTTCAGATGCACCTTTCAATACTTCTGTTTCAGCGTTGGTACGATCAAATAGACGGATGGTTGTCATTGATTGCAAACGGTCGTAAAAGTGACCTGAAAGACGTTGCAGTGCTTTGAAGTTTTTACGGTTTGCATCGGCTGCTTTCATACCAACCAATGCCATGAACATCGGTACCAGTGGAGCAGTAATCAAGAAGATCAGACCTGCTGCCCAGTTTACAGGGAATACTACGACCAAAATAATGAACGGAATCATTACCGACAGAGACATCTGAGGTAAGTAACGAGAGAAGAAATCTTGCATGTCTTCTACTTGTTCTAACAACAGCGTTGCCCACGTACCGGCAGGTTTACCTTTAATGTAAGCAGGGCCTAACTCGCGTAACTTATCAAGGATGAGTTGCCTGATGTAGACACGGATTTGTTCACCACAGCGATAACCTGCGATTTCACGTCCCCATGTACAGCCAGCACGGCCAACGACCGATAATGCCAAGCCTGCGAAATGACCAACCAGTTCAGATTTATCGACATTCTCGATGATAAGCTGGTGAAGAATAGAGGCGAGAAGAGCTGCTTGAGCAATTAAAAACACGCTTGAAAGTACGCCAAGGCTAATCGCAATCATAAGCCAGCGCTTCGCTAACTTACTCTGTTGCTTAAGCCACTTGTTCAAGCTGCGTTGTTTTTTCTTATCCATTATGAAGGCTTAATGATAATTATTATTTGTTGAGGGCGGCTAGTATACAAAAGAAAGCCCAGTGGATATACCACTGGGCTCTAGGGATTTACAACAAAATGTGATGACGCCCTGCATCTACTGAGGCGAGAGCACCGATAATCAAATCTGCAATCTCAGATTTACTTATCGTTAAGGCCATCTAGGAAGCGTTCAGCATCCAGTGCAGCCATACAACCAGTACCAGCAGAAGTGATTGCTTGGCGGTAGTTGTGGTCCATTACGTCACCCGCAGCGAATACGCCAGGGATGCTTGTCTGTGTCGCGTTACCTTCAAGACCAGACTGAACGATGATGTAGTCATCTTTCATGTCGACTTGGCCTTTGAAGATTTCAGTGTTTGGCTGGTGACCGATAGCAATGAACGCGCCCATTACTTCGATATCTTCTGTCTTATCAGACTGAGTATCTTTAATACGAACGCCAGTTACGCCCATGTCGTCGCCTAGAACTTCGTCTAGCGTGCGGTCAGTGTGAAGAACAATGTTGCCGTTCTCTACTTTGTCCATTAAACGCTTAACTAGAATCTTTTCAGCGCGGAACGTGTCACGACGGTGAACTAGGTGAACTTCAGACGCAATGTTAGACAGGTAAAGTGCTTCTTCAACAGCCGTGTTACCACCACCCACAACTGCAACTTTCTGGTTGCGGTAGAAGAAACCATCACACGTTGCACAAGCAGAAACGCCGCGGCCTTTGAATGCTTCTTCAGACTCTAAACCTAGGTACTTAGCTGACGCACCTGTTGAGATGATCAAAGCATCACACGTGTACTCGCCAGAATCGCCTTTAAGACGGAAAGGGCGGTTTGATAGATCGACTTCGTTAATGTGGTCGAACAGGATCTCTGTTTCAAAGCGCTCTGCGTGCTCTTTCATGCGATCCATTAGAGCTGGACCCGTTAAACCTTCGGCATCACCTGGCCAGTTTTCCACTTCTGTTGTGGTTGTAAGCTGACCACCTTGCTGCATACCGGTAACCAGTACTGGGTTTAGGTTTGCACGAGCAGCGTAAACTGCAGCTGTATAGCCAGCAGGGCCAGAACCAAGAATCAATAAATTACAGTGCTTTACGTCGCTCATGAGGACTCCGAAATTGAAATTGTTTTTATTTATAATCGCTTAGGATTGTATGGAAAATATGGAGGCAATAAAAGGTTAAACAAGGGGAGAAGTGTAATTAATCGTTATAGGTTAGAACTTAATCGAGACAAACGTTTTCGTGGCTGAAATCGATGTTGCAAATGTACCTATTATAAATTATCGTAAACTAGTTTACTAAGTTGCAATCAGCTAGGATGGGAAAAGTGATTTTTGAAGAACGTATTTGTATTGAAGCATCACCTCAAGACATATATTCGCTATATGTCGATGTAGAAAACTGGAATCAATGGGATAAAGAAGTGGTCTACTCTCGGCTACTGGGGGTATTCGAGGTTGGTGTGAAAGGTATTATAAAGCCGACCAATGGACCTAAATCAAAGATAGTAATTACGGATGCTACACCAAATAAGAGCTTTACTGTCATGAGCAAACTGCCATTCTGCCTTCTATCATTTGAGCACCAGTTACAGGTTAAAGGAGAAATAACGGAAGTAACTCATAGAGTTAAGTTTTCGGGGTTAACCAGTTTTTTGTTTGGGAAAGTCGTGGGTAAGAAAATTTATGATGGACTACCGTCTACTCTTGAAGGATTAAAAAAAAGGGCAGAGAACAATGTTTAAGCATGAGCTCCCATCGGACAGCGTAGGGCTACAGCTCTGGGTCGCTTACAATAAATGGCATTCAGAGGTAATGAAACTCCTTAAGCCGCTAAACATCAACCATACTCAGTTCGTTATACTCGCTTCAATACTATGGTGTAACAAGAACAAAAACGAAACCACGCAAACAGAAGTAGTCAATATTACAGGCTTGGATAAGATGACATTATCAAAGTCGATGAAAGCGCTGGTTGCGACTAATCTTATCTCTAAAGATAAAGGTGTTAGAGATTCACGTAGCTTTTCTCTGAGACTCACGGAAACTGGGGAAGCTCTAGCAATAAACGCAATAGCGCAGGTGGAAGAGTTAGACCAACTATATTTCGAAAGCTTAAAGGGCGAAAAAGGACGATTTATTTCTTTGTTAGCAGGCCTTCAAGTTCCTTGAATTAAAACTCACTTTTGGACAAAAGTTTGTT
>NZ_MCSD01000061.1:0-79745 GCF_002872555.1 Vibrio sp. 10N.286.55.E10
TGGCTCCCCTTGCAAGACTTGAACTTGCGACATACGGATTAACAGTCCGCCGTTCTACCAACTGAACTAAAGGGGAATTATTTGTGTCAACATCAGGTCTATAAAGACCATTATTTGTTAAGCACCAAATAATGGTGCCTCGAGGCGGAATCGAACCACCGACACGCGGATTTTCAATCCGCTGCTCTACCGACTGAGCTATCGAGGCAAAAGAATGGTGCCGACTACCGGAGTCGAACTGGTGACCTACTGATTACAAGTCAGTTGCTCTACCTACTGAGCTAAGTCGGCACACTAAATTCTTTATGCTTTCGTCCGTGCTACCACTCCCTGTTAAAGAGTGTTGACACCAACAAATCAAATTGTGGTGCCCGGAGGCGGAATCGAACCACCGACACGAGGATTTTCAATCCTCTGCTCTACCGACTGAGCTATCCGGGCAACGGAGCGCTATTAAACGGATTTTCTGCATAACCGTCAACACCTTTTTTGAAAATAATTAAAAAAAACGTTCGTTAGTTGTTTTTTTATTCAAAAGTGAGGCTTACGTTTTACCTTGGTTAAAATCTTTCTTGAATTTTGTTACTTTTTCTAAGTATCGGCGCGACTCTTTGTTTGGGTGTTTCTTAGTAAGTGCCCAGTACGCTTGGCTAGGTTGCAGCGAGTTTAAGTCTCGCATTGCTCGTTTTCTGTCCTTACTGAAGGTGTTGAGCACGCCACCCGTGCCGCCGTTGTATGCTGAAATCATACTGTATTCGAGCGTTGTCGGATGTTTTACGTCTTTCAAATAACGATTTTTAAGGATGTAAAAATATGCGGTACCAGCATCAATGTTGTTTTCTGGATTGAATAAATACTCTGGGCTGGGCTCTCCAGGCTTGTTCTTTACTAGTTTAAAGACATCTCGACCTGCGGTTTTAGGCACCACTTGCATCAGACCGTATGCATTTGCCCAACTCACCGCGTATGGGTTGAAACTACTCTCTGTCTTGATTATTGCGTAGATCAAGTCTTCAGGAATGTCGTAACGCTGAGATGCTCGTCGAACGATGTCGGCGTATTGGTAACTACGCTGGCTAGCGTGATCGGCCACCATTGGGATCTCAACGTAATAGGCTTTTTTAAAGTCGACTTCTTTGGTTTTTAGGTTGTTAGCGACCAGGTAATCCGCGAATTGGTTAGCGCGCCATGTCCATTGAATGGGCTTTTTATCTTGGTCTACAACTTGATTATAGAGGAAAGGTTTGCCTTCTAACTTGATGCTTTTGGAAGAGAATAGATCGACATGCGCCGGATCATCAGGCGTCAAAAGCGTTGTCATGATCGCGTTTTTGAGGTGTTTTTTAGGCTCAGTAGAGGAGACTGTTTCTACCGTTATGAGGCCTTCGCTAAAGTTTACTTCTGAACGGCTTAGGTAATTATCTATGTATTTCACATAGTTACTTTTACCGGCCATCTTTACTTCACTGCTGCCCCAGCGCTTTTGGATATTGCCAGAAAAGCTATTAATCAAAGAGTCTAGTGCTCCGGTGTCTTTTTCAAACTGACCGGGTAGCTCTGCCAAATTGCTTACAAATCGGTTGGTCGGCTCATAATTAACATCATAAATGCTTTCGACAAATTCACGGCTGCAGCCAGTTAATAACATGGCTGTTAGGAAGTAACTTAGCTTTTTCATAGTTCCTCATACAAAAATGACATCGCAGCGTTAACCATGATGTCATTAAAAATTGCTTAAATAAATGTCTTATTCGCTTGGTGGAGTATAGCCATCAATTACGACATCTTTACCTTCGAAAAGGAAGTTAACCATCTCAGTTTCAAGAAGTTTACGATGTTCAGGATCCATCATGTTTAGCTTCTTTTCATTGATCAGCATTGTTTGCTTGCTTTGCCATTGTCCCCAAGCTTCTTTAGACACGTTGTCAAAGATACGTTTACCTAAGTCACCTGGGTAAAGTTGAAAATCTAGGCCTTCAGCATCTTTTTGAAGGCGAGCACAAAATACAGTGCGGCTCATAGTAGTTCCTCTTATGGCGTTCGTTGATTCAAACGGCGTCGTTCAGTTCAAAGGGTAGGCTCTCAATAAGCTGCTTTACAGGAGCGGCTAGGCCAATTTCTTCCGGTTTTGATAAGTTATACCAGAGACCTTTAGTCCCTTCCATTATCAAATCTGGTTGTTTATCTAATTTCACTAATACTGGCGTGATATCTAAGTGGTAGTGGCTGAAAGTATGTCGAAACGCAATCATGGTCTCGATTGAATCGGTTTCACTGTCTTTGATCGAGCGAAGATCTAACTGATGTTCGATCTCTGCATTTTCATTTTGAGGGAAACAGAATAGCCCTCCCCAGATACCAGATTGAGGGCGTTGTTCGAGCCATACTTGATTGTTGTGGTACAGAATCACAAACCATGTTTCTTTTACTGGTTTTTCTTTCTTAGGTTTCTTACCTGGAAAGTCGAGTTGTTTATCAAGTTTCTTGGCTTCACACATGCTTTCAATCGGGCACAACGCACATTTAGGCTTGCTACGGGTGCAAACCATCGCGCCCATATCCATCATTGCTTGATTGTACTTATCGACATCTTTCTTCGGTGTGTGTGCTTCGGCGTGTTCCCAGAGCTGGTTCTCGACTTTCTTTTGTCCTGGCCAACCTTCAACGGCAAAGCTTCTCGCAAGTGTTCGTTTTACATTGCCATCAAGAATCGCATGAGGAAGTTTGTGAACCGAAGACAGCACTGCAGCTGCCGTCGAGCGACCTATGCCCGGTAGCGCGTTCATCTCTTCGATAGAAAGCGGAAATTCACCACCATATTGCTCAGCAACGATCTTGGCTGCTTTATGTAGATTGCGAGCTCGTGCGTAGTAACCAAGCCCTGTCCATAAGTGCAGAACCTCATCTTGTTCGGCGTTCGCTAGGTCGATAACCGTTGGAAAGCGTTCTAAGAATCGCTGGTAGTATGGAATCACCGTGGCGACTTGAGTCTGCTGAAGCATAATTTCAGATAGCCAAACGGTGTAGGCGGTTTTGTTTTGTTGCCAAGGTAATTCTTTACGCCCGTAGGCGTCATACCACTTTAATATGGCGGTTGCGAAAGGAGTCACGACATGCTCTATGCTTTGCTATTATTAGAAGCGAAATTGCACCACACTTAACGTTGGATGTAAAACAGACAAATTGTGTGGGAATTTATCCACGGAAAGACTTGCACCGAAGGCAATTCTTTGGATAATCCCCGCTTTGATTAATCAATGTGCAGGCAAAAATCAATGAGTGAAGTGACCACTAACGAATATACTGAAGACGGCAAACTGGTTCGTAAGATCCGTAGTTTTGTTCGCCGCGAAGGCCGCTTAACAAAAGGCCAAGAAAACGCGATGAATGAATGTTGGCCAACAATGGGTATCGACTACAACCCAGAGCTTCTTAACTGGAAAGAAGTATTTGGCAACGATAACCCAGTTGTACTAGAAATTGGCTTCGGTATGGGTGCATCACTGGTTGAAATGGCAAAGAACGCACCTGAGAAAAACTTCTTAGGTATTGAAGTTCACAGCCCAGGTGTTGGTGCTTGTTTAGGTACAGCGCGTGATGCTGGCGTAACTAACCTGCGTGTAATGTGTCACGATGCAGTAGAAGTATTTGAACACATGATTCCAGATAGCAGCCTGCATACACTGCAACTGTTCTTCCCTGACCCATGGCACAAAGCTCGTCACCACAAACGTCGTATCGTTAAGGCTGAGTTTGCAGAAATGGTTCGCGGTAAGCTTCAACTTGATACTGGTATTTTCCACATGGCAACAGACTGGGAAAACTACGCAGAGCACATGATTGAAGTGATGAACGTTGCTCCAGGCTTCGAGAATATCGCTGAAGATGGTGATTACATTCCTCGCCCAGATGAGCGTCCACTGACTAAATTTGAAGCTCGTGGCCACCGTCTTGGTCATGGTGTTTGGGATATTAAGTACAAGCGTACTAAGTAATTCTCGAGCACAACAAGTGAAGGTAAACCTGCTTTAGGTTAAACCTTACACTTTGTGGGATTGATTAAAGCCAACATTATTGTAATGTTGGCTTTTTTGTCCTTAGGCTTTTATTGCGATAAAGGTTTAAGGACAGAAAGTAATGTTAGAACCCTACAAAAATAACAATATAGAAGTAAGCATACATGAAACCAACTCAAGCTATTTTAGCCGAGATTTTAGACGAAGTTCGTCCCCTAATTGGTCAGGGAAAGGTTGCTGATTATATCCCTGCATTGGCTCGCGTATCGAACCAGAAACTGGCGATTGCGGTATACACCAATGAAGGTGAGGTGATTCAAGCGGGTGATGCAGAGGAAGCCTTTTCTGTGCAATCCATCTCTAAAGCCTTGAGCCTGACATTAGCTATGGTGTTATACAAGCCTGAAGAGATTTGGCAACGCGTAGGCAAAGAGCCTTCTGGCCAAGCCTTTAACTCTATGATTCAGCTTGAGATGGAGCATGGGATTCCCCGTAACCCGTTCATTAATGCGGGCGCAATTGTCGTTGCAGACCTACTACAAAGCCGCTTATCTGCGCCTAGGCACCGCTTATTGGAGTTTGTGCGTCAGTTGTCGGGCGACACCCATATAGTCTATGACAAGATAGTAGCGGCTTCAGAAATGATGCACAGCGATCGTAATGCGGCTATCGCTTACTTGATGCGTTCATTTGGTAACTTTGAAAATGATGTTATCCCTGTTTTGAATAACTACTTTCATGCCTGTGCGCTTAAAATGACGTGTGTGGACTTGGCAAAAACCTTTAGCTATTTGGCAAACAAAGGTGTGTCGGTTCAAACCAAGAAAGAGATCATCACGCCAGTTCAAACCAAGCAGTTGAATGCTTTGCTTGCGACATGCGGTTTGTATGATGGGGCTGGTGAGTTTGCTTACCGTGTTGGGATGCCAGGTAAATCGGGTGTGGGTGGCGGTATTATCGCTATCGTTCCTGGCGAAATGACGATTGCGGTGTGGTCTCCAGAGCTTGACCCTTCTGGTAACTCTTTAGCAGGTACTAAGGCGCTAGAGTTGCTTTCTGAGCGAATTGGTCGTTCTATTTTCTAAGAGAAAGATGCGAGCACGGACTTCGTCCTGTAGAACGCTTCGCTCCGAGAGGGGGCTATAAAATAAAAAGGGTTGGCCCTAAAACCAACCCTTACACAATATCTCTCGAATCTATTCGTCCTCTTCTGCCATAAAAGCTTCCAGCAAATCGTTGAGGAATAGCTTCCCTTTTTCTGTTATCTGCCAGTGAGTGTCGGTTTCATTCAAGTAGCCTAGCTCTTTTGCCCATTCAATAGTTTCTTGAATCGAGTCAAAACCAAGCCCAGTCGTATCGATAAAATCTTGTTTTGGACACGCTTCCATTAGCCTAAAGCGGTTCATAAAGAATTCAAAAGGGCGGTCTTCATTCGGCACTTCAAACTCATCGGATAGATAAGGCTTCACCATGTTCTGATACGCTGCTAGGTAGCCTCTAGGATGCTTAACCTTTGTAGTGCGAACAATCCGTCCGTCAGCAAAACTTAGCTTGCCATGAGAGCCACAGCCGATACCTAAGTAGTCACCGAAGCGCCAGTAGTTGAGATTATGCTGACACTGGTAGCCCGGCTTGCTGTAGCCTGAAATTTCGTATTGTACATACCCTGCATCAGCGAGCTTTTTGTGGCCTAATTCGAAGATATCCCAGAGATCATCGTCATCAGGTAGAGTTGGCGTTTTGTAATAGAACATGGTGTTAGGTTCTATTGTTAGCTGATACCAAGATAAATGTGGAGGGTTAAGCTCGATCGCTTTATCCAAATCAGCCAATGCTTGATCTATGCTTTGATCCGGTAAGCCGTGCATGAGATCTAAGTTGAAACTATTCAATCCAATTTTATGCGCTAAATGAGCGGCATTTACCGCTTCGTCTTGACCATGAATACGCCCAAGTCTTTCAAGCTTATCTTGCTCAAAACTTTGCACACCCACCGAGATTCGACTCACTCCTGCCTTTTGGTAACCTGCAAAACGCTCAGCTTCGATAGTTCCCGGGTTGGCTTCCATGGTGATTTCTATTTCAGGTTTGAACGGAATACGTTGCTCAATACCTTGTAGTAACCGCCCGATGCCTTCAGGAGAGAATAAACTCGGAGTTCCTCCACCTATAAAGATTGAGTGCAATGGACGAGGCATACCATTGAGCTGATATTTTTCGATATCGGTATCGAGATCCTCAAGCAGTGCATCGATGTACTCTTTCTCTGGGATCTCGGCTTTGAGGGCGTGAGAGTTAAAATCACAATACGGACACTTTTGTACACACCATGGGATGTGGACATAGAGGCTAAGTGCGGGTGGTATTAGCGCTGCATTGTGCATTACAGAGCTTGCTCCTTGAGAGTCTTTAATAGTGACGCAAGCGCTTTACCACGGTGTGATAGTTGCTTCTTACGTGAAGATTCAAGTTCTGCTGATGCGCAGTTATCTTCTGGAACAAAGAATACGGGATCGTAGCCAAAGCCATTCTCACCATGTTCTTCGGTAAGGATGCGACCTTCCCATTTCCCGTGACACACTAGAGGTGTTGGATCATTCTCGTGACGCATTAGCACCAACACACAGTGGAAACGCGCAGTACGCTTTTCAGTTTCGACACCTTGCATCGCGTTTAGCAATTTTTCGATGTTCTGTTTATCGGTTGCCCCTTCACCTGAGTAACGCGCTGAGTAGATGCCCGGAGCACCATTTAAGTAATCAACCTCTAAACCTGAGTCGTCAGCAATCGCTGGCTGTCCTGTTTCTTTCGCGGCGTGGCGAGCTTTGATGATGGCATTTTCAATGAAAGTTGTCCCCGTTTCAGCGACTTCTGAAACGTTAAATTCACTTTGTGCGACCACGTCAAAGCCAAACTCAGACAGAATATCTGCCATCTCGCGAACTTTACCTTGGTTGCCTGTTGCTAAAACAATCTTGCTCATGGGAATGTGACTCTAATAAGTGAATAAATGAAAAGTAAGGGATAGCTTACTCTTCTATATAGAATTTCTGTGTGAAGCGCAGTGGGCCAGTGCCTTTCAAGCCTGCGTTAACATCGATGTTAAAGGTGATGTTCTCTTCGTGAGTTACAGGGAACTCAGCAAGGTAATAAATCGCATCACCTTCTTTGATTTCTCGAAACTTCAAAGTTCGGGTGTTTCCAACGAGGTTCTTCGCTGTTCCCGTAATTTTAGCCGTTGTAGCAGGCTTGCCTAGGGAAGCCTTGTCTAACACGCTGATGTTGAGGATTGCTGAGTATCCATTTCGCTTAAGTTTGTATTGCTTAGCGACTTGCGCAGTTAGAAACGTGGAATTAAAAGCCGAGTAGTGAACCTCGACATCTTTGATGTTTTTAAACTGCCCTGCCCAACTAGGTAGGGCAATAAGAGAGGTGAGTAGTGCTGTTATCCATAGACGCATAATGACTCCAATAAATAGCAAAAAGCCATCATAGGATGGCTTTGACTTCAGTTGGGATTTGGCTTGGCGAGCATATTCGAACTTGCTTATGCCGACCGAGCTCTCCCTTTTCTATCTTAATTTGCCCTTTTGCGACCTTAAACTGTTTCGCTAGGTATTTCGCTAAATGGGCATTGGCTTTGCCATCTACCGGTGGGGCGGTAATGGCAATTTTTAGTTCCTCACCATGCAAGCCAACAATCTTGTCTCGGCTTGCTTTGGGTTGGATATAGAGCCTAAGAAGAATATCGTCTTCCTCGGCCCAAACCGCTTTTGGCATCGTCAAAGTACCTGATGTTTGTACTTGAATTATAGTTGATACCAAATAGGACCAATCATGTCGCCCATTAGGAAGTTCGCAAATTGCAGAACAATGAACAGAACCAGTACGCTTAGGTCGAAACCACCCATGTCCGGAAGGATACGGCGAATAGGCACTAACATTGGTTCAGTCAGTTGATGGAATACGTACTCTATTGGGCTACGACCTTGGCTTACCCAGCTTAGGATTGCACGGATAAGTAGAACCCAGAAAATTAAACCACCAGCCGCTTTGAGCAGAGACAGTGCACCAAAGATTAGGAAGCTAATATCGAAAACGGCAGCGCCGCCAGAGATAATCAGGTTTAGAGCAACGAACTTAAGTACACACAGCACATAAGCAAAAACAACCGTCGCAAGATCAAGGCTGCCGATAGATGGAATAACTCGGCGTAGTGGGGCAACAACCGGTTGTGTCGCTTTTACGATGAATTGTGAGAATGGGTTGTAGAAATCTGCACGTGATGCTTGTAGCCAGATACGCAAGATCACAACCATGATGTAAAGATCAAAAACGGTCGAGATCAGAAAGCTCATCGAGTTCATATTGTTTCCTTTTTCGGATTTACTTGCCGCTTAGATATAACCTGAGCGGCAAAATGCTTGTTTACCTTGATTGGTACTAAAACAGTTTTTCCATCTCTTCAGCCCGAGCGACTGCCGCTTGCATGGCTTTGGCTACGATGTCTGATAGTTGATGTTCGTTAAACGTGCGTAGTGCTTCTGCGGTCGTGCCGCCTTTTGATGTCACTTGTTCACGCAGTGTTGATAATTCAGTCTCTTGGTTTGCTACCACCATCTCTGCCGCGCCTAACGCAGACTGCTGAACTAATTTACGAGCGGTTTCTTGGTCGAAGCCTTGGTTGACTGCTTCTGCTTGCATCGCTTCCATAAACAGGAAGAAGTAAGCCGGAGCACTACCCGCCGCCGCAATAATGTTATTGATACCAGATTCTTGCTCAACCCAGCTTACTTCACCTACAGCTTGCATCAGCTGAGAAGCAAAGTCTTTATCATCTTGGCTAACGGTTGAATCGGCATAAAGACCGCTCATCCCCTTCCCAAGTAGTGATGGCGTGTTTGGCATCACACGAACAAGGTTTAGCTGGCAGTTTAACATCTCATTGAGTCGATTCGCATTAATACCCGCGGCAATTGAGATAACCAGTTTGTTGCTGAAGTCGATATCTTGTAAGGGCTTACATACATTAGCCATCATTTGTGGCTTCACGGATAACACGACAACGTCTGCTTGCTCTGCTGCTGCAATATTATCGCTGGTGGTATTGATGCCGTATTCTTGTTCTAACGGCAACCTTCTGGTTTCTGAAGGTGCGGTTGCCGTAATCTTTTGCGCTGGGTAACCACTCGCGACTAAGCCCGCTACAATTGAGCGAACCATGTTTCCCGCCCCAATAAAGGCGATGTTCTTATGTTCCATATATAAAATCCTGAGCGTGTCGCTGCGCGGATAAGGCGAAGCGGTATCAATACTTGTACTTGTCGTTGGTTACTTACTACGGCTATTTCGCGTAATCACGAGCGCCGAAAATAGCCGTTCCAATACGAACCATTGTGCTGCCAGCCTCAACGGCTGCATCCATATCACCACTCATCCCCATAGACAGGGTATCGATGTCTGGATACTTCGCGGATAACTTATCTTTAAGCTCTGCCAGTTGAGAGAACGCATTAAGCTGTGATTGATAGTCAGAGACGTTTGCAGGAATCGACATCAATCCTCTTAAGGTGAGGTTAGGGAGCGATGAAATCAACTCCGCGAGTGCAAAAACTGTCTCTTCTGAGGTTCCTGACTTAGACTCTTCACCACTGGTGTTTACCTGAATCAGCACCTGTAGAGGTGGAAGTTCGCTTGGACGTTGATCATTAAGTCTTTGTGCGATCTTATCGCGATCAACGGAATGTACCCATTGGAAGCTTTCCGCGATTGGACGAGTTTTATTGGACTGAATTGGACCAATAAAGTGCCACTCTAAATCTAGGTTAGAATGTTGTTCTGAAAAGTGTTTTACTTTATCGACACCTTCTTGAACATAGTTTTCACCAAAGGCAACTTGGCCTCCGAGTGCGGCTTCTAGAATCGCATCAATAGGTTTAGTTTTGCTGACGGCTAAAAGTTGCACGGACTCTGGAGCTCGTCCGCACTTTTGCTCAGCACTACGAATCTGTGAGGTGATTTGTTCGATATTTTGTTGAATACTACTCATAGCTGACTTTACTTAAGGGAAAATAAATGGATATCACTGAGTTACTAGATTTTAGTGTAAAGCATAACGCGTCAGATCTACATCTTTCTGCGGGTGTATCTCCAATGGTACGTATAGATGGTGAAGTAAGGAAGCTTGGAATCCCAGCTTTGAGTCATGCTGATGTGCATCGTTTGGTTTTTGAGATCATGAGCGATTCGCAGCGTGGTGAGTTTGAAGAAAAATTGGAAGTCGACTTCTCTTTTGAATTGCCCAATGTTGGTCGTTTCCGTGTGAATGCTTTTAACCAAGCTCGTGGTTGCTCGGCTGTCTTTCGAACTATCCCTGTAGAAATCCCAACTTTAGATCAACTAGGTGCGCCTGAAATCTTTGAAAAGATTGCCAACTACGAAAAAGGTTTAGTGCTCGTTACTGGCCCAACAGGCTCTGGTAAATCAACGACCCTTGCGGCGATGGTTGATTACGTAAACCGCAACCACAACAAACATATCCTGACGATCGAAGACCCGATTGAATTCGTTCACACCAACAATAAATGCCTTGTTAACCAACGTGAGGTCCATCGTGATACTCACAGCTTCAAAGCGGCGCTGCGCAGCGCGTTACGTGAAGACCCAGATGTTATCCTTGTTGGTGAGCTTCGTGACCAAGAGACGATCAGCTTAGCGCTAACCGCAGCGGAAACCGGTCACTTGGTTTTTGGTACCCTACATACCAGCTCTGCAGCAAAAACGATTGACCGTATCATTGATGTTTTCCCTGGTAGCGATAAAGACATGGTGCGTTCAATGCTGTCTGAATCGTTACGATCGGTGATTGCACAGAAGCTGCTAAAACGTGTAGGGGGTGGTCGTGTGGCTTGCCATGAAATCATGATGGCGACACCAGCGATCAGAAACTTGATTCGTGAAGACAAGGTCGCTCAGATGTATTCGATCATTCAAACGGGCGCAGCACATGGCATGCAAACCATGGAGCAAAACGCGAAGCAGCTGATGGCTCAAGGCTTGGTTGATTCGGAAGAGGTTGAGAAAAAAATCGAAATTGAAACCTCAATGTTTTAATCAAGGTGCACATAATGGAATTGAATCAAATCCTTGAGGGAATGCTGTCTCAAAAAGCGTCCGATCTTTATATCACTGTCGATGCGCCTGTCTTGTTCCGTGTCGATGGTGAACTACGACCGCAAGGCGAGAAGCTGAATTTGGTTCAGGTCGCTCAACTACTTGATGCGATGATGGATCAAGACCGACGTGATGAATATCAGCAAACGCGTGAGGCTAATTTTGCCATAGTGCGTGACTTTGGGCGTTTTCGTGTCAGTGCATTCTTTCAACGAGAGCTACCTGGAGCGGTCATTCGACGTATCGAGACTAACATCCCAACCTTTGAGCAATTAAAGCTTCCAGATGTACTGCAGGACCTTTCAATCGCTAAGCGCGGACTTGTGTTGGTGGTTGGGGCGACAGGCTCTGGTAAATCGACCTCAATGGCTGCGATGACTGGTTATCGCAATACCAACCGCTCGGGGCATATCTTGACGGTTGAAGACCCAATTGAATTCGTTCACGAACATAAAAAATGTATCGTGACTCAACGTGAGGTTGGGCTCGACACCGAGAGCTATGAAGTCGCACTTAAGAACTCGTTACGTCAAGCGCCAGATATGATCTTGATTGGCGAAATCCGTAGCCGTGAAACCATGGAATACGCGATGACCTTTGCTGAAACGGGTCACTTGTGTATGGCAACTTTGCACGCCAATAACGCTAACCAAGCGTTAGAACGTGTTCTTCACTTGGTGCCGAAAGAACAGAAAGAGCAGTTCCTGTTTGATTTGTCGATGAACTTGCGTGGCGTGGTTGCTCAACAGTTAATCCGAGATAAGAATGGCAGCGGTCGTCATGGTGTGTTTGAAATTCTGCTGAATAGCCCTCGTGTGTCTGACTTGATTCGTCGTGGTGAACTACATGAACTGAAAGCAACCATGGCAAAATCAAAAGAGATTGGTATGCAGATCTTTGACCAAGCTTTATATGATTTAGTTGTAGCAGGCAAGATCAGCGAAGAGGATGCGTTTCACAGTGCTGACTCTGCTAATGACTTACGTTTGATGCTAAAAACCAGACGTGGCGATGATGACTACGGGACTGGTGCTTTGGCCGGGGTAAAGATAGACATGGGTTAGGTTGAATGCCTAGTGTCTGGTGCCAATAAAAAACCCGCTGAGATGCGGGTTTTTTGTAAAGTGAATAAATTAGTGATTAGCAAAACGGTTGTTGTCGTTCGAGTAGCCACGCTCTTTCTCTAATTTAATTTTAGTTGGATATTGTTCGCCAGTGTAACCCGCTGAACCACCCATTGAACTGCATGCTGAAATGGTTAGAGCGGTGAAGATTGCTAGAAAAATTTTCATTTGAACTCCCACGTTCTGATTTTGAATTGCATCGACATTACGGCGTGAAATTCGTGTGGGATCACAAATTAGTTCAAATTTTGCTCACTTAATTTTCGTTACGAATATTGCGCTTCAAACCAGCTCTCTAAAATGACGACTGCAGACTGGTTATCTACATTGCCTTTACTTAATGCTTTATAGCCACCCATGTCAAAAAGATCGGCTCTTGCTTCGGCAGTCGATAGCCTCTCATCATGCAGTTCAACATCAACACCAAAGCGCCCTTTAAGGCGGTTAGCGAACTTCTTCGCTCTAGGTGTGATGGTGGCTAGATCTTTGCCATGAAGGTCGGTAGGAAGGCCAACCACAATCAGGTTAGGTTGCCACTCCTTAATTTGCTTTTCGATATCGTCCCAGTTAGGAATTCCGTCTTTGGCTTTAAAGGCTTTCAGTGGGCTTGCTGTGCCTGTGATTTCTTGTCCTATCGCACTGCCGATACTTTTTGTACCGTAGTCAAATGCCATAATTGTTCGTGACATGGGGGTTCCAAATTTATCTGTGTTTGAGAGTGTCTGTTTATTTAGCTGATTTGAGCTAGGCGTGACCAGCGTCTGCTGAAAGCTGAGCCGCATTAATGCCTAACATCTGCACGGCGACTTTCCAGCGGTCAGAAATCGGTGTATCGAAGATGACCTTTGGATCGGCTTCAACGGTTAACCATGAGTTCTCGGTAAGTTCGGTTTCCAGTTGTCCCGGTTCCCATCCTGCATACCCAAGTGCGATTAAATAATTCATCGGCTCATCTTCTGTGCCCAACACCATCAAGATATCTTTTGAGGTTGTCACTGAGATTTGATCTGTCATGTTGATGCTGGATTGATAGCTGCCTTTAGGTTTGTGCAAAATAAACCCACGGTCTTCTGCGACCGGCCCACCGTTCAATACTGGCTTATCAAGACTTGCCTGATTCGATTTCGGCTGCTCAGAATCAACCTCAACTTGTTTAAGCATGCTTCCGACAGTGACATCGATAGGAGCGTTGATCATTAAGCCCATCGCACCTTCGTCGTTGTGCTCACAAAGGTAAATTACCGAATTTTGAAAGTAGGGGTCTTTCATTCCGGGCATAGCAACCAGAAAGTGGTTCGTTAAATTCATAGAGCCTCCTGCCAGTGTGTTCCCAGTAAAGGAAAAAGAGCGGCGTGAAGCCGCTCATTGATTCTGTGCCGTTTGCGAATAGCTAAGGCTTTCTTTAGTTTAGGCTATTTAGCGTTAACGCGACGCTCGATTGCGTCCATTAATTTACCTGTTACCGAAATATCAAAAGCAGCTTCAATTTCACGGATACAAGTAGGGCTGGTCACGTTAATTTCTGTCAGCTTGTCGCCGATAACATCCAGTCCGACAAAGATTAAGCCTTTTTCTTTTAGTGAAGGAGCCACTGCTCGTGCAATAGCCCAGTCTGTTTCACTTAATGGACGAGCTTCACCTGTACCGCCAGCGGCTAGGTTGCCGCGTGTTTCGCCTTTAGCTGGAATACGAGCTAGGCAGTAAGGCATTGGCTCACCGTCAACCACAAGAATACGCTTATCACCATTGCTGATGTCAGGAACAAAGGTTTGTGCCATTGCGTAGTTTTGACCATGGTTGGTCAGCGTTTCAATGATCACCGATACGTTTGGATCGCCTTCCTTCACGCGGAAGATAGACGCACCACCCATACCATCAAGTGGTTTTAGGATCACGTCACCATGCTTCTCACGAAACTCTTTAATCTTTTCAGCTTTACGAGTCACGATGGTAGTTGGTGTTAGCTCTGGGAACCAAGCCGTGAACAACTTTTCGTTACAGTCACGTAGGCTTTGTGGCTTGTTTACGATCAGTGCGCCGTTTTCTTCAGCACGCTCAAGAATGTAGGTCGCGTAAATGTATTCAGTATCAAACGGAGGATCTTTACGCATCAATACTGCATCTAAATCAGATAGCGCGATAGTCTGTTCTGACTTGAATTCATACCAACCGTTTGGGTCTTCCTTTAGTTCTACAACCTTAGTGTCAGCAATGGCTACGCCTTGATCTAAGTGTAGATCATCCATTTCCATGTAATGGATTTCGTAACCACGACGCTGAGCTTCAAGCATCATGGCAAAGCTAGAGTCTTTTTTGATGTTAATGGATGAAATTGGATCCATTACGATGCCAAGTTTGATCATTTTTTTCTCCTAGCCTAGATCGCCAAAACGGACTTGTAAGGCAGTAATTGCGGTTAGAGCAGCTGTTTCGGTACGAAGTACACGTGGGCCGAGTAGCGTCTCTTCAAATTTGTATTGCTCTGTCATGCCGATTTCTTCAGCCGACAAGCCACCTTCAGGACCAATCAATAGGCGTACCTTGCTAATAGGTTCTGGAAGGGTGTTAATTGAGTACTTTGCTCGAGGGTGCAGGTTTAGCTTTAGTGCTTCGCTTGGTTCGCTGCACCATTCTTCAAGCTGCATAATTGGACGAATGACTGGAACCGTATTACGGCCACACTGTTCACACGCCGCGATAGCAATCTTTTGCCACTGTGCGAGTTTTTTCTCAAAGCGTTTTGTATCAAGTTTAACGCCACATCGCTCTGAAATTAGAGGGGTAATGGTGTTCACACCAAGCTCAACCGATTTCTGAATGGTGAACTCCATTTTGTCACCACGTGAAATCACTTGGCCTAAATGTAAGTCTAACGGAGATTCGCTGCTGCGCTCGATGCGTTCAGAAACATTAACGGTGACATTTTTCTTTGACACTTCAGTGATTGTCGCTGGAAATTCAGCACCACTGCCATCAAATAGAAGGACTTCTTGGCCTTCTTTCATGCGAAGGACACGACCAACATGACCCGCGGCATCTTCGCCTAAAGCGAGTGAACCTAACTGATGAATGCGTTCTGGGTGATGGATACGAGGGATTCTCATGCTGGTAAACCTATAAATATGTTCATTTGGGTATTTTGTCTCTGCCTAACATGGATGCTTTTGGTTGAAAAAACAAGGGTAGATCAAGAGTTTCAGGGGCAATTCTGAAACTCTTGTTTGAGATAGTTGGAATGTTGATTGTACGAGTGACGTTATTTACAAGCAGGGTAAACAAATGGGTTGTGATTTCCTTGGATGGCATAGATTCGCTCATCCCGAGTACATTCCCACTTGTCGACAGGAAATTGCTTGTTCCACGCCATCATCAGGTTGGTTTGCTGCTTAGATAGCTTGAAGCCATACTCTTGGCTCATGTAAAGGTAGGTACGCGCGATAGAGCCTTTTGCTCTGTCTGGCGGCATCACCTTACGCTGCTTGAAGTTGACCTGCATTTCGCACTGACCATAGCTCACGCCATCCATTCCATTCCACTGGCTGAAGTTGTAGTTCGAACGGTCACCATTTACTTCACCGATAGCTGGCGTTAGGTTGTGGAGATCGGCTTCCATGGACTTGAATACTTTGTCATTGCGAGTGCAGTTCTTGCGCCCGCCATCTTGCCAGCACTGACGCTGGTGGCCGAATTGCCAAGCTGGAACCACGTGTTCCCACTCAATTCGACTCGCTCGCTTTTGTTGTTTTCGGGCTTGATAACCACAGCCGTCAAGGTCGGGAATCCCTTTCTTTTTGTCCTTCCATGTAATGTCACAACCACAATAAAATGAAGTCGGGTGGTCGAGATAAATCTTCACCGCTTCTCTTTTTGCTTTGGAGAATGAGCTCAGTGGTGCGGCGAAAACGCTTTGGGTTACCAGTAGGCCAAATACTATTGATAAGTAAAAAGACACAGGTAGGCCAAATGCTTTGATGGTGAGTTTTTGCATAGAAAAAGACTGATAAAAGTATGATAAACATCAGTCTAGCACTCAAAGGATGAGTTTCTCCATTACATTTCTATCATCAACTTAATCGAGTGTTGCTTTCTGAAATAAAAAGGATGGGGTTACCAAATCGAATAGGTGCGAGTCTAGGACTTTAGCTGAGCTGTGTGCCTGTGAAGGATAAGGTTTGATAGCACTGCTGGCAGCGATAGGTCGATTGATTTCGAAGCACTTTATTGTGTCGTCTGATTGATAATGGGTAAGTGGTGCACTCACATCTATATTCAAAGGTTTTCCCTTGAACTGAAGCGATTTCAAAGCTGTGAGTTGTTTTGGCTGGAACGTTGAATACCTTTTCCATCACGTATTTCCACTCGTTTCCGTGAGGCCTAACACGTCCGAAAATCTGATGCGTGATTAGGTGTGCGAGCTCATGCGGCACAACTTCGTTGATGAAGGCGTCTTCATTTTCAGAAAATAGTACGTGGTTGAGCTTAATTTCGTTGAGCTGAAGGTAGGCCTTTCCCGCCGCTTTACCTCTTAACTTGAAGGTGATAGTTGGGTGTGGAAATTCACGAGAGAAATGTTGATTTGCGATAGCTAGGCACTCGGCCAATTTCTTATTTGCTCGATGTTGTTGCGGGGTGTAAGACAAACGTTGTTAACTCCAAATAAAAGGCCTCAGCGTTTAAGCCAAGGCCTCATCATAACATTGCTTGTTGATCTAGCGATGCTTTACACGTGATGTTTTTTCTTAATGATCTCGTGATAAGCGTGCCATGTACCATAACCAAGTAGCGGCATGGTGACGATCATTCCGATGCCGTAGGTGGCAAAACCCACCAGAATACCGGCACAAATAATACTTGCCCAAACCACCATTGCAGGAATGTTCGATTTCACGGCATTAAAGCTAGTGAAAATCGCACTCATCACATCAACGCGTCTCTCCATCATTAACGGAATTGAAAATGCTGAGATGCTAAATATGAGGCTTGCGATAACAAAACCAATCACAGAACCCGTAATTAAGAAGGGAGCGAACTCAGCCAATGGTGCGCCTTGCACTGAAGGGTAGAGCGCGTGCAATAACGCAGCGATACGCATCCAGAATATCATCGCAACCATCAACACAATCGCAAAGGCCCATTGGTGGGTGGAGTTGCGAGTGATGGCTTTCATTGAGTGGAGTAGGCTGGCGTTATGGCCTTTTTCTCTTTCCCAAGCTGCGTCATACAAGCCTAGGGCAAGAAACGGCCCTATCAGCATGTACACGATCAGGCTTGGCATCACGACTAAGTGTGTTCCTTGCCATTGGACAAGTTGAACAATCGCAATTGCTGCTCCCATAAAGCACAATCCGTAAAATGCGCTGATTAATGGCATTCTTACTAAGTCATGCAGAGCAAGCGACAACCAATGAAAGGGTGCGGAAATACTGATTTGGTTGCAAGGAATGGTGCGAGCGTAATCCTTATCGCTGACCTTGTGTTTTTTATCGTTCAGTTCGGATGGGTGCGCGGTACGAGGCATAGATCCCCCTAGTTAAATAACGTCCTAGTTATAATTCCATAAGGCTCATCGATGTGGCTTGTGTGAGAGTTATGGTGTTTGAGCTAAATTGCTCTTTGTCATCCCAGTTATTGTTCTAGCGTGCATTTAACGAGCGTTATCAGACTGAATTAATTTAAGTTAAATGTGAGCTTGATCGCCTAGGAGTTACCTTAACTATTGTCAGTAGTGCTAGAAAACACAAATTATCAGCGGCTTTTTATACTAAGTGGTTAACGGTAAAGAAGGGCGTTGGAGAAGGGTATTGTGAGTGAAAGTTCGGTAAGTACATAAAAATAAAGCCCTTACTAAGCAGTAAGGGCTTTAAAGAAACAAATCGCAGTGGCTAAATTATTTTAGGCCAGCGAAGTCCGCAAGGATTGCTGCTTTGTCAGTCGCTTCCCAAGGGAACTCTTCACGACCGAAGTGGCCGTATGCAGCAGTTTGCTTGTAGATAGGCTGAAGAAGGTTCAGCATCTCTTGAAGGCCGTATGGACGTAGGTCGAAGTTTTGACGAACTGCTTCAATGATGATTTCGTGCGCTACTTTCTCAGTACCGAACGTTTCAACCATGATAGATGTTGGATCAGCAACACCAATAGCGTAAGACAGTTGAATCTCACAACGATCAGCCATGCCAGCAGCAACGATGTTTTTCGCAACGTAACGAGCCGCGTAAGCTGCAGAACGGTCAACTTTTGATGGATCTTTACCTGAGAATGCACCGCCACCGTGACGAGCTGCGCCGCCGTAGGTATCAACGATGATCTTACGACCAGTTAAACCACAGTCACCCATTGGGCCACCGATTACGAAACGGCCTGTTGGGTTGATGAAGAAGTTAGTATCTTTGTTGATCCACTCAGCAGGAAGTACTGGCTTGATGATTTCTTCCATTACTGCTTCGCGTAGGTCAGGCGTTGTTACTGAATCACAGTGTTGAGTAGAAAGAACAACAGCATCGATACCAACGATCTTACCTTGGTCGTATTGGAAAGTAACTTGAGATTTCGCATCTGGGCGAAGGAAGTCAAGTTTGCCGCTCTTACGTACTTCAGCTTGCTTCTTAACAAGAAGGTGAGAGTAAGTAATTGGAGCTGGCATTAGGATAGGAGTTTCGTTAGTCGCGTAACCAAACATGATACCTTGGTCGCCTGCGCCTTGCTCTTTAGGGTCTTCTTTATCAACACCTTGGTTGATGTCTGGAGACTGCTTACCAATTGTGTTTAGAACAGCACAAGAGTCAGCGTCAAAGCCCATATCAGAATGAACGTAACCAATTTCACGTACTGTTTCACGAGTGATTTCTTCGATATCAACCCATGCAGACGTTGTCACTTCACCGCCAACCATAACCATGCCGGTTTTAACGTAAGTCTCACAAGCAACACGTGCTTTTGGATCTTGTTCCAAGATGGCATCAAGAACAGCATCAGAGATTTGGTCTGCAATTTTATCTGGATGACCTTCTGAAACAGATTCAGAAGTGAATAGGTGCTTAGCCATGAGAGCTCCACTTTTAAGTTTTTGGTGTAAATAGTTTATGGCGTCGCAAGCTAGGAAGCGCCGCCATTAAATACAGTATATTTTGTAGGTGTTTCTACATCTAGACGGCTATTCTAAATTCCAGCGGTCGAATTACAAGCTCTTTTTTATGATATGTCATAACTAATCGTTTGCGTATCGATCGAGATAAGCCACTGCTAAGTGATGTAAATGTTCGAAAATTGCGAAAAATGACAGTTAAAATGCCAGTAAAACGTTTGCAGTCGCAATAGTCGTTTGAGAGAATACCCGCGCTAATAAAAATGAAAACTTTAGCAATTATCTCTTTTTTAAATCGCTTATGTATCCAGGAGCAGACATGCCTTCTCGTAAAGATCTAGCCAATGCAATCCGCGCACTTAGCATGGACGGTGTTCAACAAGCAAATTCAGGCCACCCAGGCGCACCTATGGGCATGGCTGACATCGCTGAGGTTCTTTGGCGTGGCCACTTGAACCACAACCCAGCAAACCCAGAATGGGCTGACCGCGACCGTTTTATTCTGTCTAACGGCCATGGTTCAATGTTGATTTATTCTCTGCTTCACCTTGCAGGTTACGAGCTTTCAATTGAAGACCTGAAAAACTTCCGTCAACTGCACTCTAAGACTCCAGGTCACCCTGAGTACGGTTACGCTCCTGGTATCGAAACAACGACTGGTCCTCTAGGTCAAGGCATCACTAACGCTGTTGGTATGGCAATGGCTGAGAAAGCACTGGCGGCACAGTTCAACAAAGAAGGCCACGACATCGTAGACCACTACACTTATGCATTCATGGGTGATGGCTGTCTGATGGAAGGTATCTCTCACGAAGCATGTTCTCTAGCAGGTACGCTAGGTCTTGGTAAGCTGGTTGCTTTCTGGGATGACAACGGCATCTCTATCGATGGTGAAGTTGAAGGTTGGTTCTCTGACGATACACCTAAGCGTTTTGAAGCATACGGCTGGCACGTAATCCCAGCAGTAGATGGTCACGACTCTGACGCTATCAACGCAGCGATTGAAGCGGCTAAAGCGGATCCTCGTCCTACGCTTATCTGTACTAAAACTATCATCGGTTTTGGTTCTCCAAACAAAGCGGGTACGCATGACTGTCACGGTGCTCCACTAGGTGCTGATGAAATCACAGCAACTAAAGCAGCATTGGGTTGGGAACACGGTCCTTTCGAAATCCCAGCAGATATCGCAGCTGAGTGGAATGCGAAAGAAGCAGGCGCAGCGAAAGAAGCAGCGTGGAACGCGAAGTTTGACGCATACGCAGCGGCTTACCCAGAGCTAGCAGCTGAATTCAAACGTCGTACTAACGGCGAGCTACCCGCTGAGTGGGAAGAGAAAGCAAACGCAATCATTGCTGATCTTCAAGCTAACCCAGCAAACATCGCTTCACGTAAAGCATCTCAAAACGCACTAGAAGCGTTTGGTCAAATGCTTCCAGAATTCATGGGCGGCTCTGCTGACCTTGCGCCTTCTAACCTGACTATGTGGTCTGGTTCTAAGTCTCTTGAAGCAACTGACTTCTCTGGTAACTACATCCATTACGGTGTACGTGAATTCGGTATGACGGCTATCATGAACGGTATCGCTCTGCACGGTGGTTTCGTGCCATACGGCGCAACGTTCCTAATGTTCATGGAATACGCGCGTAACGCAATGCGTATGGCTGCTCTGATGAAAGTTCAGAACATCCAAGTTTACACGCACGATTCTATCGGCTTAGGCGAAGATGGCCCTACTCACCAACCGGTTGAGCAGATCGCTTCTCTACGTCTGACTCCAAACATGAGCACATGGCGTCCATGTGACCAAGTTGAGTCTGCTGTTGCTTGGAAACTGGCTATTGAGCGTAAAGATGGTCCTTCATCTCTAATCTTCTCTCGTCAAAACCTTGCACAACAAGATCGTAATGCTGAGCAAGTTGCTAACATCGCTAAGGGTGGTTACATCCTGAAAGATTGTGAAGGCAAGCCAGAGCTAATCATCATTGCAACTGGTTCTGAAGTTGAGCTTGCAGTTGAAGCTGCTGCACAACTAACCGCTGAAGGTAAAGCAGTACGCGTAGTATCTATGCCTGCAACTGACGCGTTCGACAAGCAAGACGCTGAATACCGTGAGTCTGTACTTCCATCTGACGTTACAGCGCGTATCGCAGTAGAAGCTGGCATCGCTGACTTCTGGTACAAATACGTTGGCTTCGGTGGCAAGATCATCGGTATGACAACGTTCGGCGAATCTGCACCAGCAGGTGAGCTATTCAAGATGTTCGGTTTCACTACTGAAAACGTAGTAAACACAGCGAAAGAGCTTCTTGCTTAATCATTGACTGATGGCCTTGTGCTAACAGTTAAATGAAGGAAAAAACCGAGCGCTGAGCTCGGTTTTTTGTATCTGGGATTTGTTTCTTCTAGGCTTATCTCTACAAGCAACAGATTAACCTGTCTTAACTAAACGGCGTTATTCAAGTAATGCCTTTTGGGTAGGATTCAGTTATCATCTGTTGCACGAAATTTTGGTTAGATGTACGGAACTATGCTAAAAGTCGCGATAAACGGATTTGGAAGAATAGGGCGTAATGTATTACGCGCTGTCTATGAAAGTGGCAAAAGCCAACAAATCAAAGTAGTAGCTGTTAATGAGCTTGCTCAGCCTGACGCTATGGCTCATCTATTGCAATACGACACTAGTCACGGCCGCTTCGGCAAGAAAATCTCCAACGATCAAGAGCACATCTATGTCCATCACGGCATTGGTGCGGAAGATAAAGGTGAGTTCGATACCATTCGTATCTTACATCTTGCTGATATTGAGCTGTTGCCTTGGCGTGACCTAGAAGTGGATATTGTTCTCGACTGTACCGGAGTTTATGGTTGCCGAGATGACGGCCTAGCGCACATTGCTGCTGGGGCAAAAAAGGTACTGTTTTCTCACCCTGGTGCCAATGACCTCGATAACACCATTATCTATGGTGTGAATCACGATACCATTGAAGCGGACCACCGAATCGTTTCCAATGGCTCATGCACCACCAACTGTATTGTCCCTATCATTAAGGTTCTTGATGACGCCTTTGGTATTGAGTCCGGTACTATTACGACTATTCACTCTTCAATGAATGATCAACAAGTTATCGATGCGTACCACAGCGATTTGCGTCGTACTCGAGCGGCAAGCCAATCGATCATTCCTGTCGATACCAAGTTGCATAAAGGTATTGAAAGAATCTTCCCGAAATTTTCCAACAAATTTGAAGCTATATCTGTGCGTGTGCCGACGGTAAACGTAACAGCGATGGATTTAAGTGTCACAATTAATGCAAATGTGAAAGTTAATGACGTAAATCAAACCATTGTTAATGCATCCCAGTGTACATTACACAATATAGTTGACTATACTGAAGCGCCGCTCGTTTCCATCGACTTTAATCACGATCCCCATAGCGCAATCGTTGATGGTTCACAAACTCGAGTGAGCAACGGCCACTTAGTTAAAATGCTAGTGTGGTGTGACAATGAATGGGGCTTTGCGAACCGAATGCTAGATACGGTTCTTGCAATGCAAGCTTCTGAAGGCAAGAAGTAAGACCTAGAAGCAAATGTGCGGATTATTTATTTTTTAGCTTGAAATAAATACTAAGAGTCCACATATTATTGGTAGTGAAAGAATTACCAGTTGAATAATTTATAGGCTTAGCAGGGTTGCTGAGTTTCCAAAACTTTATATTTATTTAAATTTGAGAGGACAAATCATGTCTGTGATCAAGATGACTGACCTGGAACTTGCAGGTAAACGCGTATTTATCCGTGCTGACCTAAACGTACCAGTAAAAGACGGTAAAGTAACTTCAGATGCACGTATCCTTGCATCTCTACCAACTATCAAACTTTGCCTAGAAGCTGGCGCAAAGGTAATGGTTACTTCTCACCTTGGTCGTCCTACTGAAGGCGAATATAACGAAGAGTTCTCTCTAGCTCCTGTAGTTAATTACCTAAACGACGCACTAGACTGCGAAGTTAAACTAGCTAAAGATTACGTAAACGGCCTAGAGCTAAACGCTGGTGAACTTGTTGTTCTTGAAAACGTTCGCTTTAACAAAGGCGAAAAGAAGAACGAAGAAGCGCTTTCTAAGCAATACGCTGCACTATGTGACATCTTCGTAATGGATGCATTCGGTACAGCTCACCGTGCTCAAGCTTCTACACACGGTGTTGGTACTTACGCTCCTGTAGCATGTGCTGGCCCTCTTCTAGCTGCTGAGCTTGAAGCGCTTGGTAAAGCAATGGACAACCCAGCTCGCCCACTAGTGGCTATCGTTGGTGGTTCTAAGGTTTCTACTAAACTAACAGTTCTAGAATCTCTTTCTAAAATTGCTGACCAGCTTGTTGTTGGTGGTGGTATCGCGAACACATTCATCGCTGCTGAAGGCCACAACGTAGGTAAGTCTCTATACGAAGCTGACCTAGTTGAAACGGCTCAAAAACTAATGAAAGAGTGTGCTATCCCAGTAGCGACTGACGTTGCATGTGCTAAAGCATTCGACGAAAACGCAGAAGCTGAAATCAAGCACGTTTCTGAAGTTCAAGACGACGACATGATCTTCGACCTTGGTCCAGATTCAACTGCGGCACTAGCTGAAATCATCGGCAACGCTAAAACTATCCTTTGGAACGGCCCTGTAGGCGTATTCGAATTCAAAAACTTCGAAGCGGGTACAGCTGGTATCTCTAAAGCAATCGCTGAGTCTGCAGGCTTCTCTGTAGCAGGTGGTGGTGACACGCTAGCAGCTATCGACAAGTTCGGTATCAAAGCTGACGTTTCTTACATCTCTACTGGCGGTGGCGCTTTCCTTGAATTCGTTGAAGGTAAAGTACTTCCTGCAGTAGCAATGCTTGAAGAGCGTGCTAAAGCATAATTGATTTAGAAAGGCGAGATGTGAATCTCGCCTTTTAACGTTTGCTGCATATCACACTTTTTTGCTAGAATGACATAAGTTGTGAGCAAACGATTGCAAGTTTTTGAACTTAAGTTTTTTAATCTTAAAACGATAGAATAAATAGGACTATTTCCATGTCTAAGATCTTCGATTTTGTAAAACCTGGTGTAATTTCTGGCGATGACGTACAGAAAGTATTTGAAATCGCAAAAGAGAACAAGTTTGCACTTCCTGCTGTAAACGTTGTTAACACTGATTCAATCAACGGTGTTCTAGAAGCAGCTGCTAAAGTTAAAGCTCCTGTTGTTGTTCAGTTCTCTAACGGCGGTGCTGGTTTCTTCGCTGGTAAAGGCGTTAAACTTGAAGGTCAAGGCGCACAAATCCTTGGCGCTGTTGCTGGTGCAAAATACGTACACGCTGTTGCTGAGTCTTACGGTGTTCCAGTTATCCTGCACACTGACCACGCTGCTAAGAAACTTCTTCCATGGATCGACGGTCTACTAGACGCTGGTGAAGAGTTCTTCGCACAAACTGGTAAGCCTCTTTTCTCTTCTCACATGATCGATCTTTCTGAAGAGTCTCTAGAAGAGAACATCGAAACATGTGCTAAGTACCTAGAGCGCATGGCTAAAATGAACATGACTCTAGAAATCGAACTAGGTTGTACTGGTGGTGAAGAAGATGGCGTTGATAACTCTGATATGGACGCATCTGAGCTTTACACTTCTCCTGAAGATGTAGCTTACGCTTACGAAATCCTAAACGCAGTTAGCCCTCGTTTCACTATCGCGGCTTCTTTCGGTAACGTACACGGTGTTTACCAAGCTGGTAACGTTGTACTTACTCCAACTATCCTACGTGACTCTCAAGCATACTGTGCAGAGAAGTTCGGTATTGCACCTAACGCTCTAAACTTCGTATTCCACGGTGGTTCTGGTTCTTCTGAAGCAGAAATCCAAGAGTCTATCGGCTACGGTGTTATTAAAATGAACATCGATACTGATACACAGTGGGCAACTTGGGATGGTATCCGTACTTACTCTGCTGAAAACTTCGATTACCTACAAGGTCAAATCGGTAACCCTAAAGGCGAAGACCAACCAAACAAGAAGTTCTACGATCCACGCGTATGGCTACGTGCTGGTCAAGCTTCAATGGTTACTCGTCTTGAGAAAGCATTTGCTGACCTTAACGCTATCGACGTACTATAATTCTTTGAATTAAGTACTCTTTAAGTTTTAAAAACCCGCTCATTGAGCGGGTTTTTTTATGTCTGATAAAAACTTGTATTAAATATGTGAAAAACCTAGCGTGTGGTGAATAAATTTCCTAGGATTGAGTTATCGGTATTTGTATTTATTGGTAAGTTTCAATAATTCAAAAGCTTACATAAATATGACTTTGCAATCTGTCAAAGATAGGATATCGTGCCGAAAAACTGAACTTGGTTCAGTTTATAAAAAGGACTTGGCTTTAATTTACTTTGAACACAATGACTTAACGGTCATTAAACTGTTTATTATATTGTAGAGTAAATTAGGCTTAAGGCAGTTTAGCCCATAGCATATTATATAGAGGATGCACATTATGGCTGAGAGTTCGACAGCGGTTGAGACTCCACTTGTGGATGGTTTGTCTCAAGCAGAGCAGTGGTTAACAAATAATTCAGATTTATTTATCCAATATGGCGTAAATATCATTTCAGCACTGATAATTCTATTTATTGGTAACCTTATTGTTAAAGCAGTAGCGAATAGCGTGTCTAAGGTTCTTCAGAAGAAGAAAATGGACCGAGCGGTTGTGGAATTTATTCACGGCTTAGTTCGCTACCTATTGTTTGTTATTGTTTTAATTGCTGCACTAGGTCGATTAGGTGTTCAAACGGCATCTGTAGTTGCTGTTATTGGTGCGGCTGGTTTAGCCGTTGGTCTTGCATTACAAGGCTCACTATCTAACTTTGCTGCTGGTGTACTTATCGTTGCATTCCGTCCATTTAAGTCTGGTGACTATGTGGAAATTGGTGGTGTAGCAGGTTCAGTGGATTCAATTCAGATCTTCCAAACGGTTCTAACAACGCCAGATAACAAAATGGTAGTGGTACCAAACGGTAGCGTTATTGGTAGCCCAATTACTAACTACTCTCGTCATGACACACGTCGTATCGACCTAATGATCGGTGTTTCTTACGGTGCTGATCTACAAAAGACCAAAGAACTTCTGACTAAGATCTGTGAATCTGACGAGCGCGTGTTGAAAGAACCAGGCGTTCAAGTGGGTGTTCACACACTTGCTGACTCTTCTGTTAACTTCGTGGTTCGCCCATGGGTTAGCACCGCAGAGTACTGGAATGTTTACTTCGACCTGATGCAAGCAATCAAAGAAGGCTTGGATAAAGAAGGTATCGAAATTCCATTCCCACAAATGGATGTTCACATGAACAAAGTTGAGGGCTAATAAAGCTTCGACAAGTTGAATAAAAAGGCGGATAACTTAGGTTATCCGCCTTTTTTGTTGTCTTCAATATCATTCCTTTTACTCGTTAGTTGTTGTTACTGCTTAGCTTCTTTTCTTTGTATATCCCTATTTCGTGTTCTACTCGACGTCGGCCACAACGATGTTTTTAACATCGCATATAAGGGCTTTCTTACTTCTTGTCCTCCCAAAATAGCCAATAAACATAAACCGCCAGGAATCAGAATCATCATCAGTAGCGGTCGAAGTAGATAAGAGAAGCAAAAGATCGTGGGCAGAAAAATCAGCACTTGTCCCAGTCGGTTTAATATATTCATCATGTCCGTATCTCCAAAGTTAAATTGAGCGCGCTCATTTTTATAATTGAGCGCGCTCAATTTGTCAAATTAGAGCACTAAGAGTATGATCAAGCTTGATTAGAGAAGGATGTATTTTCGTGAGTAAGAGAGAGATAACGAAACAGAAGATCTTAGCGTCTGCTTGGGAGTTGTTTGGGGAAAATGGTTATGACAACACCACAACTCGACAGATCGCTCGCCACGCGGGTGTGGCAGATGGCACGGTGTTTAGTCATTTTGAAACCAAGCTGACTATTCTTCGAGAAGGAATGCTATCGCAGTTGGAAAAGATTGGTCAGGAGGTGTTAGCGGCTGAGCAAGATAAACGTGCTGTGGATATCGGTATCTCGCTAATTGGACACTACTACAGCTATTATTTTGATAATGTTGAGTTAAGTCGAGCGTTACTCAAAGAGGTCATTTGGGATCTAGACTATTACCGTACCTTTGATCAGGCACTCTTTCAGACTGTTAATGTCGATGCATCTATTTCTGAAAAAATGCCATTGATTATGGATAGCTATTTCATGACCTTGATAAATCACTTGAGCCAACCGGAACCAAGCCTTGAAGCTGCGCTGAGTGAACTTAACAGTAAAATTCGAGTCATTCTAGCGTAACTCATTATATTAATGAGTTACTGATGTCATCTTTGGCTTGGTCGACAGTCTTTGTTCTTTAATTGCTTACCAGTATTGCTCAACCAGTCCATTGGTAAGCACAGCAGCAATTGCGAACATCATAGTTGCTACAGCGATATCAATGCCTTTCTTAACATTCGGTTTAGATAGCGTTGGGCCTAGCTTTGCCGCGCCCAGTGACAAAGAGTAAAACCAAACAAATGAAGCCAAGATGGTTCCCATAGCAAAAGCAATTCTGTCGTTACCTTCAAACTGCCCGCCAATCGACCCAAGAATCACCACCGTATCTAAGTAGAGATGTGGGTTTAACACAGTAACCGCCAATGCGCCCAAAATAACGGTGCGCTTACCACGAGCCAGTATCTCTCCTTTTGACTCCTCGCTTGAGGGCGCTTTAAAGGCACTGCGTAGTGATAACAAACCATACACGGTTAGAAAAGCGATGCCGCCTAACGTGACCGAGGTGAGTAGCAATTCATTTTGCGACAGAATCGCACCGCCACCAAAGATACCCAATGAGATAAACAGAGTGTCGAGCAGGCTACAGATTGTTGCAGTGGTTAAATGGTGGTTGCGCTTTATCCCTTGATTTAGGACGTACGCATTCTGAGCGCCAATAGGGATAATCATGCTTGCCCCTAGACCAAAACCTTGTAATAAAACCCAAAAACTCATTTTAACCTCCACTTATTTAACGATATTTACGTGCTATATGGCGAAGATACTCCGACCCTTTAAATAAGTATAATTAATGATTTTAATCTATTATTAGAGTTGCTAATGTGGCATTGAGTTAGCTTAAAAAGGAAGCAAATTGATGCGTGGATTGGATTATAAGTGGATAGAAGCACTGGATGCCGTAGTAAAACAACGTAGCTTCGAAAGGGCTGCTGAGCAGTTATATATCTCCCAGTCGGCGGTATCTCAGCGCATCAAACAGCTGGAAAAGTGGTTGGCTCAGCCTGCCTTAGTGAGAGAAAGCCCGCCTAGGCCAACGCCTGCGGGTAAAAAATTACTGGGCTTATATCGTCGTGTTCGTTTGTTAGAGCACGAACTTGTGCCTGAGTTGATGAATGAAGAGGGAACTCAGCCACTATCGATATCCATAGCCACCAACGCTGATAGTTTGGCGACATGGCTGCTACCGGCTTTGTCGGATGTGATGAAATCTCGCCAAGTCGAGTTGAACCTCGCGATTCATGGTGAGTCGAGAACCATTGAAAAGATAAAAAGTGGCGAGGTGGCCGGTGCAATCAGTTTGGAGTCTCAAGCGATTCCAGGCTGCAGTGCCGATTATCTCGGTAGGATGGATTATGTTTGCGTGGCTAGCCCTGATTTTCATCAGCGTTACTTTTCAGAGGGCGTAAATTACGCCACGTTAAGCAAGGCGCCTGCGGTTTCCTATGATCAATACGATGACCTGCATAAGAAGTTTTTGCATGATCATTTTAACGTCCCGAGAGACAGTGTGATTAATCATACTGTCGGCAGCTCGGAAGCATTTGTGCGTTTAGCGTTGTCGGGTGTTGCCTATTGCTTGATTCCTCGATTGCAGATTATCGATGAGCTAGAGTCTGGTGATCTTATTGACATTACCCCTGGCTTTCTGCTGTCTTATCGCATTTATTGGCACCATTGGCAGCTCGAGAGTGGGGTGTTAAAAGAGATATCCCAAGCGGTATTAAGTTTTGCTCACAATCACTTGCCTCAGTAAGCTGTTGATTTTTTCAGCGTCAAAGTTCTGTTAGAAGTGCGTGCTCTGGATTGGCTAAACGATAAATTGCTCTATGATGAAAGTACATTTGTTTAGCATAGGTCATACCTAATGAAGCTTGTACCAAAGATGTTAGCAACGTCTCTTACTCTTACTGCGGCGTTGAGTGCTGTGAGTTTTCCATCATTGGCAGATTCTCCATCCTTTCCTCATATTTCAACGACAGGCTATGGTGAAGTGATCGCGACACCTGATATGGCGACATTCTCTGTGAGAGTCGTGGAATCGACGATGACTGCTGAACAGGCTAAAAATACCGTTGATAAAGTCGTGACAGGCTTTCTAAATAAGTTGCATCAAGCAGGTGTTGATGAGGCGAGTGTTCATAGCTCAAACCTGTATCTATCTCCTCAATATCACTACCCGAAAGATGGCAAACCGGAACTGGTTGGCTACCGCGCTTCACGTAATGTGACCGTTCAAGTGACTGAGCTAGCTAATCTTAATGAGTACATGGATATTGCGATTGGAGAAGGCATTAATCAGATCGACAACATTCAGCTTCAAGTTCGAGATCAAGCCAAGTATCAAGAGCAAGCGCGCTTAGAAGCCATCAAGGATGCGCGATCGAAAGCTAAATCATTAGCGAGTGGGTTTGAGCGTGAGTTGGGTGATGTTTGGCGTGTTGATTACAACGCACAATCTTCTCAGCCTGTGTTAATGCGTTCAATGGCGATGGATGCGAGAACAGAGTCGAACTCTTATGAAGACTCAACGATCACCATTCGCGATCGTGTTAATGTGATCTACCAGATCGAAGAATAAGATAGCGCTATAGAGGCTTTTGGATCATGGTGATCTAATTACCTACGATAGGCCAAATACTAAAAAGGCTCTCATAATGAGAGCCTTTTTGTTTTTACTAATATCGAGTTCGATGATTAGTGAAGTAAACGAGCACGGATTGTGCCTTCGATCTCTTTCAGTTTAAGCAGTGCTTCTTCTGAACGATCCGCTTCTACATCGATAACTACATAACCCATATCAGCCGCAGTCTGTAGGTACTGACCCGCGATGTTAATGCCTTCTTCAGCGAAGATGGTGTTGATCTGAGTTAGGATACCTGGGCGGTTTTCGTGAATGTGCAGCAAACGAGACGTGCCCGTGTGTAGCGGTAGAGATACCTCTGGGAAGTTAACACTTGATAGCGTAGAACCGTTATCAGAGTATTTCGCTAGCTTGCCAGCCACTTCAACACCGATATTCTCTTGTGCTTCCTGAGTTGAACCACCTACGTGAGGTGTAAGAATCACGTTGTCGAACTGCATCAATGGCGACTCAAACGGGTCTGCATTGGTTTTGGGTTCTGTTGGGAAAACGTCGATCGCTGCACCTGCAAGGTGACCAGAATCTAGAGCGCCACACAGAGCAGGAATGTCTACCACTGTGCCACGTGCTGCATTGATAAAGATAGAACCAGGCTTCATGCGCTCGAACTCTTCTTTACCCATCATGTCTTTTGTTTCGTTGGTTTCAGGGACGTGTAAAGAGATCACATCACACTTATTCAGCAGTTCGGTCATGGTATGAACTTGCGTTGCGTTACCCAAAGACAGTTTGTTTTCAATGTCGTAGAAGTAAACACGCATGCCAAGGTTTTCAGCAATAATACCCAGTTGAGTACCTATGTGACCGTAGCCAATAATACCTAAACGCTTACCACGGGCTTCGTAAGAGTTGTCTGCACTCTTTTTCCAGATGCCACGGTGAGCAAGAGCGTTCTTTTCTGGAATGCCACGTAGTAGTAGTAAAACCTGGCCAAGAACAAGTTCAGCAACGCTTCGAGTGTTTGAGAACGGTGCGTTGAACACAGGGATACCGCGTTTTGCTGCTGCTTGAAGGTTGACTTGATTAGTACCAATACAGAAACAACCAACGGCAACCAGTTTTTCAGCTGCATCAATAACTTCTTGGGAGATGTTAGTGCGAGAACGAATACCAATGAAGTGAGCATCTTTAACTGCTTCAAGAAGTTCATCTTCCGGTAGCGAGCCTTTGTGGTACTCAATGTTTGTGTAACCAGCGGCTTGCAGTACTTCTACAGAAGAAGGGTGAAGACCTTCTAGAAGTAGAATTTTTATTTTTTCTTTTTCCAGTGAAACTTTGGCCATTGTTCTCGTCCTTAAAATGGAAAGGTTGGGCAAATGCGGCGCACGTGCTACAAAATGGCTGAAAGGGGAACAAATTCACCACTTTGTTAGGAGACAAACGTTTTCCCTGTGCGTCTTCTGAACAATAAAGTAACAAAAAAAAAATGTTTTGGGTAAGAAAATTACGGAATAAGACATAATTTTACAGCAATAAAGCAAAAAAAACGGCGCCCTAGGGCACCGTATGTAATGAAGTAACAGAAAAACTCAATCTTCCATTATTTATTCTTCGATTTTTGCACCTTCAGGCGTGCCAGTGATAACCACATCAGCGCCACGATGAGCGAACAGACCAACCGTCACCACACCAGCAATACCATTGATGATATCTTCTAGTTGTTTCGGGTTTTCGATCGCCATGCCGTACACATCTAGGATCACGTTGCCATTATCGGTTGTGCAGCCTTCGCGGTAAACTGGGTCACCACCAAGCTTAACTAACTCACGAGCAACGTACGAACGTGCCATTGGGATTACTTCAACAGGCAGTGGGAATTTGCCCAACACATCAACTGCTTTAGTACCGTCAACAATACACACAAACTTATCAGAGATAGCCGCTACGATTTTTTCACGAGTCAAAGCAGCGCCGCCGCCTTTGATCATATCGCGTGAAGCGTTAATTTCGTCTGCACCATCAACATAGATGTCTAACTTGAATACGTCGTTGCACTCAAATACTTTGATTTCTAGTGCTTCTAGTTTTTCAGTAGAGGCTACAGAGCTTGAAACCGCACCTTTGATTTTGTCTTTCATTGTGCCAAGTGCGTCGATGAAGTGATTTACTGTTGAGCCAGTACCTACACCTACAATGCTGCCTTCTTCAACATATTGAAGTGCTGCCCAGCCAGCTGCTTTTTTCATTTCATCTTGAGTCATGCCATTCTCCTGAATAAGGTCTTGCGCTTTGAATTAATCGTTCGCGTATTGAAGTTAACGTTTATATATCGAGGTTAACGTTTGCGGCGCGATTATAGCGCTTTAATGGTTGTTTTCCCATTGCCAAGTTTTACTTGGAGTCACGATTTTAGGTAACGGAATGTCCCATTCTTCAATCGGTAGGGTATCAACATGTTGGCAATCATGAGCCAAACCAATAGGAGTTGCGCCTTCGCCCGTTTCGAACCACTTCGCCAAGGTGCGATCGTAATATCCGCCGCCCATACCTAAACGATGGCCATGAGAGTCAAAGCCGACAAGGGGTGTAAGAATGAGATCGAGTTGCTGGCAAGGTTTAACCAGCATTTGATTAAGTTGGGGTTCAACGATTCCGTACTTATTCAAAACAGTGGGTGTGGTTGGAGAATAATGTAGAAACAACAGGTGTCCGGCAGAGAAGGGGTGTAATACTGGTAAATAAGTTTGCTTACCTTGCGCCCATAACCATTCGATCAAAGGCTGGGTATCGAGTTCGCCATCGATAGAGATGTAGAGGGCAATATGTTGAGCTGACTGAATCTCATTGAGCTGAGAACACTGCTTAACTAAGTCTATACCGGATTGAGTTTGCTGGTCGCCAGATAAGGCATTGCGTTTGATACGGATCTGTTTGCGAAATTCGCTGCGTGTGAGCGTCTTCATAAGAAGGGATACCCCAAAGTGCCGTTGAGAATAGATGGCCCTTGAACCAGCGAGTTCAAGGCGGATCAGCAATGATTACCGTAGGCTTCTCGGCGGACCGAGCATGCTCAATAGCACTCAAGTACTAACCCTTAGGGATTGCTTATCGGCTCGGGGACGTGAATCCTCTGACAAACACTCCAGGGTAAATTTTGTGTACGCTATTGCTGTCCGTGCTTAACTTTACTGAGGACATCTGAAAGTGATGTCGTGAGCTGTTCCATTCGCTCGGTCAGTGCGTTTTGTTCATCATTTGCTTCAAACTTCTTGGTTTGTAATTCGTAGCAAATATTCAGAGCTGCGATAGTCAGCAGCTTCACTTCATTGGTTACCTTAGTACGTTCAGCCATCTCTTTCAATCGATTATCAAGATCGGCCGCCGCTGCAATCAATGACTCTTCTTGCCCTGGTGGACAATTCACTCGAGTCAGTTTTCCTAATATTTCAACGTCTACCGCTTGATTACTCATGATGGATGAACTCTTTAACGCGCTATTTTAAGGCTATTGCCCTTCGCCATTTTTTGAGAAAGAAAAAGTGCAAGTACCGATGAGGAAGCAATCTCCTCTGAGGGAGAAACTATAGGTAAACCGCTATTAAGATTCAAGCTTTTCAGAGTGACTGTTTGTAAATGAGAGCTTGAGCACACAGTAATTCAGCAAATTGAACAATTGGTAGTCAGTCATCCTTCAATTGCTGGGGATCGATGCTTACCAGAATTGGGGTGAAGTGGTACGATTATACTATCGATATAAAGAATAACTGAGCGAGCTATCTGATGAGCGAAACTACTTTACCTGATTACCTAACGGTTGCGACTGAACTTCAATCGGCAAGTTTAGCCGTAACCCCTGCTGAGATGCATGGTTTATTAACGGGTATGTTAAGCGGAGGCTTAAGCCTAGCAGATAAGAGTTGGCAACCGCTGATCTTTGATTACACCAACGAAGGTATGGGCTGGCCAGATCGCGCGTTAACGCTAGCGGAAGCGACATTGAAAGTAACGACCAGTGAAATCACAGGTTCAGGCATGGAATTGTCTATGTTGCTGCCTGACGAAGACGCAAGCGCAAGCCTGTTTGACTTGGCTGACGGTGTGTCTGATTGGATTAACCATTTCATCTCTGGTTTAGGTCTTGTTGGCGCTCAATTGAACAAAGCGTCTGAAGGCACGAAAGAAGCGTTGGCTGATCTTGAAGAGATGGCAAAGCTAGGCATTGATGAAGAAGATGATCTGGAAGAACAAGCACAACTTCTAGAGCACGTTATTGAGCACGTAAAAGCGTGTGCATTAACGATTCATGCTGAATTTGGTGCACGCCCATCTGAAGATGCGGCGCCAACCATTCACTAATCGTTTGTCGGTTTGAGGTTATGATGGCTCAATATGATGTTGTAATTGCTGGTGGTGCAATGGCGGGGGCGACGTTAGCCCTTGCTCTGAACCGCCTAAGCCAAGGCTCGTTGTCGATTGCGGTGGTTGAGCCTTATCAGGTTGATCATCAAGCTCATCCTGGGTTTGATTCTCGTTCGATCGCTTTGTCTTATGGCACGGTACAGATCCTTGACTCTCTGCACCTGTGGCAATCTATCGCTCCGGTAGCGACCCCGATTAAAGATATCCATGTATCGGATCGTGGGCATGCAGGGATGACGGATATCTATAGTGAAGAACTGGCTGTAGATGCACTTGGCTATGTAGTCGAGTTAGCCGATGTTGGTCGAATTTATCAGCAGAAGCTGGAATCAGAAGCGGCAATTACGATGTTGTGTCCGGACTCGGTAGCGAAAGTTGAGCGAAGTGAGTCACTGACAACTATCGAACTCAACAGTGGGCAAACCATAACGACTAAGTTACTGGTTGCGGCTGACGGTGCAATCTCAACCTGTTGTCAGCAACTCAATATCCCACTGAATGAACATGACTTTGAACAGGTTGCTGTGATTGCCAATATCGTGGCGAGCGAACCCCATCAAGGTCGCGCATTTGAGCGCTTTACCCATCATGGGCCAGTCGCTCTATTGCCGATGAGTGATAACCGTTTGTCTCTGGTTTGGTGTTTACCGCCGGAGCAAATCGATAAAGTTATGGCTTTTAACGACGACGAATTCCTTGAGCAGCTTCAGAGCGATTTTGGTTGGCGACTTGGCCGATTAGAGAAAGTCGGCAAGCGTGCGAGCTATCCACTGATTCTTCGTCACCGACAGCAAAATATCTCTCATCGATTTGCCATTGTTGGTAATGCTGCTCAAACGCTTCACCCCATTGCGGGGCAAGGCTTTAACCTAGGTATCCGAGACGTGGCTTCCTTGGCAGAAGAGTTGTGTACTCAGTTGGATGATGTGGGTCGTTACCGTGGTCTTGTTAACTTTAGAAAACGTAGAGAACAAGATAGAGACGCAACGATCACGTTGACTTCAAGCCTAGTTCACCTGTTCTCAAACGATTTTATGACCGCTCGCATTGGGCGTAATCTTGGGTTAGCCGTAATAGATAACCTTCCACCACTTAAAGGTCCACTTTTGCGTCATACGCTTGGCCTAGTAGAAAGATAAGGTAATAAATAATGATGCAAAGTGTTGATATCGCGATTGTTGGTGGTGGCATGGTTGGCTTAGCGCTTGCTGCTGCCCTGAAAGACAGTGACCTAAGAATTGCTGTCATTGAAGGTAGAGCTCCCAGTGAAGGGCTTAGTGAGCTGCCTGACGTACGTGTATCCGCGTTGAGTCGTTCTAGTGAAGTGATTCTTCGCAACTTAGGTGCATGGCAAGGTATCGAACAAAGACGTGCAGCACCGTATCAAGCGATGGAAGTGTGGGAGCAAGACAGCTTTGCCCGTATTGAGTTTGACTCGACACGCTTGGCTCAGCCGAACTTGGGTCATATCGTTGAAAACCGTGTGATTCAATTAGCGCTGCTTGATCAGGTTAAGAAGCAAGACAACGTCAGCCTGTATATGCCCGCAACGTGTAAAACGATGGCGATTGGTGAAAGTGAAGCTTGGTTAACATTGGACAATGGTCAAGCACTGACAGCTAAGTTAGTTGTTGGAGCAGACGGCGCAAACTCTTGGGTTCGTAAGCAGCAAGATATCCCATTAACACATTGGGATTACGGACACAGTGCGATTGTCGCGAACATCAAAACCACAGAGCCGCACCACAGCGTTGCTCGTCAAATATTCACACCTCAAGGCCCATTGGCATTCCTACCAATGCAACCAAGCCACATGAGCTCGATTGTTTGGTCTACGGAACCAAATCGTGCCGAGAAGTTGGTATCCATGTCGGATACTGATTTTAATAAGCAGCTAACGGCAGAGTTCGACTCAAAGCTTGGATTATGCGAAGTGGTTGGTGACCGTTTTGCATTCCCACTACGCATGCGTTATGCACGTGACTTTGCGGTAGAGCGTGTGGCTTTGGTTGGTGATGCTGCTCATACCATTCATCCATTAGCGGGGCAGGGCGTTAACCTTGGTCTATTAGACGCAGCAAGCTTAGCACAAGAGCTGTTAAAGCTATGGACTGCGGGTGAGGACATTGGCACCAAGCGTAATCTTCGCGGCTACGAGCGCTGGAGAAAAGCAGAGGCGGCGAAAATGATTGCTTCAATGCAGGGCTTTAAAGATCTGTTTGAAGGCGATAACCCAGCTAAGAAGCTGATTCGTGGTATCGGTATGAAGCTAGCAGGTCAATTACCGGGTGCGAAAGATGAGATCATGAAGCGCGCACTGGGTTTATCTGGCAATCTTCCTGACTTAGCTAAGCGCCCAGTGACTCATCGATAGTGACATAGTGTTCTGGTGATTTGTCTAATCATTGGGATGAAAAAAGGGTTGGCATGATGCCAACCCTTTTTGTTTTTAATTCTGTAGATAATCAGGTCATGCGTACGCGCAGCGCAGTTTCATGATTTCACTATTTATTTCTTTCACTGTTTGAAAGTGACGCTTTTCTGCTCGGTCTGGTAGCACTAGCTTACCGTTATCAAACTCAAATTTTCCTACGCCGTAAATGTAGATTCGTCCTTTGAAAAGTCGACTTACATGTTTAGCTATCATACTCGGTGTATAGCGCTTAAACAGTCTCATTTTTTATTATCCTTATATTTACCTAGCCTGCATATTATAGAAAAACTCCGAGATAATAATTGTGATAAGCATGGAGTAATATGCAGTAGAGTTGACGTTAATTAGATATTTGTGCTGTTCTAAGCACTTTCTTCAGTAAATATCTATTTTTACGTGAGCTCCTCCCCAAAATAATACTGAGTAGTGAACTGACGTGAACTTTCCTGTTCGGTATTAAGCAGTGATAATGTTACAAGTATAAGAATAGGCGGGATTTTTTTGTTTGTGTAATCAAATTGTAAATTTCTGACAAAAAAAAGCCCGTCTAAAACGGGCGAATAGTCACAGATGCATTACACAAAAGTGGATACTGATATTACTCAGTGGATTCACTTGTACTGATTTGCTTAATAGCTAGTCAGTAAATTCACAATAACGCAAATTTAACTTTGTGACTACTTATGCTTTTATTTTGAGTAACTATTTACTAATGGTGTGTTCTTCTTATGACGAAGTTCACACAAAAAATGTACTCAATGAAATATTCAAATGAAGTTTGCGAAGCATGATCTGATCGAAACGATCATCGACTGATATCTGCGACGGTCGGTGCACATAACGCCATAAGATCTTCGAGATCAAGTGCGACGCCAGCCATTCGAACACCCGAGCTAATGGTTACGGTCGAGTTGTTCTGAATGGAAGGATCAAAAATGATCGGCATGTGTCTCTTGAGAGCGAGCGGACCAACGCAACCCACTTTAAAGCCAGTGATCGCTTCAACATCAGTGAGCGACACGCAGGTCATCCGACGGCAATTCAGCACCGAGCGTACTTTCTTGGGGTCGACAGAACGATCGCCAGCAGTACAGGCCAGTGCATACTGATTACCCATATCCTTGAGCAGGATGCACTTGACCATTTGAGATGGGTCGATGCCTCGCTCTTGCGCGGTTTCTTCGATGCTGGTGGTGGGTTTACTTTGCATCAGCAGGCGATACTTCACCTGCTGTTGATCCAGCCATTGTGTAATCAGTGTTTCCACGTGGTTACTCGTCTTCGAGGCTGTAAGGCAGTGGCAGGATATTCCACCCTTGATCAGGCTGCGCAGTCAATCGAAGCTGAACATCGTCATCCAGGTTGTTTGGTAATACTATTAAACCAATCGCTTGGTTATCAGCAAATTGATATACGTTTAATAGTCGGCCTGCGCCACGCCAGTTTTCACCAACACTACGCTCTAGTTCAATAGGATTCTCTAGAGACAATACGTCCGCAGTTGTGCCCGACACAATGCGCATCTCACGCTTGTTCATGCCACGATACTTGGCACGAGCAACCGTTTCTTGACCTGTGTAACAGCCTTTTGAAAAGCTGATACCGCCAATCGCTTGCAGGTTAAGCGCTTGAGGGATGTGTTCGTTTTGCTCTGCTTTCGATAGGTGAGGCTGAGCATCAATAATTTCATGATACTGCCATAACGCTTCTGATACTTTCTCCGCAGCGCTGTTTGATACCAAGGCTTCAGCGGCTTCTTCTGTAACAAGTAAAGCCCAGCGGTTGTCTGATACTAAAACGGCCGTACCGCCAGAAATCACACGTACATTACCTTGGCTTACTGAAATCGAATCAATGTATTGATTTGCAGACGCGCCGATCACACCGATAACAACGTCAGACGTTTGCTCGATATCGACCTTAGAGAACACGGCGTACTTTTTGATTTCAACGAGCTCGACTTCAATCGCAGATTTAGGTTGCATGAGTGCGTAGCCACCGTTGTGGTGGAACAAACGAAAGATACTCCATACCTTTCCTTTTGCATCACAGTGCGCGCCTAATGTGGATTCATCATTAGGAAGAGTCACCACGTCGCACGTTACTTGACCTTGCAGGTACGACTTTTTGTCATCGCCTATCATGGTGATTGCACTCCAGTCTGACACGTGTGTCATCATCAGTTCTGGAAGCGATTCATTTTGTGTATGAGCGAGTGGCTGAAATGTGTTTTTCCAATCCATTTTATCTTTCCTAAGAATTTTATTTGGCTCTATGTTAATCCGGTTCTGTTTCTTTGTCAGCTTAGGTTTTTTTGTGAGCTGAGATAGGGACTGTGACTCACATAGTAGTTGCAGGGCGTATGACTTGTTACACTCCGAGAAAGAAAAATTATAGGTGAGGATAGCCAATGTACACTGCAGAGCAGAAAGCACGAATTAAATGGGGTTGCCGTCGCGGCATGTTAGAACTTGATGTAGTCATCATGCCATTTTTCGAAGAGTGTTTTGATTCATTGCAAGAGCAGGAACAGCGCGAGTTTGTTTCTCTACTAGAGTGTGATGACCCAGATTTGTTTACTTGGGTGATGGGACACGGACGCAGTGAAAACCTAGGTCATGCATCAATGGTTGATAAAATTGTCGCACACAACCTCAGCAAGGTTCGTTAAGCTCCAGCTTAACCCTTCATATTCCGCATTATTCACAAAAGGCACTGTTTTCGGGTGCCTTTTGTTTTTCATCGTCCTATCTTCTATTCCACTTGCCGCTAGCCTTTATTGTTTAGCACTGCTGATCCATCTGTTTAAAACTAACCATCTGATTTTGAATAGTGCTCATGGTCGTTTTGATTATAAAGAAGATGGTGAGATCCGATTGAATGACCGACGTTATATTCTAAAGTCCGTGGATAAGATCTGGGCGCAGTTCTTTGTTAAATTGCAGTTTGAGTGTGGGTACTCGGTATTGCTTTGGCGCGACAGCTGTTGCGAGAATGAATATCGTCACTTTCTGGCAAACTTACAACGAGCGTGCTAGGTCAGCCAAAGTATTAGATAAAAGAAAGCATTAGACAAAAGAAAAGGGAGCACTCGGCTCCCTTTCGTTTAATTACTTTTCGCTGACGACTAATTAGCTAAGCACGCTTAACCCATAATTATGATTGGCGCTTTTCTGGCGTCAGAATCGTTGGGCCGCTGTCTTCTGCAAGTTCTGGATAGTCCAACGTGTAGTGTAGGCCGCGGCTCTCTTTACGTTGCATTGCACAGCGAACCATTAGCTCAGCCACTTGTAGCAAGTTACGCAGTTCTAATAGGTTATTCGAAACTTTGAAGTAGCTGTAGTACTCATGAGTCTCTTGCTGCAACATCTGAATACGGCGCAGTGCTCGTTCAAGGCGCTTATCCGTTCGAACAATGCCCATGTAATCCCACATGAATAGACGTAGCTCGTGCCAGTTGTGCTGAATGATAACTTCTTCATCACTGTTGGTTACTTGGCTTTCATCCCATGCAGGCAGTTCAGCACACAATTGAGATTGGTCGATGTTCTCAACGATATCTTTTGCTGCTGCCCATGCGTAAACCACACACTCAAGCAGTGAGTTAGAAGCCATACGGTTTGCACCGTGCAAGCCGGTATAGCTCACTTCGCCAATCGCATACAAGTTAGTCAGGTCGGTTTGACCTTGCTTATTAACCATGACACCACCACAAGTGTAGTGAGCGGCAGGTACGATAGGGATTGGCTCTTTGGTCATATCGATGCCCAAGTCCATCAAGCGAGTATGGATCATTGGGAAGTGCGTTGTGATGAATTCTTCAGGCTTGTGGCTGATATCAACATACATGCAGTCGGCACCCAAGCGCTTCATTTCGAAGTCAATTGCCCGAGCAACCACATCACGTGGAGCCAGCTCACCGCGCTCATCGAAGTCCTTCATAAAACGAGAACCATCTGGGCGGCGCAAGTAAGCACCTTCACCACGCAGTGCTTCCGTCAGTAGGAAGTTACGCGCTTCTGGGTGGAATAAACAAGTTGGGTGGAACTGATTGAACTCAAGGTTTGCCACACGACAACCCGCACGCCAAGCGATAGCAATACCATCACCTGAGGAGACATCTGGGTTAGAGGTGTATTGGTAAACCTTTGAAGCGCCGCCTGTTGCTAATACAACAAATTTAGCGCGCACGGTTTCAACGTGTTCTTGGTTACGGTTCCAAATGTAGGCACCGATCACCTTGTCTTTTGAACCACCAATCTTATCTTCAGTGATCAAATCCAGCGCATTGTGGCGCTCGAAGATCTCGATATTTGGGTGGTTGTTGACGTTATCTTGTAGTGAGGTTTGCATCGCCATGCCCGTTGCATCGGCAGCGTGCAGAATTCTGCGGTGACTGTGGCCACCTTCACGAGTGAGGTGATATTTTGGTTGGCCTTCTGTGCTGTTTTCATCTTTATCAAATGGAACACCACCATCAATCAGCCATTGCACACACTCTTTCGCATTTTCAGCAATGAATTGAACTGTATCTTCTTCGCATAACCCAGCCCCAGCAATTTGAGTATCCTCTACATGAGACTCAATACTGTCCGACTCATCGAACACCGCGGCGATACCACCTTGTGCGTAATACGTCGATCCTTCGCTGCGTGGTCCTTTGCTTAATACAATTACTTTTGCATGTTCTGCTACGCGTAAGGCTAATGACAAGCCTGCCGCACCACTTCCTACCACTAATACATCACACTGATGTTCACGGTTTGCGTTCATAAAACTTATTAAATCCCGGGCTATAGTCGAGTTGTCCACTCTCAATTGACTTTGTCTTGTTTTAGGAGTTTGGGTAAGACTGTTATAATCTCTCCAGAGTCATCCTTAAACGCTATGCAAAATCAATATATAGACAGCTATCTAGAAATATTTAATTGCTCAATACCATTGCTTTTGCTCAAGTTTCCCCAAATTGATAGGGATAGCTATTTTTATTACATCACATTGTGAAACAATAATGGCAAATAATTTTAAGAAAGTTGGAACTTTCGGTATTTGGCTTAGTCACAATAGTGCTCTTGTAGACGGTGGTGTCAATACTACATTTCGCATAATTAGTACCCATATCTGCGAAGGTAAGGGTTATAACAATAGGAGTACCCGCTCGAATGAACGAGCAGCTAACCGATCAAGTGTTGATTGAGCGAGTTCAGAGTGGAGATAAGCAGGCATTTAACTTACTAGTGGTTAAGTATCAAAACAAAGTTTGTAATCTTATCTCTCGATACGTGAATAATTCCGGTGATGTACCTGATGTAGCACAAGAAGCTTTTATTAAAGCTTACCGCGCGATACCTAACTTTCGTGGCGAGAGTGCCTTCTATACATGGTTGTACCGAATTGCCGTGAACACCGCTAAAAATCATATCGTTGCCCAAAGCCGTAGGCCGCCAGCAACCGATGTAGATGCAGAAGATGCAGAATATTACGAAACAGGCAGCGCGTTAAAAGAAATATCGAACCCTGAGAACTTAACGCTGTCAAAAGAATTGAAACAAGTCGTTTTTGGAGCGATTGAAGCGTTACCAGAAGACTTAAAAACTGCAATGACGTTGCGTGAGCTCGAAGGTTTGAGCTACGAAGAGATTGCAGAAGTAATGGATTGCCCTGTAGGAACCGTACGTTCGCGTATTTTCCGAGCTCGTGAAGCAGTGGAAAAGAAAATCAAACCTCTTTTGCAACGCTAGAACTTGTAATAATTATGGTGAAAATAATGGCTGATAAAGAAAAGCTTTCGGCACTCATGGATGGTGAAACGATCGATAAAGCTCTCATTGTAGATCTTGAATCTGATCAAGAAAGCATGGATACCTGGCAGAGTTACCATTTAATTGGTGATGTTATGCGTGGGGATGCGCCAGAAACTCAAGATTGGAACATTGCTAACAATGTGGCAGCAGCGCTTGAAGCTGAGCCTGCACATAGTGCAATGCCGAACCTGCACCAAGTGAATGTTGAACCTACTGTTGCTCCAATTGAAGAGCAGCCTAAACCTCAGCAAGCGAAGCGTCAGCTTCCGGCTTGGTTACAACAGTTTGGACAAGTTGCCGTAGCAGCGTGTGTTTCATTGGCGGTTGTATTAGGTGTTCAACAATATGGTGGCAGCGACCCTGCAGCTCCAGAGCAGTTGCCTGTACTCCAGACGATTCCATTTGCGGGTTCTGCGGAACCAGTAAGTTTAACGCGTGACTCTGTTGAGAAGCCGGCATCGGAAGCTAACTTGCAAGAGCAGCGTAAACGCGTTCATGCAATGCTAGAAGATTATGAGCTTCAGCTAAGACTAAACAGTGATGCATCGCCAATGCAAGATGCACATCTAGAATCGGACATTGAATGAAGAAAATCCTGGTCAGTGCACTGACACTGTTCAGCTTGATGTCTCCAACAGCCTTTGCAGAGGAAACCACTGCAAAGGCCTTGTTGCATCAAATGAACGAGGCCAGTCAGCATCTAAATTACGAACTCTCCTACATATTGATAAAGAAGAGCAGTATTGAACCTCTTGTTTATCGCCATGCAGTTAACGACGACCAACAACTTGCACACCTTGTTTACCTAAGCGGCCCTGTTCGTGAAGTCATTCGACGTGGCAATGAAGTTAGCTACATCGAACCGGGTACAGAGCCATTTACGATTCAGTCTGGCAGTATGGTTGCACCTGTTATTCCGATGATTAATAGAGATATCGAATCACTGAATCAGTACTACGACTTCGTAAAAGTTGGGCGCTCTCGTGAAGCGGGCAGCACTACTCAAGTACTGCGGGTCGTGCCGAAAGATGGCCTTCGCTATTCTTACGTGGTTTGGGTAGACGAGAAAACAAGCCTTCCTTTGCGTGCCGACCTTTTGGACCGTGATGGCGAAGTGCTTGAACAGTACCGCACGATCTCTTACGTGGTGAACGACAAGATTGCTGAGGCGATGGGTGGCTTGAACCAAGCTCAATTACCAAAAGTCTTATCACTGCCGGAAGGCTTAGTGAGTGAAACTAACTGGCAAGCGTCTTGGATTCCTGAAGGGTTTAAGTCAAAAGAGCTTAGCCGCTATCAAATGGCTGCGACCGATAAAATGGTTGAAAGTCAGCTTTTCAGTGATGGATTGTTTAGCTTTTCGGTTTATATCGCCGATAAAGACGAGCATTCATTGAAAGGGCAATTGGTACGCCAAGGACGCAGAACCTTACACAGCTTAGTGATTGGCGATAAAGAAATTTCTGTGGTTGGTGATATTCCGCCAGCAACCGCCAAACGTATTGCTCAATCAGTTACGTTTAATAAATTGGAACCAGCGCAATGATGACCGCGCTGGCGACCGTTAGCTCGGTTGAACAAAAAGGTAAGCAATATTTTGTTCAACTGAGCTGCGAGCAACAAACCAGTTGCAGCAGTTGTTCTTCTCAAAAAAGCTGCGGAACAGGTATTGTGACTAAGGCTGTTGGCAATAAATCTTTGTTTTGGCAGCTTAAAACCAAAAGCTTAGTCAAAGCAGGACAAATCGTAGAAATTGGCTTTCCAGAAAAAAGCCTACTTCAGTCGGCGGCGATCGTTTATCTGATCCCACTTTTCATGTTGATGATTGGTGCTGGTTTTGGACAACTCTTGTTGCAACCCTTACTTCAAGGGGGCGAGGGCATTGTTATCTTAAGTGCAGCACTGTTTACTGCTGGTGGGATTGCCTTAGCGAAGCGGTTAGCCAAACCCATGGAAGACAAATCTAAGCAAGAAGTCGTCTTGATTCGAATCCTTGGTGAGTCTCTCGTCTAATTTATGATGCTTCTTGCCCTTAAATTGGGTAGAATCTGCCAACTTGATTGAAATGCCGCCACCAATGCTGACTGTAGATTGGACGTGTCGCGGCTTTCTTATTATCCCTATTCAAAGAGTTTAGTCACACCAAGCCTATGAAGCACATTCGTAATTTTTCGATTATCGCCCACATCGACCACGGTAAGTCGACCCTTTCTGACCGCTTAATCCAAGTTTGTGGAGGATTAAGTGAACGTGAGATGGCAGCTCAAGTCCTCGATTCTATGGATATAGAACGCGAGCGTGGTATTACAATTAAAGCGCAGAGTGTGACTTTAGATTACAAAGCTAAAGATGGTGAAACTTACCAACTTAACTTTATCGACACTCCTGGACACGTAGACTTCTCTTACGAAGTATCTCGTTCTCTAGCGGCTTGTGAAGGCGCACTACTTGTAGTGGATGCAGGCCAAGGTGTTGAAGCACAAACTCTAGCAAACTGTTACACAGCAATCGAAATGGAGCTGGAAGTAGTGCCAATCTTGAACAAGATTGACCTACCAGCTGCTGAACCAGAGCGTGTTGCTGAAGAGATCGAAGAGATCGTTGGCATCGATGCGATGGAAGCGACTCGCTGTTCTGCTAAAACAGGTTTAGGCGTAGATGATGTTCTAGAAAACATCGTAACGGCTATCCCACCACCGGAAGGTGATCCTGAAGCGCCTCTACAAGCGTTGATCATTGACTCTTGGTTCGATAACTACCTTGGCGTAGTTTCTTTGGTTCGTATTAAAAACGGTAAGCTGAAGAAGAACGACAAGATTCGAGTAATGTCGACAGACCAAGTTTGGGGTGTTGACCGTCTAGGTATCTTCACGCCTAAGCAAATCGACACGACAGAGCTAAATACTGGCGAAGTAGGTTGGGTTGTTTGTGGTATTAAAGACATCCTAGGTGCACCAGTTGGTGATACGTTGACGCTTGCAAAAGGCGGCAGCACTGAACGTCTGCCTGGTTTCCAAAAAGTGAAGCCTCAGGTATACGCAGGTCTATTCCCTGTATCATCTGATGACTACGAAAACTTCCGTGACGCGTTAGGCAAGCTAAGCCTGAACGATGCGTCATTGTTCTTTGAACCAGAAAGTTCAGCAGCACTTGGTTTTGGTTTCCGTTGTGGCTTCTTAGGCATGCTTCACATGGAGATCATCCAAGAGCGTCTAGAGCGTGAATACGACCTAGACCTAATCACGACTGCACCAACAGTAGTGTATGAAGTTGTAAAAACAGATAAAACGGTTCTTTACGTTGATAGCCCGGCTAAACTGCCAGCGGTTAATGACCTAGAAGAAATTCGTGAACCAATTGCACGCTGTAATATCCTGGTACCTTCGGATTACCTAGGTAATGTAATCACACTGTGTGTAGAGAAGCGTGGCGTACAAGTAGACATGGTTTACCACGGTAATCAAGTTGCTGTGACGTACGATCTTCCTATGGCTGAAGTAGTTCTCGACTTCTTCGACCGTCTGAAGTCAACGTCTCGCGGTTACGCATCATTGGATTACAACTTCCAACGTTACGAGCCATCAAACATGGTACGTGTAGACGTACTGCTGAATGGCGAAACGGTTGATGCTCTAGCGATCATTACGCACAAAGATATTGCTCAGTCTCGTGGTCGTCTACTGGTAGAGAAGATGAAAGAATTCATCCCTCGTCAGATGTTCGATATCGCGATTCAAGCAGCGATTGGTAACCACATCATTGCTCGTTCTACAGTAAAACAACTGCGTAAGAACGTAATCGCAAAATGTTACGGTGGTGATATCAGTCGTAAGAAGAAACTTCTTAAGAAACAAAAAGAAGGTAAGAAGCGTATGAAGCAGATCGGTAACGTTGAACTGCCTCAAGAAGCATTCTTAGCAATTCTTCATGTTGGTAAAGACTAGGTATCAATCGCACTAACTATCTGCTGAATATTACTGGTTAAAATCGTTTATTTCTTTGTTGCAAAGATTGCAATTAGGCCCACTAGTCACTGCACTTTGCGCCTCGAACTAAACGATTTTTCCTGCGTAATCTTCCCAGCATTTAGTCAGCATGATTGATACAAATTAGAAATATTAAGCAGAGTGAAAGAGTTATGCTCTTTCACTTTCGTTATTTTTAAAGAAATGAAATTTAAGGGATATCAATGGCTAATACATTTTCGCTTATCTTAGTGATCGTAACTCTAGTGACCGGCATTGTATGGGCGTTGGAAAAGTTTGTGTGGGCGAAGAAGCGCCAGCAAAAGCTTGCTGACGTTGAAGCACAATCGAATGGCCTAGACGCTGAAACCAGCGCAAAAGTTACGGCTCAGCCTTGGTGGGTTGAGAACAGTGTGTCCATTTTCCCGGTAATTGCATTTGTTTTGATCTTGCGTTCATTCATCTATGAACCGTTTCAAATCCCATCAGGCTCGATGATGCCAACCCTTTTGGTTGGTGATTTTATCTTGGTAGAGAAGTACGCGTACGGTCTAAAAGACCCAGTATGGCGCACTCAATTGGTAGAAACAGGCAAGCCAGAACGCGGTGATTCAATCGTATTTAAGTACCCACCTCAGCCAAACATCGACTACATTAAGCGTGTTGTTGGTATGCCAGGTGACACTATTCGCTACAGCAGTCGTAAAGAGATCTGTATTCAGGCGAAGGGTACAAGTAGCTGTGAACCAGTGAAACTAAGTCACGTTGAAGAGAGCCAATTTATTCAAGATGGTGTGCCTCTGATTCAGCTGAATGAACAGCTTGGAGATGTTGAGCACCAAATTTTAGTTAACCCATTACGCCGTGATCGTGTGCAAGCATATCAGCCTCGCAATGGTGTTAACGAGTGGGTCGTTCCAGAAGGCCAGTACTTTGTGATGGGTGATAACCGTGATAACAGTGCTGATAGCCGTTACTGGGGCTTTGTCCCTGAAGCAAACCTTGTTGGTAAGGCCGTTGCTATTTGGATAAGCTTCGAATTCGAACGCGGTTCAGACAGTGTACTTCCAACATGGATTCCTACTGGTGTGCGTTTTAATCGCATCGGTGGGATTCATTAATCGATCAATTAACACATCGAGAGAGCATGAATTCTCCAATTGATAAACTAGAGAGAAAGATTGGCTATCAGTTTAATGATGCCGATCTTATCCACTTGGCGCTGACTCACCGCAGCGCCGCAGGTAAACATAATGAACGTCTTGAGTTTCTGGGCGATTCAATTTTAAGTTTTGTTATCGCTGATGATCTTTACCACCGTTTCCCTAAAGTAAACGAAGGTGATATGAGCCGCATGCGTGCAACATTAGTACGTGGTCATACATTGGCAGAACTAGGTCGTGAATTCGAACTAGGAGATTACTTAAAATTAGGTCCAGGTGAGTTGAAGAGTGGCGGTTTCCGTCGTGATTCTATTCTAGCGGATGCGGTTGAAGCGATCATCGGTGCTGTCTATTTAGATAGTGATACCGAGACGGTTCGCGGCATTATTTTAAGCTGGTACCAATCTCGCCTAGATGCTATTCAGCCTGGAGTATCTCAAAAAGATCCGAAAACTCGCCTACAAGAGTTTTTGCAAGGTCGAAGAAATCCTCTGCCTGTCTACACAGTGACTAATATTAAAGGTGAAGCACACAACCAAGAGTTTACGGTTGAGTGTGAAGTGGCAGGTGTGGATAAACCTGTTATCGGTAAAGGCACTAGCCGCCGCAAGGCAGAACAAGCGGCTGCTGAAACAGCATTAGAGCAACTAAGCAATGTCTGATAACAACCAAGATTTCGATATCGATGCATTCTTTTCATCTGATAGCAAAAAAACAGGCCTACCGGAAAACCAACACTGTGGCTTCATCGCTATTGTCGGTCGCCCAAACGTAGGTAAGTCGACGCTTCTGAACCATATTCTGGGTCAGAAGATTTCTATTACATCACGTAAACCACAGACGACACGTCACCGTATTATGGGCGTTGAAACTGAGGGTGATTACCAAGCGATCTTTGTTGATACTCCTGGACTTCATATTGAAGAAAAGCGTGCAATTAACCGCTTGATGAACCGTGCGGCGAACAGTTCATTGAGTGATGTGAACCTAGTATTCTTCCTTGTTGATGGTACTCACTGGACTGACGACGATGAGATGGTTCTGAACAAACTGAAGAAGACTGACTTCCCAGTTGTACTTTGTATCAACAAAGTAGATAACGTTCAAGACCGTACTAACGTGATGCAGCACATGATGGAAGTCTCTAAGAAGATGGACTTCATTGACGTTGTGCCAATCTCAGCGAAGCAAGGTAAAAACATTGATGTACTGCGTAAGCACGTACGTGAACATTTACCTAAAGCGACACACCATTTCCCTGAAGAGTATGTGACGGATCGCTCGCAACGTTTTATGGCATCTGAAATTATCCGTGAAAAGCTGATGCGTTTTACGGGTGACGAACTACCTTACTCGGTAACGGTTGAAATCGAACGTTTCGATTACAACCCAGATAACGATGGCTTCCACATCAATGCACTGATTCTTGTTGAGCGTACAGGTCAGAAGAAAATGGTGATTGGTAAAGCGGGCGAGAAGATCAAAACGATTGGTCGTGAAGCGCGTATCGATATGGAAGAACTGTTCGGCCGTAAGGTTTACCTAGAGACTTGGGTCAAGGTTAAATCTGGCTGGGCTGATGATGAGCGTGCACTTCGCTCGTTAGGCTACATCGACGATCTATAATATATTGAACGTCACTTTCTGAGATTAAGAAAGTTGAACTGAAGATAAATCCAAGAGAGAGTGCGAACTCTCTCTTTTTGTATCTGTAATAAGGGTAAGTGATTGAGCGAAGGGTTACAGCGATGCTTTGTGTTGCACCGTCGACCATATAGTGAGTCGAGCCTGATCTTGGACGTCTTCAGTGAAGAGTTCGGTCGGGTGACGTTGATGTCTAAAGGTGCTCGCAGCAAGCGTTCCAATTTGAAAGGTGCACTACAACCATTTACGCCACTACTGCTTAAGTGGTCTGGTAATGGTTCGATGAAAACCTTACGCCAAGCTGAACCTATTAGCTTGGGGCTTCCTCTCGCCGGTATCAATCTGTATTCAGCCATGTATGTGAACGAGTTAATTGGTCGCGTATTGATGGCTGAAGTGCCGATGCCAGCACTTTTTCACGACTATCTTCATGCTTTAACAGAGCTGGCGCATAATGAAAACCCTGAGCCAGCACTGCGTCGCTTTGAGTTGGCTCTATTATCCGCTATGGGTTACGGCGTCGACTTTTTACACTGCGCGGGTACTGGCGAAGCGATTGATCCGAGCATGACTTATCGCTATCGAGAGCAGAAAGGTTTCATCGCTTCGGTGCGTCGAGACAACCTTACTTTTATGGGCGATGAACTAATCGCAATCAGTGAACGTAGGTTTATCACTAAAGAGCAGTTAAAAGCGGCAAAACGCTTTACACGCATAGCCTTAAAGCCGTATCTTGGCGGCAAACCATTAAAAAGTAGAGAGCTATTTATGCCAACAATAGCCCTCTCTAGAGCACGGAGTATTGGAAAATGAGCTCAATCCTTTTAGGCGTTAATATCGACCATATTGCAACACTACGTAATGCACGTGGTACTAAATACCCAGATCCAGTACACGCAGCTGAAATTGCTGAACGTGCGGGTGCTGACGGTATTACTATTCACCTGCGTGAAGACCGTCGTCATATCGTTGACCGCGATGTGCGTATTCTAGCTGAAACACTTCAAACTCGTATGAATTTGGAGATGGCAGTAACGGACGAGATGGTTCAAATTGCCCTCGATACTAATCCTGAGTTTGTTTGTCTGGTTCCAGAGAAGCGTGAAGAGCTGACCACTGAAGGTGGCTTGGACGTGGTTGGTCAACTTGAAAAGATCAAAGCGGCGACGGAAAAACTGTCTGCTGCTGGCATTAAAGTATCTCTGTTTATCGATGCTGACCGTGAGCAAATCGATGCAGCAAAAGCGTGTGGCGCACCGTTCATTGAACTGCACACTGGCCATTATGCCGATGCTAAAACAGAAGAAGACCAACAAGACGAGCTGAAAAAGATTGCTGCAGGCGCAAGCTACGCGGACGATCTTGGTATCACAGTCAATGCGGGTCATGGTCTGACTTACCACAACGTCGCACCGATTGCGGCTCTTCCAGAGATCTACGAGTTGAACATCGGCCACTCAATCATGGGACGTGCAGTGTTTGATGGTTTGAACAAAGCCGTTGCAGACATGAAAGCCGTGATGGAAACAGCACGCAACAACGCTTAGTTTTCTAAACAGTAAGCGTTAAGTCTTAAGCGACTAATTAGTAGAATTAATAGATAGAAGTTTGGTAATAGGGTAAACATGGCTGTTGTTGGATTAGGTACAGATATCGCAGAAATTGAACGTGTTGAAAAGGCATTGTCACGAAGTGGTGACGCTTTTGCTCAGCGTATTTTGACCGATTCTGAATTTGAAGTATTCCAGCAACTGAAGCAAAAAGGGCGTTACCTTGCAAAACGTTTTGCTGCCAAAGAAGCGGCATCTAAGGCGTTAGGCACGGGGATCGCGCTGGGTGTGACCTTCCACGACTTTGAGATTTCAAACGATGAGCATGGTAAGCCAGTTCTGAGCCTGCATAAAAAAGCGCGTGAAATCGCAGAGGCGAATGGCACAACATCGATTCATCTGACTATCTCGGATGAGCGTCACTACGCTGTGGCAACGGTATTACTCGAATCGTAAACAGATTATCGCTACTTTATATCTAGTGCTCTTGGCTCTAGACAGAAAAAAGCAGAGCTTGTGAGCTCTGCTTTTTTATTGCCTTGAGTTTGAGGCTAAATCAATCTAGTCACTAGTTGGTTTCAAGTAGTGAATGGCCGTCGCTTGAACCTTATCTAGCTCATCTTGAAGCTCGAAAAGCTCCGGCTCAATGTCTTCAACAGAAGTACCAGAACGCAGCTCTTTCTCTATCGTCGCACATACCGACTTTAGCCTTGGTACGCCACTGTACGAACTGCTGCCATGCATCTTGTGGATAATGTGTATCAGCTCTTCAACTGGGTAGCCACTGTCTTCTATCGCTTTGTCTGCTGCCTCATAAACCTCCGGAATAAAGTCGACAAGCATTTGCAGCATATCGCGTGCGAGGTCTTCTTTATTGGCGGCTTGTCTCATCGCAGCTTGCCAATCAATGATGATGTTTTTGTGCACGCTGGCTTCAGTTTCTGACACTGGACCGTTATCGATTTCAGCAGAAACAGCAGGGTGGTCTGGATCTATTTTTTCGATGTGCTCAACCTCAGAGGTTGGGCTCCAATGAATCAGTACCTGCTGTAAAACATGCTCTTCAATGGGTTTGGTTAGATAGTCATCCATGCCCGCTTCGAGTAGTCGGTCACGTTCGCCAATCATTGCATGCGCGGTCACGGCAATCACAGGTGTGTTCGCATTATTAGCTAGCTTCTTAATGTTCTTACAAGCCGTCACACCGTCCATCTGTGGCATTTGAATATCCATGAAGATGATATCAAATTGAGTATCTGTCGCCTTGTCTATCGCCTGCTGACCACTGGTACAACTGATGACGGTTTCTACACGTTCTTTTAGCAACGCAGTGATCAGTTTAAGGTTGGCAGGGTTGTCGTCGACCGCCAATACAGTAAGCGGAAGCTTCTCTTCTGAGTGTGTTTCAATCGCTGGTGCAATCAAGGTTGGCGCCTGATTCGATACCAGAGTTTGCAGTAACTTCTTGCGAGAAAGAGGTTTAGTGATGCATTGAACATCGACCTCTTTCATTAGTTGCTCACCCAACGCTAGCTCGGTACTTGGTGTACCAATAATCACGTTTTGGGCAATCTTCTTCGCACCAATTGCCCAACCACTCACGGTATCAAATTGATATTCTTGGTTGGCGGCTAGGTTAAGCAAAACGTAGTCATACGAGGTGGTCTCGTCTGGCATTACTGAACGATACGTTACCACTAAGCCTTCTTGGGTTAGGATTTGCTGAGTAATCGATGCCGCTTGCATGTTTGGTTCGATCAGCAGCAGTTGTTTGTCTTGTAGACACTGAGTCTCAATCAGCTCTGTCATTGGCATATCAGTCGTTGATAGTCTCAACGTAAACCAGAAGGTTGACCCTTGATGTAGACGACTGGTTAGGCTGATCTCTCCGCCCATTTGGCTGACCAGTTTTTGGGTTATAACTAGACCTAAGCCTGTACCACCATAACGACGAGAGATACTTGCGTCGGCTTGGCTGAAGGCTTGGAACAGCTGAGCTTGTTGACGCTCCGAAATACCAATACCCGTATCGCGAACCATGAATTGCAGCTCAATGTTGTCTTCGCTTTGTGAGCGAAGCTCAACGCTGATATCAATGTTGCCGCGCTCGGTAAACTTGATTGAGTTGCCGACTAGGTTGGTCAGGATCTGTTGAATACGCAGTGGATCGCCCACTACGCCTGGCGGTACTTTAGGATCGATCTTCAGTGTCAGCTCAAGGCCTTTCTCATGAGCGTTGGTTGCTTGAAGGTTTACTACCTCTTCAAGGCTAGCTTGGAATTCAAATGGGATGTTTTCTAGAGCCAGTTTACCGGCTTCAAGTTTCGAAAAGTCCAAGATATCGTTGATGATGCTGAGCAGGTTGTTTGCCGATCGTTCAATGGTTTGTAGGTAATCGGTTTGGCTGTTCGATAGGTGAGTCTTAAGCATTTGACGAGTGAAGCCAATCACACCATTCAAAGGTGTTCTTAGTTCGTGAGACATATTCGCCAGGAATTCAGACTTAACACGAGCTGCTTCTTGAGCTCGTTTCTTCGCTATGTCTAACTCAACGTTTTGAATCTCTAATTGCTCAAGGGTTTCTCGCAAGTCTGATGTGGCTTGGTCGATACTGTGCTGCATCTCGACGTGATACTCTGACAACGATACCGCCATCGCGTTGATGCCGTTTTTCAGTGAGTCTAGCTCACCATGCATTTTGCCTTCGATACGTACATCTAGGTGGCCTCGACGAATTCGGTCGACCATGTTCTTCATGTGTGTGATCGGCTGGGTTACGTCATGCATCAAGCGGAAAGCAAAGACACCAGACAACCCAAGCCCGAGAATCAGAACTAAGAAGGCAGAGAACACTTCTTGATATTGCTGCAATCGAAGAGAAGATAGGTCTAATTCAATCGCAATATAACCGATCGCTTGGTTGGCTTGAGACTGACCGTTGGCTGAATTGATGTATTGGCCTTCGGCTATGATCGGCGTCCGCAGAATCAGTGTGTTATCGAGTAAATCAGAAGAACTTAAATGCGGAATCGGTTTATCTTTTGGATAAGTCAGGCTTTCAAAGTCGGGGTGGAAGTTTGAGGTTACAAACAATTCATGACGTTCATCAAACACCGCGATACTACGCACCAGCTTAGAATTCTTTCGATGCGCATAGCTAATAAGCTGACGAACAGACTCTCGACTTTCGAGCTTCATGCCTGATTCACTCGCAATCGCAAGTGGCTCAATGATGCTAGTACCAGTGTTAACCACTTGCCCCTCAAGGTCTTGATAGCGGTTAAATGAGAAAAATGCACTCAATAGCAACCCAATAATCAGGGTTGGAGCTAGAGTTAAGGTAATTACACGGGCTCTTAAGCCATATCTGGTCATGTTCTTTAATTACATCGAGGTCTGGATATGGGAAAATAACGCACACAATGGCGGTTAAGTGAACGGTAAGCTTAATCAAAGCCGTGACGTTCGACAATGATTCCAAGACATAATAGTGAGTCCTGGATACCAATTACTTATTAAAAGATACATTAGGCACAAGCAATGGCACGTTTTTTCCAACCAAAAAAGAAAACTCAACTCGAGACCAAGCATCAATCGGTTTTGGTTGAACGAATGGATCACAATGGCGCTGGCATCGCTTATCAGAAGAATAAACCGGTTTTCATTGATGGCGCATTGCCAGGTGAGCAGGTGGTCATTCAACTTACTGAGAGCAAAAGTAAGTTTTCGCGAGCAAAGCTCATCAAATTGTTGAAGCCGAGCGAGCAGCGTTTAAAGCCATTTTGTAAACACTTTAATCAGTGTGGTGGTTGTCACCTTCAGCATCTCGGTTATTCTTCTCAGGTTGAGCATAAATCGCAATCTCTTACGCACCTGATGAGCCAATACCAAACGGCTAATACTGAAGTTGCACAACCTATTATTGGTGATGAAACCGGTTATCGACGTCGCGCACGTATCAGCCTATTTGTTGATAAGAAGACACAGCAGCTTCAATTCGGTTTCCGTAAGAAGCAGAGTAAGCAGATTGAAAACATCACCGACTGTGCCGTGCTTGATCCTCGCCTTAATGTATTGCTTCCAAAACTGAAAAATTTACTCAACACTTTCAACAGCCTTACGTCTTTAGGACACGTTGAATTGGTATTGGGCGATACTGGCCCTGTTATGGTGCTACGTCACCTTAAGCCTTTGGTTGAAAAAGATGAACAAGCGCTGATTGCATTAGCAAAAGAAGAAGGCGCGACGCTGTACTCAATGCCTGAAACCGATAAGTTGGTTCGTTTGGTTGGTGATGCACCAGCCTATAGCGAAACTGGCGTGACGTTACCGTTTGAGCCAAACCACTTTATCCAAGTAAACCAGAAGGTTAACCAGCAGATGGTGGCTCAAGCGATTGAATGGTTAGAACCTAAAGCGGATGAGCGAGTGCTAGATCTGTTTTGTGGCTTAGGTAACTTCAGTCTACCTATCGCTCAACAATCGGCGTTTGTGGTTGGTGTTGAAGGTGTCGATGAGATGGTTCAGCAGGCCACATTGAATGCCCAATTGAACCAGTTGAGTAACACCGAGTTTTACCAAGCGAACCTTGAAGAAGACTTATCTACACAAGCTTGGGCAAAAGAGAAATTTGATAAAATCTTACTGGACCCAGCTCGTGCTGGAGCGAGTGGTGTTGTTGATCAAATTTCAGCGTTAGGAGCGAAGCGTGTGGTTTATGTTTCGTGTAATCCTGCTACTCTAGCTAGAGATTCAGAGAGCTTAGAAAAGCAAGGCTACCAATTAGCCAAACTTGGTATGTTGGATATGTTCCCACACACCAGCCATTTAGAATCGATGGCTCTCTTTATCAAGGCTTAAAGGCCCGTAAATAAGGCTTAAAAATGAATGACAAAGGCGCAGGGACACCTGCGCTGATATCAATATGGTCGAACTAACTTGGAACCAGTTAGTCATATTGAATTGGGTATAAAACATAATAACTAGGAAGGCATGATGGTTGCGGTACGAAGCGCACATTTAAACCCAAGCGAACAGTTTGAGCTAGAAAGTTGGATTGCGTCACTGAATCAAGACGCAAAAACCTCGAATAAACTGATCAAGGTTTATCGTCACTGTGAAGAGCTATTAAAAGATCACGAGCAAGCATCGCTCTTGCTTTGGCGTGGCCGCGAGATGATCGAAATCTTGGTTACGCTGTCCATGGACCGTGCCACTTTAATTGCCGCGCAACTTTTCCCCGTCGTCTCAAGCGGCGTTTTTGAGCGCGAAGCGTTTGAAGAAAGCTACGGTAAAGAAACCGTAAAGTTGATTGATGGCGTTGAAGAAATGGCGGCCTTGGGCCAGCTAAACGTAACCCTTGAAGGCAGTGCTGCCTCGGGCCAAGTTGATAACGTTCGTCGTATGCTACTGGCGATGGTAGATGATTTCCGCTGCGTAGTTATCAAACTCGCTGAGCGAATCTGTAACCTTATTGAAGTAAAAAAAGCGCCTGATGCTGTACGTCGCGCGGCAGCAAAAGAGTGTTCTAACATTTACGCTCCGCTCGCTAACCGTTTAGGTATTGGTCAGCTTAAGTGGGAAATCGAAGATTACGCATTCCGCTACCAGCAGCCAGACACCTACAAGCAGATAGCTAAACAGCTGTCTGAGCGTCGTATCGTACGTGAACAATACATCACCGATTTCGTTGACGACTTAACGGCTGAAATGAATCGTTCAAGCATCAATGCGGAAGTGAGCGGTCGACCAAAACACATCTACAGTATCTGGCGTAAGATGCAGAAGAAAGGCTTGGACTTCGATGAGCTTTTTGACGTGCGAGCGGTACGTATCATCGCAGATCAGCTTCAAGACTGTTATGCCGGTCTAGGTGTGGTTCATACCAAATACAAACATCTACCAAGTGAATTTGATGACTATGTGGCGAACCCTAAGCCAAATGGTTACCAATCGATTCACACGGTGGTTCTGGGCCCAGAAGGCAAGACCATTGAGATTCAGATCCGTACCAAGCAAATGCACGAAGACTCTGAGTTGGGTGTGGCTGCGCATTGGAAGTACAAAGAAGGCGCTTCGAGTGGACGCAGTGGTTACGACGAGAAAATCACTTGGTTGCGTAAACTTATCGATTGGCAAGAAGAGATGTCGGATTCTGGCGAGATGCTGGATGAAGTTCGTAGCCAGGTATTCGATGATCGCGTATATGCCTTTACACCGCGTGGTGATGTGGTCGATTTACCTATGGGTGCAACCCCGTTGGATTTCGCTTACCACATCCACTCGATGGTTGGACACCGCTGTATCGGTGCCAAAGTAGCAGGCCGTATCGTCCCATTCACTCATAAATTATCGATGGGTGATCAGGTTGAAATTATCACTCAGAAAGAGCCGAACCCATCTCGTGATTGGCTGAACCCAACCACAGGCTTCGTTCACTCTGGACGTGCTCGTGCGAAAATCAACGCTTGGTTCCGCGCGCAAAGTCGTGAGAAGAACCTAGAAGCGGGTCGTGACATTCTTGAGGTTGAATTAGCGAAGGTTGGTGCAACTCTAAAAGATGCCGACCAATACGCGCTAAGACGCTTTAACGTAAACACGCCAGATGAGCTTTATGCTGGTATCGGCAGTGGCGACTTGCGCATTAACCAAGTGGTTAATCACATCAATGCGTTGGTCAACAAGCCTACGGCGGAAGAAGAAGACAAGAAAGCGCTAGAGAAACTGCTTGAGTCGGAAAACAAGCCAGCACAACAGAGTCGTCCAAAGAAAGACGCGGTAGTGGTTGAGGGCGTTGATAACTTAATGACGCACCTAGCTCGTTGCTGTCAGCCAATCCCTGGTGATGTGATTAAAGGTTACATCACTCAAGGTCGTGGTATCTCAGTTCACCGTGCTGACTGTGAACAGTTGAGTGAGCTAAGCCTGCACGCACCAGAGCGTATTATTGATACAGTCTGGGGCAATGGCTTCGTCGGTTCTTACATCCTAACGCTGCGTGTTGAAGCACTGGAGCGTAATGGCTTGCTGAAAGACATCACCTCACTGTTCTCGAACGAGAAGATCAGCGTGACCACAATGAAGAGCCGCATCGACTATAAACGTCAGCTATCGGTAATGGATTTCGATTTGGAAGTGACCAATATTGAGATTCTGAGTCGAGTGACGAGCCGAGTAGAGCAGATCAAAGATGTCATGTCGGTTAAACGCCTAGGCTAACTTTCACGTTGCATTAGTCACTTTTACTGCGTTAACTGCGCTTTCTTGTTCCATCACATAGGCGAGCTATGCTCAGGAATCGCGAAAGCTTGTTGCCTTGTTAAAGTAACAACTGCTTAGTGAAAGATGCGGAATTTAGAGAATTAGACAGTATCAAGAAAGGTGAGTGGTTTTAGCTGCTCGCCTTTTTTAGTTTTAACAGAAGTATTAAATTTAAAAATCAAAGACAGTGAATAGGAAAAAAACGATGAACCACCCGATTGAACAACTTGAACAGATTATGGCTAAGCTGCGCGATCCTGAAGGTGGTTGTCCTTGGGATTTAAAACAAAATTTTGAAACAATTGTGCCGCATACTATCGAAGAAACTTATGAGGTGGTGGACGCGATTCACAACAAAGATTGGCCGAACCTACAAGAAGAGCTAGGTGACCTGCTGTTTCAGGTGATTTTCTACAGTCAGCTCGCGAAAGAGCAGGGGCTGTTTGAGTTTTCTGATGTGGTTGATGGCATCAATGAGAAGCTAACGCGCCGTCATCCTCATGTATTTTCTGATACCGAGTTTGCCAATGATGAAGAAATTAATGCCAACTGGGAAGCTGAAAAAGCCAAAGAAAAAGCACAGGCAGGCAAAACTCAAGAAAGTATTCTAGACTCAATACCAAACTCTCTACCTGCGCTTTCTCGTGCTACAAAGATTCAAAAACAGGTAGCGAAATATGGCTTCGATTGGGACTCTATTGGCCCAGTGGCTAATAAGGTTTTAGAGGAAGTCGATGAGGTGCTAGAAGAAGCGCTTCAAGTGACGCCAAATGAAGATTTGGTTGAAGAAGAGTTGGGTGATTTGCTGTTTGCGACGGTCAATTTGGTGCGACATTTGGGTAAAAATCCAGAGTCGGCTTTAAATAAAGCCAATCTGAAGTTCTCACGTCGCTTTAAAGGGGTGGAACAAAAAGTTCGTCAGCAAGATAAAATTTTGACCGATTTTTCACTACAACAGCTTGATTCCATGTGGGATGAAGTCAAAGTGGCGGAGAAAAGATAACCAAAGCTTTTATCATGAATTGATTTGAAGCAAAAAATAAAAAATAGCAGTGTGATAGATTTCACGTTGTGGCGATAAGGGGCTTCTGGTATATTTTCATCCCGTCCAGAAGTAGTCCATTTCCCTCATTCAACCAATTTCAGGTTAAACATGACGACAAATTACATTTTTGTTACTGGCGGGGTTGTATCCTCTCTAGGTAAAGGTATTGCTGCAGCATCTCTTGCGGCTATTTTAGAAGCTCGTGGTCTTAAAGTGACTATGATGAAGCTTGACCCTTACATCAACGTTGATCCAGGCACTATGAGCCCGACTCAGCACGGTGAAGTGTTCGTTACGGAAGATGGCGCTGAAACTGACCTTGACCTTGGTCACTATGAGCGATTCATTCGCACCAAGATGACTAAGCGTAACAACTTCACTGCAGGTCGTGTTTACTCAGACGTACTCGCTAAAGAGCGTCGCGGTGATTACCTAGGTGCAACTATTCAGGTTATCCCACACATCACTAACTCTATCAAAGAGCGTGTAATTTCTGGCGCAGCTGGCCACGATATCGCGATCGTTGAAGTTGGTGGTACGGTTGGTGATATCGAATCGCTACCATTCATGGAAGCGATTCGTCAGCTAGCAGTAGAACTAGGCCGTGAACGCGCAATGTTCATGCACCTTACTCTAGTGCCATACCTAGCAGCTGCGGGCGAAGTGAAAACTAAGCCGACGCAACACTCTGTAAAAGAGTTGCTGTCTATTGGTATTCAGCCAGACATCCTAGTTTGTCGTTCAGACCGCAACATTCCTTCGAACGAGCGTAAGAAAATTGCTCTGTTCTGTAATGTGCAAGAAAATGCAGTTATTTCTATGCGCGATGTTGACTCTATCTACAAGATCCCTCAGCTTATTAAAGCTCAAGGCACTGATGAACTTGTATGTAAGCGTTTCGGCATCACAGCTCCAGAAGCAGATCTGTCTGAATGGGAACAAGTAATTTACGAAGAAGCTAACCCAACGGGTGAAGTGACGATTGGTATGGTTGGTAAGTACATTGAACTACCTGATGCATACAAATCAGTAAATGAAGCGCTAAAACACGCAGGCTTGAAAAACCGCCTAAGCGTTAATATTAAATACGTAGATTCACAAGACGTTGAGTCTCGTGGCGTAGAAGTTTTAGAAGGCCTAGATGCAATCCTAGTTCCTGGTGGCTTTGGTGACCGTGGTGTTGAAGGTAAGATTCTTGCTGCTCAATACGCTCGTGAAAACAAAGTACCGTACTTAGGTATCTGTCTAGGTATGCAAGTAGCGCTTATCGAGTACGCTCGTAACGTTGCGAAAATGGAAGGGGCACACTCTTCTGAATTCTGTACTGAAACTAAGTACCCAGTAGTTGGTCTTATCACTGAGTGGACTGATGGCGAAGGTAAAGTTGAAGAGCGTACAGAATCATCTGACCTAGGCGGCACAATGCGTCTTGGTTCACAGCTTTGTCACCTAGCGAAAGGGACTAAAGCTTACGAATTATACGGTAGCGCGACGATCCATGAACGTCACCGTCACCGTTACGAAGTGAACAACAATCTTCGTCCACAAATCGAAAAAGCGGGCCTAAAAGTATCGGGTCTATCTGCGGACAAGAAACTGGTTGAAGTTATTGAGAACCCGAACCACCCATGGTTTGTTGCTGCTCAATTCCACCCAGAGTTCACTTCAACACCTCGCGATGGTCACCCATTGTTTGCAGGTTTCGTTAAAGCGGCTGGTGAGTTCCAGCGCGGCGAGTTAGAAAAGTAAAAAGGAATACAGGTAGCTGCGTAAGTTGTGCTGCTACCTTTAAATTTGACATTTATATATTCAACGAGAAGGAAACATTCAATGTCTAAGATCGTTAAAGTTCTAGGTCGTGAAATCATCGATTCACGTGGTAACCCAACTGTAGAAGCTGAAGTACACCTAGAAGGCGGTTTCGTAGGTATGGCTGCTGCTCCATCTGGCGCATCTACTGGTTCTCGCGAAGCTCTTGAGCTACGTGACGGCGACAAATCACGTTTCCTAGGTAAAGGTGTTCTTAAAGCTATTGAAGCTGTAAACGGCCCAATCGCTGAAGCTCTAGTTGGTACTGACGCTAAAGCACAAGCTGACGTTGACCAAATCATGCTTGACCTAGACGGTACTGATAACAAGTCTAAGTTCGGCGCGAACGCTATCCTAGCTGTATCTCTAGCTAACGCAAAAGCTGCTGCTGCTGCGAAAGGCATGCCTCTATACGAGCACATCGCTGAGCTAAACGGTACTGCTGGTCAGTTCTCTATGCCTCTACCAATGATGAACATCATCAACGGTGGTGAGCACGCAGATAACAACGTTGACATCCAAGAGTTCATGATCCAACCAGTTGGCGCTAAAACTCTTAAAGAAGGTCTACGTATCGGCGCTGAAGTATTCCACAACCTAGCTAAAGTTCTTAAGTCTAAAGGCTACAGCACTGCAGTTGGTGATGAAGGTGGTTTCGCTCCTAACCTTAAGTCTAACGCTGAAGCTCTAGAAGTTATCGCAGAAGCTGTTGCAGCTGCTGGTTACGAACTAGGAAAAGACGTTACTCTTGCTATGGACTGTGCAGCATCTGAGTTCTTCGACAAAGAAGCTGGCATCTACAACATGAAGGGCGAAGGTAAAACTTTCACTTCTGAAGAGTTCAACCACTACCTAGCTGAGCTAGCGAACAACTTCCCAATCGTTTCTATCGAAGACGGTCTTGACGAGTCAGATTGGGATGGCTTCAAGCACCAAACTGAACTTCTAGGCGACAAGCTTCAAATCGTTGGTGACGATCTGTTCGTTACAAACACTAAGATTCTTGCTGAAGGTATCGAGAAAGGCGTAGCTAACTCTATCCTTATCAAGTTCAACCAAATCGGTTCTCTAACAGAGACTCTAGCTGCTATCAAGATGGCTAAAGACGCTGGCTACACTGCAGTAATCTCTCACCGTTCTGGCGAAACTGAAGATGCAACTATCGCTGATCTAGCGGTAGGTACAGCTGCAGGTCAAATCAAAACTGGTTCTATGAGCCGTTCTGACCGTGTTGCTAAGTACAACCAACTAATCCGTATCGAAGAAGCTCTAGGTTCTAAAGCTCCTTACAACGGTCTTAAAGAAGTTAAAGGTCAATAATTCGTCCTATTTCGCACTGTAGCTGCGTTAACTGCAGAAGGTTCACTAAGTCACATAGGAAACTATGCTCCATAGCTGAATCTTCTTTGTTGCCTTGCTACAGCAGCAACTAGTTAGAATTATGCACTAATGCTTTTGAATGCCTCGCTTATGCGGGGCATTTTTTTGCCTGTAGAAAATGTAGAAAATGTAGAAAATGTAGGAAAGGAGCTCTAGGATCTAAAGCTCTCCTTGTTATATCTAAAATCCGTCATTCTCGAGACTGAGGGAGAAGGGAGTCGGGAATCTCATTGTGGATTTCGAATAACAATAATTCCCCGACTTATTGATTCCCTGACACCACATATCTCGCACCAATAAGCTCATTATGGTATATATGTGCCTTATTCTAGTTCCTTCTTTTTCAACCGGCGAAAGGTGTTATGCGAATTTTTGCTTTAGTACTGCTCATAGTGTTTGGCTGGCTACAACACACACTGTGGCTCGGTAAAAATGGTATTTCTGATTACTACGGTGTGAACAACGAAATCCAAGTTCAACAGCAAGTGAATGAAAAGCTGCATATTCGAAATGCAGAAATGTTTGCTGAAATTGACGATCTACGCCAAGGCTTAGACGCGATAGAAGAACGCGCACGTCATGAGCTTGGAATGGTTAAAGAAGGCGAAACGTTTTATCGCATCATTGGTGAGGAATCCCATTAATGTCGACTCAACTTCAAAGCGTGATTGCCGTTGTACCTGCGGCGGGCGTCGGCAGCCGAATGAAGGCAGACCGTCCGAAGCAATACCTCAAGATTAACCGCAAAACGATTCTAGAGCACACCGTTGAGAAATTACTGTCTCACCCACAAGTCGCTCAAATTGTCGTTGCGATCAGCGATGATGACCCATACTACCCAGAGCTGGCCCTTAATCAGAACCCACAAGTGATCAGAGTGTCTGGTGGAAGCGAGCGAGCGGATTCTGTACTCTCTGCGCTAAACTATATCGCTGAGCAGCAACTTGGTGACTGGGTAATGGTTCACGATGCGGCAAGGCCGTGTGTTCAGCTAAGTGATATCGACAAGCTAATTTCCGGCGCGATGAGCCATGATGTCGGGGCTATTTTAGCGGCTCCAGTTCGTGACACGATGAAGCGAGGTGCTCAAGGGCAGATCGAGCATACCGTTGAGCGAGCGGATTTATGGCATGCACTTACGCCGCAAATGTTCAGAGCAAAGCCTCTGTGGAAGGCATTAAGTGAGGCGTTGCAACATGGCGCTTCAATTACTGATGAAGCTTCAGCCTTTGAATGGAAAGGTTTATCGCCGGCTTTAGTGGCTGGGCGCTCAGATAATTTTAAGATTACTCAGCCTGAAGATTTAGCGCTTGCTGAGTTCTATTTAAGTCAGAATAAGGAATAATGATGATTCGTATTGGCCATGGCTTTGATGTACATAAGTTTGGTGGTGAAGGCCCGGTAATTATTGGTGGTGTAAGCATTCCTTACGAGCAAGGTCTTATTGCACACTCAGACGGTGATGTTGCTCTTCATGCGTTGTGTGATGCTTTATTAGGTGCGATTGCTGCGGGTGATATTGGTCGTCATTTCCCTGATACTGATGACGAATGGAAAGGCGCGGATAGCCGTGAACTACTGAAAGATGTTTACCGTCGAGTAAAAGAACAAGGTTACGTGATTGGTAATGCCGATATTACTATCATGGCGCAAGCTCCAAAGATGGCCCCTCATATAGACTCTATGTGCCAAGCTATTGCTCAAGACCTAGAAACCAGCATTAGCAATGTGAATGTAAAAGCGACGACTACTGAGCGTTTAGGTTTTACTGGTCGCAAAGAGGGCATCGCATGTGAAGCGGTGGTCCTAATTACTAAAAGTGCGTAAGCACCAACACGAAAAGAACAGCATGTCAGATATTTTATCTTCATTGGCTTATCTAAACGGTAAACCAACTGCGAAAGCAAAACTAAAAGCAAAAGCCGAACACTTTGTCGTTAATGAAGACTTGGGTTTTGAGTTTACTGGTGAAGGCGAGCACCTAATGGTTCGTATTCGTAAAACTGGTGAAAACACGAGTTTCGTAGCAAACGAGCTGGCTAAAGCTTGCGGTGTTAAGTCGAAAGATGTGAGCTGGGCGGGTTTGAAAGACCGTCACGCTGTGACAGAGCAGTGGTTGAGCGTCCACCTACCGAAAGGTGAGCCTGACTTTTCAGCGTTCTTAGCACAATACCCAAGTATTGAAATCCTAGCGACAGCACGTCATAACAAAAAGTTACGTCCGGGCGATTTAGTTGGCAACCAATTTGAGTTGACCTTGTCTGAAGTAACGGATTGTGAAGATGTGGTAAAGCGTTTGGAAAAAGTCGCTCAAGTGGGCGTGCCAAACTACTTTGGTGCTCAGCGTTTTGGTAATGAAGGTAACAACCTATCTGAAGCTCGTCGTTGGGGCCGCGATAACGTTCGTACTCGTAACCAGAATAAACGCAGCTTGTATCTTTCTGCGGCTCGCTCGTGGATTTACAACTTGATCCTTTCAGACCGTATTGAGCAAGATGTGTTTGCATCGGCATTGGTTGGCGATATCGTGGTGAAAGACGGTGCTCAACTAACGGTAACGGCTGAAAACCTTGAAGCTGTAAAGCAAGATATCGCGAATGGTACTGCATTGGTGACTGTGGCTTTGGCCGGAGATAACGCTTTGCCAACAACAGATGAGTCTCAAGCTTTAGAGCAGAAACACCTTGATGCTGAACCGGATTTGATGGCTCTAATTCGTGGTAATCGCATGCGTCATGACCGCCGTGAAGCGTCACTGAAACCTACTGATCTAACGTGGGAAGTGAGTGAAGATAATGTCACTCTGAAGTTCTCTCTTGATGCAGGCTGCTTTGCGACGGCTATCGTTCGTGAATTGGTTGAAGAAGTACACGTAGAAAGAAGCTACGAGCAGTAATGATTCTGCTTGGCACTAAGTGACTTAATATTGGAATTTAAGTCACTTAGCACTGGAATATGAAGAAAGGATACAGAATGAAGATTTTACTCAGCAACGATGATGGTGTGCATGCTCAAGGTATTCATGAGCTAGCAGATGAACTACGTGATCTTGCTGAAGTTATCATTGTGGCACCTGACCGTAATCGTTCAGGCGCTTCAAATTCATTAACTTTAGAACAGCCTTTACGCGTTCAAGAGATTGCTGAAAATACCTATTCGGTACAAGGAACACCGACCGACTGTGTGCATTTTGCGTTAAACGAACTGCTAAAGAATGACATGCCTAATCTGGTATTAACGGGCATTAATCACGGTGCTAACCTTGGTGATGACGTGCTTTATTCAGGTACGGTGGCAGCAGCAATGGAAGGGCACTTTCTAGGCGTTCAATCGGTGGCGTTTTCGTTGGTGGGTAAAAAACATTTTAAGACAGCGGCAGCGATTGCTCGTCGTATTGTCGAACAACATTTAGCAAACCCAATCCCGACCAATCGCTTATTGAACGTGAACGTTCCTGATTTAGCCTTAGAACAACTGTCTGGTACTCAGGTGACACGCTTAGGTGCTCGTCATCACTCTGAAGATATGATTAAGCAAAAAGACCCTCGTGGTCACGATATCTATTGGCTCGGCCCTCCGGGCAAAGAGCAAGATGCCGGCGAAGGTACCGATTTTTACGCAATCGAGCATGGCTTTATATCGGTAACACCGTTACAAGTTGATCTAACGGCACACGAGTCGTTAGGTGCGATGACAACATGGTTAGGGGAGAAGTAAGTGAGCAATCCACAAGCCGAGCGCTTAATTACTTTTCTGATTGAAAATGGCATCCGAGATCAAAAGGTTCTTGATGCTATTTACCAACTGCCGAGAGAGAGCTTTTTATCACAGGCGATGTACCATCAAGCTTATGACAATAATGCGCTGCCGATCGGACAGGGTCAGACAATCTCCCAACCATACATTGTTGCCAAAATGACAGAGCTGCTTGAGTTACAACAAGATAGCCGAGTTTTGGAGATCGGAACGGGTTCTGGCTACCAAACCGCGGTATTGGCTCAGCTTGTTGATCATGTCTATTCGGTTGAAAGAATAAAGTCGCTACAATGGGATGCTAAACGCAGGTTGAAGCAACTCGATTTCTACAATATTTCAACTAAGCACGGTGATGGTTGGCAAGGGTGGTCTTCAAAGGCGCCTTTTGATGCGATTATTGTTACCGCTGCTGCAGAGTCGATTCCTCAAGCGCTTCTGCAACAGCTGAAAGATGGCGGTCGTTTACTGATTCCTGTTGGGGATGATGAACAACAACTGTTGAAGATCGTTCGTCACGGCGATGAATTTTTGTCGAGTGTTATCGAAATGGTGAGATTTGTACCTCTTGTTCCTGGTGAACTAGCTTAATAACAAGACTAATGGTGTAGGTGGATAGAGAGTCGATGCGTTCGAAGTTGTTTAAAGGAAGTACTTTACTGCTTAGCTGTGCCCTTGTTGGGTGTGCAGCGAATTCGCCTGCGCCGGTTTCAAGCCTTAACAAGAATTACTCATCGATTGATCGTGGTAGTTATCGCGGTAGTTACTATGAAGTGAAAAAAGGCGATACGCTTTATTTCATCGCTTATGTCACCAATAAAGACGTTAAAGACCTCATTGGTTATAACAAGTTGTCTGCGCCTTACACTATCCACCCAGGGCAGAAGCTTAAGTTGTGGCGTCCTAGTTACAACGCGCCAGCGTATGGTAAGTCAACGGTAGCGGTAGCAGCTGTTGCTGCGCCTGTCGCGGCATCGACAACGTCATCTGTGGCAAGTAAACCGAAAACAACGCCGCAAAAGAGTAAAAACTCTAAATCTGCTCCAGCTCAAACTACCACCAAAGTGGTGAAAAAAGATCCACCAAAGAAGGTTGAACAATCCAAATCAAAGGAGTATGTTGGTTCTAAAGGTAAACAGAATGTTACACCGCCCACCAAACCAACAAGTGATAAAGTATCCAAATGGTTATGGCCAACTAAAGGGAGAGTAATCAAGAATTTCTCTGTAGGCGAACAAGGAAATAAAGGCATAGACATAGCAGGACAGCGAGGTCAGCCAATAGTATCTACTGCAGGGGGAACGGTTGTTTATTCGGGTAATGCACTACGAGGCTACGGCAATCTAGTGATTGTGAAGCACAATGATAATTACTTAAGTGCATACGCGCATAACGACCGACTATTAGTATCTGAAGGGCAAAGTGTGAAACCAGGGCAGAAGATTGCAACAATGGGAAGCTCTGGAGCCAGCAGTGTTAGGCTGCACTTTGAGATTCGTTACCAAGGTAAATCCGTTAATCCAAAACGATATTTACCTTAAATACAATATGTGAAAATCACGTATTGTATGGAGTGACATAGTCATTTAGCGACATATGAAGTTGTAATGTCATGCTAATTTCGCCAGGGGGAGGCGTTATGAGTATAAGCAATGCAGTAACCAAAGAAGAGTTCGATCTTAACCAAGCAACCACGGAACCGGAAGCTCTTGGAAAAGCAAAACGAACAGTCACTAAGAAAACCGAAGCGAAAGAAGAAGTTGAAGTTACGTCTAAAAGCTTAGACGCTACTCAACTGTATCTAGGCGAAATCGGTTTCTCACCACTATTAACCGCAGAAGAAGAGGTGCTTTATGCACGTCGAGCTCTACGCGGTGATGAAGCAGCACGTAAACGCATGATCGAAAGTAATCTGCGTTTGGTGGTAAAAATTTCTCGTCGTTATAGCAACCGTGGCTTGGCACTTCTCGATCTAATCGAAGAAGGCAACTTAGGCTTGATTCGCGCCGTAGAAAAGTTTGACCCAGAGCGTGGCTTCCGCTTTTCAACTTACGCAACATGGTGGATTCGTCAAACCATTGAACGTGCGTTGATGAATCAGACTCGCACCATCCGTTTGCCAATCCATGTTGTGAAAGAGCTGAACATCTACCTACGTACTGCAAGAGAACTATCACAAAAGCTTGACCACGAACCAACAGCTGAAGAGATCGCTTCTAAGCTAGATAAGCCGGTTGGTGATGTGAGCAAGATGCTTCGTCTAAACGAAAGAGTGAGTTCTGTAGATACGCCAATTGGTGGTGACGGTGAGAAAGCACTTTTGGATATTATTCCAGACATCAACAATTCAGATCCTGAGGTTTCAACTCAAGATAGCGATATCAAGAACTCACTGATCTTCTGGCTTGATGAATTGAATCCTAAGCAGAAAGAGGTACTTGCACGTCGATTTGGACTACTGGGTTATGAACCGTCAACGCTAGAAGAAGTTGGCCGTGAAATCAGCCTGACTCGTGAGCGAGTTCGTCAAATCCAAGTTGAAGGTCTTCGCCGTCTACGTGAGATTTTGATCAAGCAAGGTCTGAACATGGAAAACCTGTTCAACGTTGAAAACGACTAAACGATATTCCACGATATCGAAATAAAAAAACGCTGACCTAATGTCAGCGTTTTTTAGTTTTAGCTTTTGGTTTAATTTTGACTTCAGCTAGAAACCACAGCGCTTGGCTATTTAAACTAAAGCAGCTTCTTCAAACGGTAAAGTTCTTCTAATGCTTGACGAGGAGTTAGATCATCAGGATCCACGTTCGCTAATGCTTGTTCTACTTCGCTTGGTTCAGGGATCAGACTCAGTTGGTTTGCAATATCAACGCCGCTTGGCTTCGATGTTGGAGACTCAATACTCAATGCTTCGAGTTGTGTTAGCTTCGCGCGAGCGTTCTTGATCACCGCTTTTGGTACACCTGCCAACCCTGCAACCGCTAGGCCGTAAGATTTACTTGCCGCACCTTCTTGAACCGCGTGCATAAAGGCAATGCTGTCGCCGTGTTCTACTGCGTCTAAGTGGACGTTGGCCAGTGTTGGAAGTTGGTTAGGCAGTTCAGTTAGCTCAAAGTAGTGTGTTGCAAACAGCGTCATCGCATTGATCTGATTGGCTAGCCATTCTGCGCTTGCCCAAGCTAATGACAAACCATCGTAAGTACTGGTACCACGACCAATTTCGTCCATTAGCACAAGGCTATTTGGTGTTGCGTTGTGCAGAATATTAGCGGTCTCTGTCATCTCAACCATGAAGGTTGAACGGCCAGAAGCCAAATCATCGGATGCGCCAATACGCGTAAAGATACGGTCGATAGAGCCAATAGTCGCGCTTTCAGCTGGAACATAACAACCGATATGAGCCATCAATGCGATGAGTGCAGTTTGGCGCATGTAAGTCGACTTACCACCCATGTTTGGACCTGTAATGATCAGCATTTTACGTTGATCGTTTAGGTCGATAGGGTTGGCGATGAAAGGTTCGTCCATCACTTGTTCTACTACTGGGTGACGACCTGCTTGGATCTGTACACCCGCTGCTTCCGTCATCGTTGGTCGACAGTAATCAAGAGTATCTGCACGTTCAGCTAAGTTCTGTAGTACATCAAGTTGAGATACTGAAGAAGCGATGTTTTGTAGTCGTTCTAGATATGGTAGTAGCAAATCAAACAACTCTTCCCACAACTGCTTCTCGATAGCCAGTGCCTTCGATTTAGAGTTAAGCACTTTGTCTTCGTGTTCTTTCAGCTCAGGAATGATATAGCGCTCAGCGTTCTTTAGCGTTTGGCGACGAACATAATGTGGTGGCACAAGGTGGCTTTGCCCACGGCTCACTTGGATGAAGAAACCGTGTACGTTGTTGTAGCCAACTTTTAGCGTGTCGATGCCATGGCGTTCACGCTCTTCTTGCTCAAGCTTATCCAGAAACTCGGTTGCGCCCGCAGCAAGGTCACGCCATTCATCTAGCTCGGCGTTGTAGCCTTCAGCAATCACACCGCCATCGCGGATAACCACGGGTGGGTTCTCTTTGATTGCACGCTCAAGTAGCTCAGAAACCTCATCCACAGGAGAGGCATACTGAGCAAGTTGAGTCAGGTATGGGTGTTTCAGCTGCGTCAGTGTTTCAGCTAGCTCTGGTAAATATTCCATCGCTTGGCGAAGTCGTGCCATATCACGTGGACGAGCAGAACGAAGAGCAAGACGAGCAAGAATACGCTCGATATCACCAATCTGCTTTAATGTTGGCTGTAGCTCTGTGAATAGAGCCAAATCTTTCATCTCACCAATCGCATCTAAGCGCTGATCGAGTGCAGAGATATTGCGCATTGGTTGATGTAACCAGCGCTTGAGCATACGACTGCCCATCGCAGTTGCGGTGTGATCAAGCACTTCAGCAAGAGTGTTATCTGTGCCACCGCCAAGGTTTTGCGTGATCTCTAGATTGCGGCGAGTCGCAGCATCGAGGATCACTGAGTGATCTTGCTTATCCATCGTCAGTGAACGGATATGAGGAAGGGCTGTACGTTGGGTATCTTTCACGTATTGGATCAAACAACCAGCCGCACATAGACCCAGTTTTGCGCTTTCTACGCCAAAGCCAACCAGATCGCGAGTACCAAATTGTTTATTTAATTGCTGCTTAGCGGTATCTAATTCAAATTCCCATACAGGGCGGCGGCGGTTGCCATTACGGCTCGCCATTAGATTTACAGGTTCGAAATCTTCAGGGAACAGTAGCTCACGTGGTGAGGTTCTCTGCAGTTCTGCGGCCATTGCTTCTTCGGTTTCTGGCTCGCAAAGTTGGAATCGACCGGAGGTAATATCCAGTGTCGCGTAACCAAACTTACCGTTGTGATGGTAGATGGCTGCAATCAGGTTATCAATACGCTCAGAAAGCAATGCCTCATCGGTCACGGTGCCGGGTGTGACGATACGTACAACAGCACGTTCAACAGGGCCTTTTGAAGTTGCTGGATTACCAATCTGTTCACAAATTGCTACGGATTCACCAAGTTGCACTAACTTTGCAAGGTATCCTTCAACGGCATGGTATGGAACACCCGCCATCGGAATCGGTTCACCATTTGATGAACCGCGTTTAGTCAGTGAAATATCGAGGAGTTGAGAAGCTTTTTTAGCATCATCGTAGAAAAGCTCGTAGAAATCGCCCATGCGGTAGAACAGCAGAATTTCTGGGTTTTCTGCTTTCAGTTTTAGGTACTGCTGCATCATGGGAGTATGTTTTTGATCGGCTTTCACAGTTAACTTCTTTCGTTTATTTCTATTGCGGCTTAGGATACGTGAAAGCGTTTCGTGCGAAAAGCGGCTGATGCGAAAAGATGCGAATCCAAATGATATGACAGCAAATAAAGGGAAGCTGATGATGCAGATGACTCAAGACCTTAGTGAACAGCTTGGACATTTACTCGCTAAACACAAACAAGTGTTAGTGACGGCTGAATCTTGCACTGGTGGAGGTGTCGCGACTGCAGTCACTGACATTGCGGGCAGTTCTGGGTGGTTTGATCGCGCTTTTGTTACTTATAGCAATGAAGCCAAGCAAGAGATGATAGGTGTGCAGCTTAAAACCTTGATTGAGTTCGGCGCTGTGAGTGAGCCTGTCGTCATAGAAATGGCGAGCGGGGCATTGCAATACTCAAACGGGACTATCTCTGTATCGATCAGTGGCATTGCCGGGCCAGGTGGCGCGACCGAAGATAAGCCTGTTGGGACAGTATGCTTCGCGTGGAAAGCGCTAAATGGCTGGGATAAAGTAGAAACGCATGTATTTACAGGCGACAGATCACAAGTACGCCAACAAGCCACGCACCATGCCCTGCAAGTTATTTATGATTACCTATCAATGGAAGGTAAGTAACATTTGTACAAATTATTTTCATACAGGTATAGACACTGTATGAATCAACAGTATAATGAAAGCCAATTAGTCACCCCTATGTGGGTTAGAAATAGATTCTAGATCGCTTGTTGAGACAACCGATTATGTGGAGATAGAGATGGACGAGAATAAACAAAAAGCGTTAGCCGCAGCCCTTGGTCAGATTGAAAAGCAATTTGGTAAAGGTTCTATCATGCGTCTTGGTGATAACCGCACAATGGACGTAGAAACTATTTCTACAGGTTCTCTATCTCTAGATATCGCACTAGGTGCTGGTGGCCTACCGATGGGGCGTATCGTAGAAGTTTACGGTCCAGAATCATCAGGTAAAACAACGCTAACGCTTGAGCTTATTGCTGCAGCACAGAAAGTAGGCAAGACGTGTGCTTTCGTTGATGCGGAACACGCACTAGACCCTATCTACGCTCAAAAGCTTGGTGTTGATATCGATGCGCTTCTTGTTTCTCAACCAGATACGGGTGAGCAAGCGCTAGAAATCTGTGATGCACTGGCTCGTTCAGGTGCAATCGATGTACTTGTTATTGACTCAGTAGCAGCGCTAACACCAAAAGCAGAAATCGAAGGCGAAATGGGCGACAGTCACATGGGTCTTCAGGCTCGTATGCTTTCTCAAGCGATGCGTAAGCTGACGGGTAACCTTAAGCAGTCTAACTGTATGGCTATCTTCATTAACCAAATTCGTATGAAGATTGGTGTGATGTTCGGTAACCCAGAAACAACAACAGGTGGTAACGCACTTAAGTTCTACGCATCTGTTCGTCTTGATATTCGCCGTACTGGTGCGATTAAAGATGGTGATGAAGTTGTTGGTAACGAAACTCGTATCAAGGTTGTTAAGAACAAGATTGCTGCACCATTTAAACAAGCTGAAACTCAAATCCTTTACGGTAAAGGCTTCAACCGCGAAGGTGAGCTTATCGACTTAGGTGTTAAGAATAAGCTAGTAGAAAAAGCGGGCGCTTGGTACAGCTACAAAGGCGATAAGATCGGCCAAGGTAAAGCTAACGCTGGTAAATACCTACGTGAAAACCCAGAAGTTGCTCTAGAGATCGATACTAAACTTCGTGAGTTACTACTGACTCCTGCTGTTCTTGAAGAGAAAGACGTAGAGAAAGAAGAAGAAAACGAAGAGCTATAAGCTAACGTTTTATAGAGTAGATGTTTGAAAGAAGCATCCGCTTGAAAGAACTTAAAGCCTCGCATATTTTATGCGGGGCTTTTTTATTGGAGCAGTTCCGTCGAGCATGTATTTGGTCAACTCTCATTCGTTGACTGAGTTTCTTCGGTACTAGGTCGTCGATTTACTTCTGCTTTTCCACGGCTAGATATAGTGGAATATTCTTCATTTTATCGAATTCCCACTAAAATCCTGCCCAAGGGTGTCTTTTCTACAAGAAAACTAGTCGAAGCCTTAACCATGATCTACAATACGGCAAAATTCTAACTCGACTATTTTCAGGAAGAGCTGCATGTACATGAGCACTGATGAGGTTCGCAACGCGTTCCTTAAGTTCTTTGAGAGCAAAGAACACCAAATCGTAGACAGTTCATCGTTAGTTCCACATAACGATCCAACCCTGCTATTTACTAACGCAGGTATGAACCAATTCAAAGATTGCTTCTTAGGCGCCGAAAAGCGTGCCTACACTCGAGCAACTACGGCTCAGCGTTGTGTACGTGCGGGTGGTAAACACAATGACCTTGAAAACGTAGGTTTCACGGCTCGTCACCACACGTTCTTCGAAATGCTAGGCAACTTCAGCTTTGGCGACTACTTCAAAGAAGAAGCGATTGGCTTTGCTTGGGAATTCCTGACTGAGACTCTTCAACTGCCAAAAGACCGTCTGCTGGTAACGGTATACGAGACAGATGATGAAGCATTCGATATCTGGAACAAAAAAGTAGGTGTTCCTGCTGACCGTATCGTTCGCATTGGCGACAAAGAAGGCGGTAAACAGTTCGAGTCTGATAACTTCTGGACGATGGGTGACACAGGTCCTTGTGGTCCATGTACTGAAATCTTCTACGATCACGGTGAGCACATCTGGGGCGGCCGTCCTGGCACACCTGAAGAAGATGGTGACCGTTTCATCGAGATCTGGAACAACGTATTCATGCAGTTCAACCGTCACGCTGACGGTACAATGGAACCGCTACCTAAGCCTGCTGTAGATACAGGTATGGGTATTGAGCGTATTTCTGCAATCATGCAGGGCGTTCACTCTAACTACGAAATTGATGTATTCCAAAAGCTAGTCAAAGCGACAGCGGAAGTTGTGGGTCATGACGACCTATCTAACCAATCGCTACGCGTTATTGCTGACCATATCCGTTCTTGTTCATTCCTAATCGCTGACGGCGTTATGCCTTCAAACGAAGGTCGTGGCTACGTTCTACGTCGTATTATTCGTCGTGCAGTTCGTCACGGTAACAAGCTTGGCGCACAAGGCGTGTTCTTCCACAAACTTGTGGGTGTACTGGCTGAAGTGATGGGCTCTGCGGCAGATGAACTTAAGAAACAGCAAGAGCTTGTTGAAAAAGTACTTCGCATTGAAGAAGAGAACTTTGGTCGTACTCTAGAGCGCGGCATGGTTATTCTTAATGACGCACTAGACGCACTTGAAGGCAAAGAGCTTGACGGCGAAACAGTTTTCAAACTTTACGATACATACGGCTTCCCAGCTGACCTGACTAACGATGTAGCTCGTGAGCGCGACTTTACTATCGATGAAGAAGGCTTTGAGAAGGCGATGGAAGCACAGCGTAAGCGTGCTCGTGAAGCTGGCCAATTCGGCACTGATTACAACGCGACGATCAAAGTAGATACGAACACAGAGTTCTGTGGTTACACAGCAACTGAAGGTGCTGGTGAAATCTCTGCGCTATTTGTGGACGGCGAAGAGGTATCTTCACTATCGGCTGGCGACAAAGCAATCATCATCCTTGAAGAGACACCATTCTACGCTGAGTCAGGCGGTCAATGTGGTGATACTGGTACACTAAAAACAGCGTCGGGTCTTTTCAAAGTACAAGATACTCAGAAGCTAGGTAACGCATTTGCACACCACGGTGAGCTAGTTGAAGGTGTATTTGCTAAGGGCGATAAAGTAGAAGCAACGGTTGATGCTGAGCGTCGTGCTGCTATCTCACTAAATCACTCTGCAACTCACTTACTTCACTCTGCATTGCGCGAAGTTCTAGGTGAGCACGTTGCTCAGAAAGGTTCTTTAGTTAAGCCAGATAACCTACGTTTTGACTTTTCTAACCTTGAAGCGGTAACACCGGCACAGATTAAAGAAGTAGAGCGTTTGGTTAACGCACAAGTTCGTAAGAACCACGTGATTGAAACCAACATCATGGATATCGAGTCAGCGAAAGAAAAAGGTGCAATGGCACTGTTTGGCGAGAAGTACGATGATGAAGTGCGCGTTCTATCTATGGGCGATTTCTCTACTGAGCTTTGTGGTGGTATCCACGCAAGTAACACGGGTGATATCGGCCTATTCAAGATCACCTCTGAAGGTGGTATTGCTGCGGGTATTCGTCGTATTGAAGCGGTAACGGGTGAAGCTGCTCTAGATGCAGTAGAGGCTCAGGCTAACGCTTACGAAGAGAAGCTTGCTGAATCAGCTAAGAAAGCGAAATCTCTAGAGAAAGAAATCCAACTGCTTAAAGAAAAGATGGCTGCTGCAGAAAGCGCAAACATCATGGGCAAAGTAGAAGACATCTCTGGTACTAAAGTTTTGGTTGCTGCAATTGAAGGCGCAGACAACAAGAACCTACGTACTATGGTTGATAACGCTAAAAACCAAGTAGGTAGCGGCATCATCCTGATCGCAAACGTAGCAGACGGTAAAGTTGGCTTGATTGCTGGTGTCACCAAAGACCTAATCGGCAAAGTAAAAGCGGGTGACCTTGTTAAGATGGTTGCTGAGCAAGTTGGCGGTAAAGGTGGCGGTCGTCCAGATATGGCTCAAGCGGGCGGTACTGACGTTGAAGCACTGCCAGAAGCACTTAAATCTGTGCGTACTTGGCTAGAAGAGCGTCTTTAAGCTTAAGTAATTGATACAAAGATGCCCAATCAGTTGATTGGGCATCTTTTATTTTGCCTATTGGAAGCGTGTTTAAACAAGGTTTGATTGAGATTAACCAAGAAGTCTAATGGTGGCGTTAGACTCCTTGGTTAATTTTTTATTGCTTCGCCCTGACGCGGAGTATGTGTTTTTTTGTCATATATAGACATTGGTCTTGGGAAGGTGAGGACGGGTGAAAATGCCTCTTATCGTGCAGAAATTTGGTGGAACGTCGGTGGGTTCAATTGAACGAATCCATCATGTAGCAGAAAAAATCATTGAAGCGAAAAATGAAGGGAACCAGATTGTGGTTGTCGTTTCTGCTATGTCAGGTGAAACAAATCGGTTGGTTAACTTAGCCACACAAGTTGATAGCGTACCAAACGCTAGAGAACTGGATGTGCTGTTAACGGCTGGCGAGCAAGTTTCCATGGCCTTGTTAGCAATGACGTTACACAAGTTAGGTTATGAAGCGACATCGATGACTGGCTATCAAGCCAAGATACACACGGATTCTAATCATAATAATGCAGCGATTGAGCGTATTGATACTGCCCCGATTCAAGCACTGTTAGATGACAACCAGATTGTCATTGTTGCAGGCTTTCAAGGATTCAATGCGAAAGGCGATATCACAACATTAGGTCGCGGTGGTTCAGATACTACAGCGGTAGCGCTTGCGGGTGCCTTACAGGCGAAAGAATGCCAGATCTATACTGATGTAGATGGTGTTTACTCTTGTGATCCTAGAGTCGTGAAGCAATCTCAAAAATTAGATACTTTAGACTTCCCTTCTATGGAAGAGATGGCACGCCGAGGTGCTAAGGTTTTGCATCTTCCGTGTGTTCAGTATGCATGGCAGCACAACGTGCCATTGCGTGTGCTTTCAAGCTTTGAACAAGGCGAGGGCACATTGATCACGGGTAATCAGTGTTTGAATGATATTGCTGGTATCGCTATTCAAAGAGATATGGTGCGTATCGAGTGTTTGAATGAAGATTTACCGTCTTTCATTTCACATTGCCAACTGTTGGGGATCGAAGTCTGTAGTGTGATCGAGGAAACAGAACGGGCAGCACTCATTATTAAACAAGACATAAGTGCCAAATTAAAACTAGTTTTTGACGAGAAAATCCGTAATAGTGAACAGGTTAGTTTGTTAACTGTGGTAGGAAGCCGAACACAAGAAATTGTGGTCAGTTCACATGGATTGTTGTCTGAAGGCGAAATTGATGTACAGCATCACTTATTGCAGCAGCAGTCTTTAACTTTGGTGATATCACCAACGCAAGTCGATATGGCTGCTAACATATTACACAATGCATACATCGTAGCGCGTGAAACACAAGGTTATCCTAAAAAAGAAGTGCATTTTGGTTAAATAAACTCAATCGATAGTTTACGAAAATATAACTTTTGTTGGATAATGCTCTCGTAGCTAGATAAATTTAGAGATTACTCAAGGAGCAAAGAATGCTAATTTTGACTCGCCGCGTTGGCGAAACACTGATGATTGGTGATGAAGTAACAGTTACTGTACTAGGCGTTAAAGGTAACCAAGTACGTATCGGTGTTAACGCACCTAAAGAAGTATCTGTTCACCGTGAAGAGATCTACATGCGCATTCAAGCTGAAAAAGGTAATGGTAACGTTGCATCTGGCAACTACTAATACTTTTGCGTAGAGAAGAGGCTAGCATTGTTGCTAGCCTTTTTTGATCTTGGGGAATCGAAACACTCATTATGACATAGATGAGTTGGATAACGGATCGGGCTCAAAGTTGTGAAGTGAATGCTTTGTGATGTTGTGAGATACAGACAAGGTTGAACAGAACTGTTGCTCTCTATTTTGTTTGGCAAAACTCAAGATTTATTAGCTTCCCCTATGGCGAAAATACGCATCCCGTAGTATTGTGCCATCAGCGGTAGCACTTGCTGCTGGATAAATTAGATAATTGTTTTCGGCTGTTTATTATTGCCAATCTTTCACCTTAATTTTTAAGGGAAAAAGCGCGATTTGAATCTTATAAGTTCAATTTGCAAGCGCTTTGATTAAATAGCAAACGGTTGAGTGTTTTTGTCCAATTTTTTTCAATAAAGTGTTTGACATATTTTCGGTAAAACGTAATATGTGCCTCCGCAAGACGGTGAGGTGGCCGAGAGGCCGAAGGCGCTCCCCTGCTAAGGGAGTATGTGGTTTGTAGCTGCATCGAGGGTTCGAATCCCTCCCTCACCGCCATTTCTTGCGAGTCTAAAATTAGCAATTTAGACAATGTAAATGTGCGTCCTTAGCTCAGCTGGATAGAGTACCTGGCTACGAACCAGGCGGTCGGAGGTTCGAATCCTCCAGGACGCGCCATTCTCTCTTCTCTTACTTGTAAGTGATGTGAGAATAATGAATTAGGTGAGGTGGCCGAGTGGCCGAAGGCGCTCCCCTGCTAAGGGAGTATGTGGTTTGTAGCTGCATCGAGGGTTCGAATCCCTCCCTCACCGCCATTCATTACAGGCCGATGGCCTTTTTTTTTCTTCGTAGCAAGAAGAATGTGATATATTTCACAACTTCATTCTTAATGAATGAACACCGTGCGTCCTTAGCTCAGCTGGATAGAGTACCTGGCTACGAACCAGGCGGTCGGAGGTTCGAATCCTCCAGGACGCGCCACTATTTAAGGGTTTATTTCTTATATGAATGAAAATCCTTGTATTGACTAAGTTGATACTAAACCGTGCGCTCTTAGCTCAGCTGGATAGAGTACCTGGCTACGAACCAGGCGGTCGGAGGTTCGAATCCTCCAGAGCGCGCCACTATTTAGGGTTTAGTTCTTATAAGAATGTGAATCCTGATATTGATAAATCGTTCGTCGAGAATTGATATCAAAACCGTGCGTCCTTAGCTCAGCTGGATAGAGTACCTGGCTACGAACCAGGCGGTCGGAGGTTCGAATCCTCCAGGACGCGCCACTCTTTAGGGTTTCCTTGTGAACTCCTGATATTGAGAATACTGATATCGAAAACCGTGCGCTCTTAGCTCAGCTGGATAGAGTACCTGGCTACGAACCAGGCGGTCGGAGGTTCGAATCCTCCAGAGCGCGCCACTATTTAGGGTTTCTTTTATGAACCCCTGATATCGGGAATACCGATATCGAAAACTGCGCGTCCTTAGCTCAGCTGGA